>CAYPLR010000008.1:0-33538 GCA_964411675.1 uncultured Bacteroidales bacterium
TTCAAATTGGTGGCTTTTTGTTTATTCTTTTTTAAGAATTTGATCTGTGATTTGTAATGGATTATCTTTATAGAAAAGAAGACCAATGAATACTGATAAGAAAGAAATACCTGAGAAGACTAAGAATTCTTGCATCTTTGCAAAACTTCCTAATGTAACTAATTGGAATAAACCAGTCGAAGCAAATGTTAGCAATACTGAAGCTAAAATTGCAAGACTAGGCATTACGAAGCGTTTAAATTTACTAAACTCTTTACATTCTTTCATAATCCAAATATAAACTGCGATGTAAGAAACATAAACTACAGCAATTGAAACTTCATCCATTGAACCAAGAGGTAACCAACCACGAATAGCAACGTACCACAATCCTGCAAATCCCAATGATAGAAGTAATCCAGCAACTGAAGATTTTATTGAAGTGTTATATTTAGGATGTAGATTTGCAAATTGTAATGGTTTAGGACCTTGTCCACGAGTTGCTAATGAAAATAAACCACGACAGCAACCCATTGTTAAACCATTTAATGTACCTAAACAAGAGATGATAACTAAAATATTAAAGATAAATTCTCCCGCTTTACCAATCAAACCATTCATAGCAAAAAGTGGAGCGCCACTATCTAATTGAATAATATCGTTTGTATTAGGAATTAATGAAGAAAGACCTAAATAATATAGTAGATATGCACAAATAACAATAATTGTACCAATAAACAATGCTAGAGGTAAATTTCTCTTTGAGTTTTTTAACTCTGCATTAATTGATGTTGCTACAACCCAACCTTCATAAGCGAAGATGGTAGCTAAGATGGCAGAACCAAAATCGCTCTTCACTAGAGCGCTGTCACCAACAGCTTTAAAAGCTTCCCCAGTATTTCCATTCACTAAGCCAATAATAGTACCAATGATAGCAATAATACAGATAGGAATTAATTTAATGAAAGTAGTTGATACCTGGTAATAACCAGCAACTTTAGGTGCCATCGTATTCATTAAGAATGATAAGCAAATTAAAATTACCACGCATAACCAGAATAATCCACCCATAATTTTTCCGATTCCAAGTAATGTGAATAAATAATTCATAGATAGGAATGCCAGAATTGAAACTAGAATTGGATAGTAGATTGTTGCAAAATACCAGCCAAGAGCATATCCGACCTTTTTATTTGTTGCTACTTCAACGTAGTCAACAGCCCCATTTACTTTTTCGATTTTAGCCCCTACCAATCCAAAACAGTAAGCACTAACCACCATAATCAATCCCCCGATTAACCATGCAAATAAAGCGGTTCCCAATTTACCATTCGTATTTGTCAATACTTTTCCGGCTTTAAAGAATACACCGGATCCGATAACGATACCGACAACCATCGCAATGCCTGTTAGTAGCCCATATTTCTTTTTCAAACTTTCCATAATTACTCTCCTTTGTGTAATTTAGATGAATTATATATTTGTTTCAATAAAAATGCAATAGAAAACGAGAAGTAAACGTTTACAATTGCGAAAAATAAAGAAAAGTCCACTTTGTAAGCGGACTTTCTTTTTCATTAATAACCGATAATATAACCTAATAGTAGTAATAAGACTGTTAGAACCAAAACAATCATTTGTAATAGGAAAGTTTTCTTAATCCATTTGAAGTAACCAAAGGAAACCATTCCCAGTGATATCAGTAATACTGGATTGGTAGGATATACTAAATCGGTATAACCATCTCCAAAGATAAAAGCTAATAAAGCAATATTACGACTTATTTCTAATTTATCGGCCATAATGGCAATAATTGGAACAATTAAAATTACTTTTGCACTGGCAGAACCGATAAAAAACTGAATCAATAAAATAATCAAATAGATGAATAATATTCCCATAATGGGCGATGTTCCCTCTAAAAAATTGATTAGATTATAAATAATCGTTGGCATTATTTGTCCTTCATCGAGAATAAATTTAATACTACCCGCAAGCATAAGCATAATGATAGCGGGACTGATGCCTGCTAATCCTTGAAAGAACATTTTACCTAATGATTTAAAAGAATATTTTAATAGTAGTCCACAGATAAAAATTCCAAACAGAAATGCTAGTGCAATAATAGGAATTGAATATCCTTGTAATACAGGGATAATTGACGAAAGAATGATTATCGCTAGTAATGAAAGGAAGAAGATTACATAAACCTTCAAAGATTTTTCATTTGTTTTATTAAAAGCTTCAGAAAAATTAAATTTCTGTAATTTCTGTTGGTCAGATTGATAAGTTATCGAAGATTGAGGATTCTTTTCAATTTTACGCACATGTATTTTGGTAAAGATACACAAAACAATATACATAAGAATGAAGATAAGAACACGAAACCAAATACCATCAATCAAATTAATTTCCATTTGTGATGAACCAAGACCAACAGAGAAGGGATTGGTAATGGCAGATGAAAAACCAAATCCAGCTGCTAGTAAACACATTGATAAACCGGTAAACGTGTCCCACCCCATTGCCAGAGCTAAAAAAACAATAATCGGTAATAGGGTGATTGATTCTTCAAAAATTCCAAATAAAGCTCCAAAAAGCATGAAAACTAGAATAACAGAATAGATTAATAAATATTTTCTCTTTTCAAATTTTTGCACAAGAAAACTAATAATAGAGTTTAATCCTTTTGTCTTGTCGATAATATTAAATGATCCGCCTAGTATTAATAAGAAAAGTGAAATCACAATAATATTAAGTCCACCTTCGCTAGCTAAAGCAAGAAAAGGAGATAACAAGAAATGGAAGAATGAATATCCCTTTCCTTCAAGAACGATATAATTGAGATTTTCATCGAAATATCCTTTGGGAATGATATAAGTTAGTCCATAAGATAATATCATAAAGAAAAGAAGGACAATACAAACTGTGATAAAAGATCGCTTATTAATTTTAATTATTTTTTCTTCATTCATACATTACTCCAAGATATCAATATGCTGATCAGCAATATATTTTTGATAAATCAATTCACCAACAATAGACCATTTGACACATTCTCGAATATTCTTTGGTACAAAATAATATAATGTGTTATGATCATAGATTTCAAAATCTTCGTTTACTCCAAAAGGAATGGCAGGAATAGAATCTATCGCGAAAAAGATTTCTTTTTGTTCATCGTGGATAGTACCACGATAAACAACGCCTTGATGCGTCAAGGTAGTGATTCCACTCCCAACGACAACGAAACCATGACCATTTGGATCAGGATGTTTTAGAGTAACTTCACTGGTAAGAGAATAATTTGGATCAGCGATGTTTTTCTTTTCCCATTCTTTTTGCCATAGGTACCACATTTTAATATTTTTTGGGATATTAAGATTATTAGTGACAAAATCATAATATTGATTTAGAATAATTTCGCTGTGACAATAAGAACAAGTTATTTTATCATTACACGATTCATAAGTGTATTCTTTATGACAAATAGGACAGCGATACAAAATTTGTTCCAGTCCTTCAGCAAACTGTTTTCCTTTATATTTAACACGATTTTTTTCTTGCCAGTCAAATTCATCGTAATGAATTTCAGAAACCAAACGATTATAAATGTCTTTCACGGATAACATTTTACATTCCTCAGCACTGAAAATTTGGTGATATTGGACCTCAACACGACCTCGTCGCCATGTTTTTGCCCATTTAGGAATAGAGAAATAAGCTCCATTGATTTTTGATAAGATCACTTGGACTCCCATTTTCTTAATCAATTTAGCAGTGGAAGGAATAATCGTTTCTAATTCTCCATAAGCACTTAATCTTCCTTCGGGAGAAAGGCCCAAAATTCCATTACTTTTTATAACACGAGAAATATTTTTTATCGCACTGATATCGGGTTGAAAAAGATATTTTGGAATTCCACCTAGATTTTTTAGTAGTTTTCCTAAATGGCGATTGCAAAAGTAATAATAAGCAATTACCGTATTTACTTTATATTTTGGATAATAAGGTAAAAAGGAAAACATGAAGTCCAACTTAGACGGATGATTAAAAATTAAAATACTCGGTTGTTCAATTTTGGGTAAATTTGTTTTGTTTACCTTAACATTGAAACGAAGGAAGAAGTATATTTTCATAAAAAAGGCTAAAAAATGATATAAAAAGCGATTTATTTTTTTAACTGGGCCTTGAAAATAGGCCATATCATATTTTTTGTTCATATTTTCAAATATCCTCGAAACTCGTTTATTAAAAAGCCAATAAAGAAAAACAAGTAAAATAATACTACCATAAGAAATCAATAAAGCAACAGCATTTTTTGTATAAAAGAAGTTAATAATTAAGAAAACAGGAATTAAAAAAATCATAAGCCAAATAGAAGAAGCACGAATGCTTCTATTGGTAAGATGGCTGATAATTTGTTTTCCAAATTTCATCGATAATAAAGAAACAATACATATGCCAATAATTAGCAACAAGGAAACAAGAAAATATCCATTAATAATAAAGGAACCAAAAGCAATACATATAATAAGGGAAGGAATCGTTCCTAGTGTAGTAAGTAGTGAATATTTAATAAAATTTAGTTTGCTATTTGCAGCACGATAAGCAACCATTCCATAAGGAACTGCTGGTACGAAATATAAAGCTAAAATAAAAAGATAAAATCCTTCTTTTGGTTTTTTTTCTGGAAGTTCTCCCAATTTTTCCATTTGTTTGGAATTATATAATAAGGTAGGTTTTGTTTTAAAAATACGAACGAGAAAATAAACAATGGTATTTCCTAAAAAAATACCAATAACACAACTAATAAAACCTAACCAGGGCCCGCAAGTTAGACCAGCAATAATTTGAATGGGTTGAGCGGGTATAATTGTTAGCAAAACTTGAAAAGTATGGAGAATTACAATAAAAAAATATCGCCAAAAGCCATATTTGTTGATTTGTTCCTGTAAGGGGATTATATCATCAGTTTCTATAAAAATCCTAAAGGGTCGATATAAGTCAATGGTGACGTAAGCTAATATTGCCAGCAATACGCCGATAACAATGACACTAAAGAAAATTTTCCCCCAGTTTCTTTTTTTTACTTTTTCCATCATCATCTACTCTTTCTAATAACTATTAGAATTATATCACAAAAAAACGAGTTTGTTAAGAGAAAATGGCATATAAACTGATAACAAAAGCCGCTGGAGATGGAAATTACTTTACTATAACAGGGTAATAATGTTATAATAAAGAAAATAAGGAGATAAACATGCAAGTAATAGAAATATCAAAAAAAAGAGATATTAAAAAATTTATTGATTTTCCCAACAAGTTATATAAGGACAATCCCTATTTTGTACCTTGTATTTTTCTTGATGAAATGAATAACCTAAATCCAAAGAAAAATCCGGCTTATCAATATGCAGAGACAAAACTTTTCCTTGCTTATGAAGGAAAGAAAATTGTAGGACGTATTTGTGGTTTGATTAGCCATGCTTATAATAAAAAGAAAAATGTAAATCAAATTCGATTTAATCGCTTTGATGTGATAGATGATCTTGAAGTAAGCAGAGCATTAATTAATGCAGTCATGGATTGGGCTAGAAGTAGAGGGATTCATCAAATGATAGGACCAATTGGTTTTAGCGATTTGGATAAACAAGGAATGCTTGTTGAAGGTTTTGAAGAAATGAGTAATTCATTAACATTATATAATCATGAGTATTATGTAAAACATCTAGAACAACTGGGTTTTCGTAAAGATGCAGATTGGTTGGAATTCCAAGTATTCACTCCTCAAGAAATGAATGAAAGAATCAGTCGCTTATCTGAAATCATTAAAAAGCGTTATGGCTATAATGTGGTAAAAGTGAAAAACGGTCGCGAAGCGAAACCTTATACTCATGAAGTCTTTCATTTAATTAATGAGGCATTTGAACCATTATATGGTGTTGTAAAACTAAATGATAAACAAATTGAAGAAACAATTAAACAATTTGTTGCCTTAATAAATTTTGAATATTGTTATATAATTACCGATAAGAGCGATAAATTAATTGGCTTTGGTGCTTTAACTCCATCCATTAATGAAGCTTTAATTAAATCGCGTGGTAGACTTTTCCCATTTGGTGCTTTAAGAATCTTAAAAGCAACTAAAAAAGGAGATGTTCTAGATATGTATATTCTTGCAGTAAAACCAGAATATCAAAATCTTGGAGTCAATGCTTTAATTTTATCGGAAGGTATTAAAACAGCAATTAAAAATAACGTGAAATATGCAGAGACAGGACCAGAGTTAGAGACAAATCATGCTGTTCAAGATCAATGGAAAGAATTTAAAACTCGACAACATCGTCGTCGTCGTTCTTGGATCATTGATTTCAAATAGATATCACTATGCGATGGCAAAAATTTAAAAGTATTTTTACTAATAACAACTGTAATCCTTATCGTGGGTGCGAACATGATTATATTTATTGTGATGCTCGTAGCAAGGTTTACAATATTGAAGGCGAATTTACCGATGTTATTGGAAAAGAAAATGCAGTGGAATTAGCGCGATTTGAATTATCAAAAAGAAAACAAAAAGCAATCATTCACACAGGTTCGATGTGTGATCCTTATACTATTTCTGAAGGCAAAACCATGCTAATGAGAAATTTATTAGAGGTTATTTTTGAATTCGGCTTCGGAGTTGGTATTTTAACGAAAAGCACATTAATTTTACGTGATCTTGATTTATTGAAGAAAATAAACAAACGCTATAAAACAGTCGTTAGTTTTACAATTACCAATATCGATGATGAAATTTGTAAGAAAATTGAACCTAACTCATCGCTAACATCGGCTAGGTTTGCTGCTTTACAAAAATTTCATGACTCAAACATCACGACTGGAGTTTGGCTTTGCCCAACACTGCCTTTCATTAATGATAGTGAAGAAAATATCAGAAGTATTGTTCGTAAGTGTGCAGAAGTAGGTGTTTCCTATATTATAGTATTTGAATTTGGTACAACGATGCGTGAAGGATCACGAGAGTATTTTTATCAATGTCTTGATCGTGAATTTTTAGGTTTAAAAGAAAAATACGAAAAAACATATGGGAATCAGTATAATTGTGTGGCTTTAAACAGCAAAAAGCTATGGAAAATATTTAAAGAAGAATGTGATTATTTTCATATTAAATATGAATGGGAAGATATTAAAAAAATTTGGGAAGTAAAATCTACCTTTTCCCAAATTAGTTTGTTTGATTAAAATTACAAGATTATTGTTTTAAACGAGCAAAGACGGTTACTTTCCCTACCTTACAGATAGTATAGATATCAACAATCCATAGAATAATCATTCCGAAAATAATCCAAATGATTCCAGCAACAATTTGACCTTTTCCTAAGCGGTAAACGCCATAGAAGATACCATCTAGGACAGGAAGAGCAAAAACGAGTTTTAATATAAACGGTAGTTTATCGAAAAAATTTATGTATTTTACCATAAGAACCTCCATTTTCTCATTCATTATATCATAGAAGGATAAAGAATAAAAGGGAAATATGGCATATAAACCAAGATAAAAAAATAATAAATAAAAATTGACAAACAATAGTAAAAGGTGTATAATACCTATGTTGTGAATTCTAAGCACAACCGCACATAAAAGGTTTCCAAGCAACAATAGTTCACCTTAATTGGCGTGTCTTATAAAAAAATTGAGGAGGTGCTGTATAATGTATGCAATTATTGAAACTGGTGGTAAACAATATCGCGTTCAAGAGAATGATTTCATTTTCATTGAAAAACTAGATGTTGAAGCGAATGGACAAGTTGTTTTTGATAAAGTTTTGATGGTAAACGACAAAGTGGGAACACCATATGTAGAAGGTGCGAAAGTAACTGGCGTTGTTGAAAAAAACGGTAAAGCTAAAAAGATTATCGTTTATAAATACAAATCAAAAAAGAATTATCATAAGAAGCAAGGCCATCGTCAACCTTATACAAAGGTTCAAATTACTGCTATTGAAGGTTAATAATGATATCAGTCAATGTTTATACAGATAACAACGAAAAAATCAATGGTGTATTTATCAGTGGCCATTCTGGTTATGAAGAAGTTGGTAAGGACATTGTATGTAGTGCTGTATCAACGGCTGTATTATTAACTGCTAGTCTAATTGAAAAGATTTGTCCCAAATATATTTTTGAGATCGATGAAAAGAAAGTGACTATGTCATTAAAATTGCTTCAATCAAATGAAATCAGTGATATAACTATCAATAATTTGGTTGAATTTTTAAAGAGTGTAAAGAAAGATTACACAAAACACATTAAAATAAAATACATAAAATAGGAGGTAATCTCATGTTCAAAATAAATATTCAGTTTTTTGCATCAAAAAAAGCTGCTGGTTCAACAAAAAATGGTCGAGATTCCCAAGCTAAACGATTAGGTGCTAAGAAAGCAGATGGAGAATTCGCAACAGCTGGTTCAATTATCTATCGCCAAAGAGGAACCAAAATATTCCCTGGAACTAATGTTGGCATTGGTGGAGACGATACATTATTTGCAACCATTACTGGTTATGTAAAATATGAGCGTAAAGGAAAAGACAAAAAACAAGTTTCTGTTTACGAAGCGAGATAAAATATGATATGCACTTATTTTAAGTGCATTTTTTTAACTTATTAAGAAAGGAGTTGGGTATCATGTTTATAGATGATGTAAGTTTCTCTGTTAAGGCAGGAGATGGTGGCAATGGTATTGTAGCTTTTCGCCGTGAGAAATATGTACCCATGGGGGGACCTGCCGGAGGAAATGGGGGTCGAGGTGGTGATATCATTTTCATTGGTGAAGAAGGATTAACCACATTACTAGATTTTAGATATACAAGAGTCATTAAGGCTAAAAATGGTCAAAATGGAATGAGCAAAGATTGTTTTGGGAAAGATGCAGAAGATGTATATGTAAAAGTACCAATCGGATCTGTAGTTTATGATTTAGCATCAAAGACCATTATTGCTGATATTGTAAGGCATAAACAAGAAGTAATTATTGCCAAGGGGGGTAAAGGTGGAAGAGGAAATTCTGCTTTTGCAACACCAAGAACCTCTGCACCAGAAATATGCGAAAAAGGCCTACCTGGTGAAGAACGACAAATACGAATTGAACTAAAAGTATTAGCAGATGTCGGTTTGGTTGGATTTCCAAGTGTTGGAAAATCAACATTAATTTCTGTAGTATCAGCTGCAAGACCAAAAATTGCAGATTACCATTTTACTACGATTAACCCCAATTTAGGAGTTGTAAAAGTAAAAGATGGTCGTAGCTTTGTGATGGCAGACTTACCTGGTTTAATTGAAGGAGCAAGTAGTGGTTTAGGTCTTGGCTTTCAATTCTTAAAGCATATCGAAAGAACAAAAGTAATTGTCCATGTAATTGATATGGCAGCTACAGAAGGTAGAAATCCATATGAGGACTATTTAAAGATCAACACGGAATTAGAAACATATGATCCTCGTTTGTTGCTTCGACCACAAATTATTGTAGCTAATAAAATGGATCTAGAAGGTGCAGATAAGAATTTAAAAGCTTTTCAAAAAAAGATAAAAAATATTCCTGTTGTAGCAATCAGCGCTTATACAAAAAATAATTTAGATGAATTATTATATAAAATTGCTGATGTTTTAGACTCTGAAAAGCAAAAAGTTACAGAAGAAATCATTATTGATAAAGTTGTTGAATATAAATTCCAACCACAAGAAATACCATTTATGATTGAAAAAAGTAATGATGGGGTATATAATATAGTTGGTCCAGAAATCAAAAAATTATTTAATATTACTGATTTTAATCGTGAAGAAAACGCAAAATTGTTTGCACGTAAATTAAGAAAACTTGGTGTTGATGAAGAACTAAGGAAATTAGGCGTGAAGCACGGAGATACAGTCAGAATAATGGGTTATGAATTTGAATTCTTTGACTAAATAATAGATACTATTTTCTTAGAAAAAGTATACTGAAATAAAATAAAAAAAGGATAGGTTTTATCAATATGAAAAACACTATGAAAATTGCGTTTGCGGGCATTTTAATCGCATTAATGTTTGTTTTATCTTGGACTGTTTTAGGAATGATTCCTCTAGGTGTTGCAAGTGCAACCACTGTATTTATTCCTGTATGCATCGGAATTATCTTTTTTGATGATTTTAAATATGCAGTCATCTTTGGTTTATTCTTTGGGATTGTCTCATTGGTTCGATCGTTTGTTCCTCAAGGATTTTTAGATCCTTATTTTCAAAATCCAATTGTTTCTGTTTTACCAAGATTATTGGTTGGAATTGTTGGTTATTTGATTTTTAAAGGCTTAACAAAATTAATTAAAAATAGAGTGATCGTTTCTTCCATAACAGGAGGAGCAGTTGCTCTTATCAATACGATATTTACGATTGGAATTTTAATTTTGGTTTACTTTCATGATGTAAATCAAGTATTTGCTGACAATGGATTTAGTATCTTAACAGCATTAAAAACAATTTCTTTGTTAAATATGCTACCTGAAATAGCTGTAGGAGCAATTTTGACACCTATTATTATTAAAGTATTAGATAAAATAAGTAACAAAAATTCGAATTAAAGCTTCAGTTATAAAAAATATTAAAAATACAAGTTTATAGAATAATCTATAAACTTTTTTTATTTTAGGTGAAAAACATAAGGTATTTTCTTGACAAATGTTAAAAATATGATATCATTAATTTGGTAAAACGATTTACCAAATTATAGAAATGATATCGTGGAGGAATAAAAATGACGAAAACACATAATAAGTGGCGGATATTTGCTATATTTTTACTTATTTTATTAACTTTAGAGACAGCTCTAATAATAATACTACCTAAACTTAAGGAAGAAGAAACAAATATTCAACTAACACCTGCTACGATTCGGGGAAAAGTACTCACAGATCTTGGTGAAATGTTGCTTGCAAATATCATTGTAGAGGATAGTACAGGTGCTACTTCATTGTACACGACGAATTTTTTATCAGGGTATGAAATTGAACTTGCTGAAGGGGAATATACCCTTCATTATACAAGAGGAATGCAATACTCGACAGTGACAAAAACAATCAAAGTAGAGAATTTTAAAAACTACTATTTAGAAGATATAAGATTGATAGAATTATATAATTCAGAAAGTAAGAATTATTATGCTGGGGATCTTCATCAGCACACATTATTTTCTGATGGAACACATAGTGTTGAACAATTAATTAGAGCTGATATCGCTGCTGGTTTATCGTGGGCTTTATTATCAGATCATAATGACAATACAGGAATTTCCGAATGGATGCAAGCAAATCGCGTTCCTTATGATATAGTTGATGGAGAGTATGTTTATTTCACACCTTTACCGGGAGTGGAAATTACAACAGGATATGGACATTTTCAGTCAATTGGAAATAGTGCTGTTGTTGAGCAATGGGATATTGATTTAGATTTAGGTGAAAACCCATATGATGAAGTGGCAATCATTGTTCAAGAAATAGCAAGAAATGGAGGAATCCCTCAGTTAAATCATCCGTATTCAACAGGTGGTATGGGATTCAATAACTATAATGGTTTATGGGACTTGATTGATTATTTTGAAACAATTGAAATATGGAATGGATATTTCGAGCCTTGTGGCTATATCCCTCCAGAAGGAGTATTGAACCAAAATAGAAAATCAATGTTGAAATGGTTTGAATTATTAAATGAAGGACATAAACTATTTGCAACTGGAGGAACTGATTTACATAGTTATAATGGTTCTTATAATCCAGCACTATATTTAGGTGAATCTAAAGCTTACGAGAAATTACTGAAAAAGACAGGGCAATATGCTGGAATGCCAACAACATTTGTATATTCTCCAGTAGAACTTAATACAGAAAGAATTCTTGAAGCAGTAAGAAATGGAAATACATTCATATCTAATGGACCATTAGTATTTGCTGATATAAAAGGAAAAACCTATGGTAATACAGTATCTAAAGATGAAACATCCTTGAATATTGAGTTATTTTGCCGGGATGGACTAGAAACATTAAATATTTATAAAAACGGAACTCAAATAAAGACATTTGACTTAAGTGAAAATTCATATCAAAATGTCATTGAATTAAATGAAATGACTAATGGAGATTGGATTGTGATTGAAGTATATGGTACTGGTGTTTATTATGCCATTACTAATCCTATTTTCTTTGCATAATTGATACGAAAGTATACAAAAATAGAAAATTAAGAAAGGAGAAAGAACATGAAGAAAATGGTTTTAAAGATGGGTGCTTTATTTTTAACAGCTGTTTTAGTGTTAACGATGTTAGTTGCTTGTACTGGTAAAAAAGTTGGTGACGATACTGCAACTGCTAATGATGATTATTACAGTGAAGATTACGGTAACTACACAATTACAGTTAAGTTAATCATAAGTAATCCAGATCCTACAAAAGATCCATTATTTAGCGGTACTGTTACTTTAAAAACAATTAAACACATGGCTTATGAAGCAGTTGAAGCTGCTTGTGCAGCAAAGAGTATTGAAATTGTTGGCTTAAATGGCTACTCAAGTTTCATAACAAGCATTGCTGGTGTTGGTTATGTGGATAATGGCAACGGAACTTATTCATCTTGGAGTCCTACTATTAATGGTGAATTTTCTGCTGGCGTTGGTGCACAACAATTAAGAGATGGCGATTTATTCGAAGTTACTTACGTAACAAAAGAAATTACTTGGTAACAAATTATTTTAGGAAAATGATTCTGGTATGTAGCGGAAGACAGTAAGTCTTCCGCTAGATATCTCAAAATTATGAGGTAAAAAATGAAAAAAACAATCATAAAAATATTAACAATAGTTCTATTTATTTTTATTACTATTTCAACTTTGGGTTGTGGTGATGAAAAAGAAATTATAAATGATGGAAGTACTGATGGAATAACAAAAGTATGCTTAATTATCAATGGTAATTTGGGCGATAAATCTTTTTTTGACTCAGCTAATGAAGGCATTAAAATGATTAATTCTAGTAATCCTGAAATCATAACAACAGTAAAAGAAATTGGTCAAAATACGAGTAACTGGGAATCTTCTTTAAGAGAAGTATGTGAATCAGGTGAAAAGTATGATTTAATTATTGTTGGAACTGATCAAATGCGAGAAAAACTACAAAGAATTGCTCCTTTATATCCAGAAAAGAAATTTATTATATTTGACTCTGATATTAATAAAGAAGCAAAAGGAAAAACATTTAATAATGTTTACTCTATTCAATTTATGCAAAATGAAGGATCTTTCTTGGCAGGTGTTCTTGCTGCTTCTTGGTTGCAGCAATTACAATCATCTGAGAGCGTTAAGAAAGCTGGTTTTGTTGGTGGTTTAAAATCTGACATTATCAAGGATTTTGCTATTGGTTATTATCAAGGAATTCAATATATCAATTCCATGAGTGGATATAGTAAAACTGAAACATATAGTTCTTATGTAGGTGGATTTACTGATAGTACTACAGGAAAAGCTCAAGCACTAAGCCAATACAATAATGGAGCAGAGATTATTTTCCAAGCTGCATCCCAATCAGGTTTGGGTTGCATTGATGCTGCCAGTGAATTATTTAAAACAAAAGCAATTGAAAAGTACATCATTGGTGTCGATAGTGACCAATATCATTATTTTTCAACTGGTGATACAGCAGATTTAGATAAAGCCCGTCGTATTGTAACGAGCGTTTTAAAAAGAGTAGATTTATCATTATTTGATGCGATTTTAGAATTTCATGCCAATACACTCGAATTTGGAAAAGTTGTTGAAATGGGACTTAATACAGTTATTGAGGGGCAATCTGTAATTGGATTAGCAAAAAATGATTACTATAAGCAAATTATTCCTCAAGAAATTCGTGATTTGATTGAAGAAATTGAGTTAAAAATAATTAACGGAGAAATTACTGTTGACTCAACTTATGATTTAACATTAGCAGAATTCAATGTTATCGAAGATGATGTTAAAGTAAAATAAAAAACCTATGAAAAAACCGATAATTAAAATGACAAACATTTTCAAAATATATGATAATGGCATTGTTGCCAACAACAATGCTTTTATCGAAATTTTTACTGGTGAAATTCATGCCCTTGCTGGTGAAAATGGAGCTGGTAAAAGTACTCTTATGAAGATACTATATGGTTTAGAGAAACCCACCAGTGGTCAAATTTATCTCAATGACCAAGAAGTAAAAATCACCTCTCCATTAGTAGCGAATAGTTTTGGAATTGGTATGGTTCATCAACATTTTATGCTTGTGAATGAATTAACAGTTGCTGAAAATGTTTTTTTAGGACAAGAAATCACAAAGAATTTCATGATTGATCGTAAAAAGACAATAGAAACTGTTACAAAATTAGCAGAAAAATTCGGTATGAATATCAATCCAGAAGAAAAAGTTGGAAATTTGTCAATCGTTCAAAAGCAAAAGGTAGAAATTTTAAAAGCATTGGCAAGGAATGCAAAAATAATAATTCTTGATGAGCCAACTGCTGTGTTAACCCCGCAAGAAACACAGGAGTTTTTTACTCAACTAGAATTACTAAAGAAACAGGAATATACAATTATCATTATTACTCATAAATTAAAGGAAATAAAACAAATTTGCGATCGGATTACCATTATGAAAAATGGTAGATTTATTGGTATGTATGATGTTGACGCAATATCAGAAGCAGAAATATCAAAGTTAATGGTAGGTAGAGATGTTGTTCAAGAAGTAAATAAATCAAATAGAAAAACAGGAGATATCGTTCTTTCTGTTGATCATTTATCAAAGATTATATACGGTGGTAAAAAGGTGTTAAATGATGTTTCTTTCACATGTAGACAAGGGGAAATTGTTTGTTTATGTGGCGTTGAAGGAAATGGTCAAAGAGAATTAGTCGATATTATTACGGGATTTGATCAAGACTATTCAGGTCAAGTCTTGATTAATCAACAAAACATTAGTAAAAAAAGTATCAAGCAAATTAGGGATATGGGAGAATCTCATATTCCAGAAGATAGAACTCTTTATGGTGTTGATTTAGCATCTTCAATTGCAGATAATTTAATTTCTATTGCATTAACAGATGTAAGTAAAGGAATTTTCATCAGTAAAAAAAGAGTAGAAGAAGTGTCTGAAGAAGGAATTAAAAACTATCAAATTAAGTGCGAAAATGCAACCCAAAAAGTGGACATGTTATCTGGTGGAAACATGCAAAAAGTAGTTGTCGCTCGTGAAACTAAGAAGACTCCTAGTCTTTTAGTAGCTAATCAACCGACTAGAGGTGTTGATATTGGAGCCATTGAATTTATTCATAAAAAAATTGTGGATTTATGTTGTGATCAAACAGCCATATTACTAGTTAGTTCTGATTTATCAGAAGTGTTTCGTTTAGCAGATAAAATTATTGTATTCTATGCTGGTAAGATAGTAGCAGAAATAACCAATATAAGTGAGATTACAGAAGAAGAACTAGGTTTATACATGCTTGGATTAAAGTGTATGGACGAGGTGCAACATGATTAAAATAAAAAATGTAGTAAAAGAAGCGATAAGAAAAGTTGTAATCTCTCTGAAAAATCCTAGTTATAGCCAAAAAACGAAATATTTTAATTTTTTGCGGACACTAATAGCGATTATAATCGCATTAGTTATCACATTTGTGATTTTATTATTTGTTTCTAAAGAACCATTTTCAGCAATTAGAACGTTATTATTTTCTCCTTTTAAAAGTAAATTTTGGATAGGAGAAATTCTAAGAGCATCTGTTCCTTTAATTTTTGCAGGTGTTGCTGCTTCTATCATGTTGAAGTGTGGACAGTTTAATATGATTAGCGAAGGTAGTTTTTATCTTGGTGGTTTAGTTGCAGCACTAGTAGCAATTTATTTACCAGTGAGTTCTTTTCTAGCAATTGTAATTGCCTGTTTAGCCGCAATTATAGTAACAATTATCTTTGGCTTTATACCTGCCATGTTAAAAGCAAAACTCAATGTAAATGAATTTGTCGTAAGTTTAATGTTGAATTTTGTTATGTTATGGGTAGGAATGTTTTTCCTTCAAAATTATTTTCGTGATGAAGCATCTGGAGACATTGCTACTCAGTTGATTCCGGATGAAAATAGATTAGGTATACTTTTAAATGGAACATATTTATCAACGGGTATCCTCATCGCTCTTATTATTGTCATAGCATCTACTATATTTTTATATAAAACAAAATATGGTTATACCATAAGAATTACTGGAAACAATAAAAACTTTGCTAAGTTTTCAGGATTATCTGCTATATCAGCGATTATTTACTCACAGGTAATTGGTAGTGCTATTGCTGGTTTAGGTGGTGCCGTAGAAATTTTAGGAGGAATTGATGGCCGTTTTAGTTGGAAAGCCCTTCCTGGATATGGATTTGATGGGTTTATTGTTGCAATTCTAGCTAGTAACAATCCATTATTAGCTCCAGTAGCAGCACTTTTTTTGGCGTATTTACGTACAGGTGCAACATTAATGTCCTTACAAACGGACGTTGCAAGTGAATTAATCCAAATAATCCAAGCTATTATTATCATTATTGTTGCTGGTCAGGCTTTTATGGCACGCTACAAAAATAAAATCTTTAAGAATGCAAAAGAAGTAGTCTTAAAGAGTAGTAGTGAGGTGCAATAATGAAGATATTTGAAATGCTATTTAGTGAAGAATTTTTATTTACCTCAATTCAACTAACAATTCCTATTTTATTTGCAGCTTTGGCTGCTTTGATTTCCAATAAAGCAGGAATTTTAAATATCAATATTGAAGGAAGTATGTCAGTATCAGCATTAATAGGAGCTTTAATTAGTTTCTTCACACAAAGTTACATTTGGGGTATCTTGAGCGGAATTGCAACAGGAATTTTAATGGGAATTTTATTATCAATTTGTGCACATAAATTAAAAACAAGTTCTGTTCTTACTGGAGTTGCTCTTAATATTTTTGCAACTGGATTTGTTGTTTTCCTTATGTATTCCATACTAGGAACAAAAGGAGACACAACCAGTGCTCCTAGTTATATAATCCCTTATATTAATGTTCCTTATTTGAAAGATATTCCTATTATTGGTGTTTTATTCGAACAAAACTTATTATTCTATATCGCTATCCTTAGTGTTGTCTCTATTTCAACATTTTTAAATAAAACAAAAATGGGATTATTAATTAAAGCCGTTGGTTACAATCCTACAGCTGCTAAATCGGTAGGAATTTCTGTTGAAAAGACTCAATTAGTTGCATTGATTATCGCAGGTGTTTTTGCTGGTTTAGGTGGAGTATTCTTATCCATGTCCTATTTGTCTACTTATAATAGTGGTATGGTAGCAGGCCGAGGTTTTATTGGTCTAGCTGCAGAAGCAATGGGAGCTGGGCAGCCATTATTAACTATGATATTTGCATTTATTTTTGGTATCGTATCTGCGTTTGCGATCAATGCTCAAACAGCATTGGATATTCCTTATGAATTACTCAATACATTACCATACTTGATGACGATACTTGCATTAGTACTATATTCGATTCAAAAATTAAAAAAACAAAAAAATAGTAGTAGGAGGGGAAAATGAAAAAAGCTTGGGAAAGAGAATATGAATTAATGAATCAAGCAAAACCAGTCGTTCTTGAAGAAGATGAACAAAGTTGGCTTTTTTCTGAACAAGTAGAACAAATGGATGATATTATGCTTAAATCAAAGTGGAAAAGTAATGTCCCCGGTTCAAATGCTCCTGAAAGAGTCATCATAGGAGCCATTGCAGATATGGGAAATATGGGTTATGACATAACAGAAGCTGAAAAACTAATTGATGAAGGTTTATTATATCTAGAAAAAAATGATATCGTTTCTTTGAATCGAGTTACTTGGAGAATATGGAATATCCTTAATCATGCGAAACCCATTCAAGACCATCCTTCACGAAAGTATCGTGTTTATGATAGCTTTGAAAAAATTTTAGAAGACATAGACCCAAATAATTTCTATGAAAAAGTAACAATGGATGAAAATTATTTACAACAAACTTATTATGGTTGGTTAGCACAAATCGTAGCAGGAGCAATTGGAACCGCAGTTGAAGGTTATACAACAAAAAATATTCGAGAAGCTTTTGGTGAAGTTTATGATTATGTACGTAAGCCAAATACTTATAATGATGATATTACCTATGAAATCGCATTTTTAAAAGCATTGGAAAGAAAAGGAAAAGAAATCTCCTCTGCAGATATTGCTGAAGAATGGGCAGCTTTAATTCCTTTTGGTTGGTCAGCAGAAGAATGGGCATTAAAAAATATAAAAATGGGAATCTATCCTCCTGAAAGCGGATATTTACATAATCCATATCGAGAATGGATTGGTGCACAGATGCGAGGAGCTGTTTGTGGAATGGTCGCTCCAAATAATCCCTTAAAAGCTGCAGAATTAGCATTTAAAGATGGGGTTGTTTCTCATTATAATAATGGAGTCATTGGTGAAATCTTTAATGCAGTATTGGTTAGTCTTGCTTATGGATGTAAAGATGTAAAAGAAATTGTTGAGACAACAATCAACCATTTCATTCCTAAAAAAAGTGAATATTATACGGTAGTAAAATATTCACTTGATGTTTGTAAAGAGAAAAAAGATTGGGAAACAGCTTGGAAAACCATTATTAATCAATATAAACAATACAATTGGATTCATGCTTATCCTAATGCTGCCGCTGAAGTGGTTTCATTATGGTTTGGAAACAATGATTTTGATGAAACAATGCATGTATGTGCGATGATTGGATATGATGTAGATTGTAACGCTGCCCAGATTGCGACCTTATTAGGAATTATATTGAAAGAAAAAGCTTTAAAAGAAAAATGGACAAAACCAATTGGGGATGAATTAAAAACCTATATTAGAGCTAATAAATCAATTAGTATTAAAGATCTTGCAAAATTTACAGTAAAATTGGCAAAAACAATTGCTTGAGGTACTTTATGAAAAGAATATTTGTATTGGGTAGTCTAAATATTGACTTAAGTATTAGTTGTAATCTTTTTCCAGTATCAGGGGAAACAGTGATAGGAAAAGATTTCTTTTCTAATCCAGGGGGAAAAGGAGCGAATCAAGCAGTTGCTGCTGCTAAGGCAGGGGGAAATGTAATCATGCTTGGAGCAGTAGGAAATGATTCTTTTGGAAAACAATTGAAAAAGAATTTGAAAAAAGTGAAAATTAATGATAAATATGTTGTTAAAAAAGAAGGTCCTACGGGAGTAGCAGTCATTATTATTCATGATCAAAACAATCGAATTATTTTAGATACAGGAGCTAATTATTGTTATGAATACGTTGATTTTGAGAAAATACTTACAAAATTAGCTAAACCAGGTGATTATTTGATTACACAACTAGAAACTAAAATCGAAGTAGTTAAAAAAGGATTAGTATTGGCAAAAAAATTAGGAATGACAACCATTTTAAATCCAGCACCAGCATTACCTCTTGATGATCAAATCCTTGAAAATTGTGATTATTTTATTCCTAATGAAAACGAAAGTTATGTTGTTTCAAACAACCATTCCAAGAAAATTGAAGATTTATTTGAATATTTTCTTAATAAAAGGATTAAAAATGTCATTATCACCTTAGGTGAACAAGGATGTGCTTTCAATGATGGAGATAAAGTTAATTATATGAAAGCAAAAAAGGTAAATGTTGTTGATACAACAGCAGCAGGAGATACTTTTATCGGTTCTTTGGCGGCTAAACTAGCAGAAAATAATAGTCTTGAAGTAGCATTAAATTATGCAAATGTTGCTTCTGCAATTGCAATTACACGTCAAGGAGCGCAGCAATCGATTCCAACGAAAAAAGAGGTAGAAGAATATTTAAAAAATAAATGATGTTAAAGAGGTGCTATTATTATGGCAGTTACATTGAAATTTCTAAGTGAGAAAGCCAATTTATCAACAACAACAGTTTCGCTAATTTTAAATGGAAAAAATGTTCGTGTTTCCGAAACCAAAAAGAAGCATGTACTTCAATTAGCAAAGGAATATAATTATATTCCCAATTCATTAGCTGTTGGATTGGTAACAAAAAAAACAAAAACAATAGGATTAATTATCCCTGATATTAGCAATATCTTTTTTGCAGAAATTGCAAAAAACATAGAGCAAGAAGCAAATATGAAGGGATATAGTGTAATCTTATGTAATACTAATGATAAATTATCGGAAGAAATAAAATATGCCAATCTTTTATTTTCAAAAGGAGTCGATGCGTTAGTAATATGTCCAGCAATTGAAACCGTAGATAAATTTGATTATATCAATAAGTTTATTGATGCCCGCAAAGGAGTCATTGTTTTTGATAGATTTTTCTCAGGAATGCTTTGTTCCTCTGTAATCACAGATAATCTAAATGGTAGTATCGAAGCAGTAAAATATCTTATTAACAAAGGACATACGAAAATTGGATGTATCACTGGACCGCTTAATTCCTATTCAGCAAGATTACGGATTGAAGGATATAAAAAAGCTTTGCAGGATGCAAACATTGAAATTAATGAAGAACTTATTATTGCTGGTGATTATAAATTTGAAAGTGGCTATAATCAAGGATTGAAAATTATGGAAAAGGACATTACAGCAGTTTTTGTTTGTAATGATTTAATGGCATATGGTTTTTACCATGCTGCAAAAAAATTGGGAAGAAAAATTCCCCACGATATTTCTATCATCGGTTTTGATGACTTGTTATTTTCATCTATGTTAGATGTTCCCCTAACAAGTGTTAAACAAAACATCCATGCTATATCAAGTAATATTAGTATGTTGCTTGATAAACTTTTAATTGGGAATTTGGAAATAAACAACGTTATTTTACCAACAATCATTACAGAAAGAAACAGTGTGAAACAGATTATTTAATGAAAGTGCTTATGTCATGGTGACATAAGTTTTTTTATGAATATAGATTTTCGGTAATATCTATGATATTGTCTAAAAATATGATATAATTAATATAAATTGTTATAGAGATTAAGAATTCAGGTGAAAAAATGTACGAAAACATTGATAAAATGCAATATACGCCAATGATGCGTCAGTACTTAACGATTAAAGAACAATATCCAGACACCTTAGTTTTCTTTCGATTAGGTGATTTTTATGAGATGTTTTTTAATGATGCAATTGTTGCTAGTCACGAATTAGAAATTGTGTTAACAGGGCGTGATGCAGGAACTGAAGAAAGAGTTCCTATGTGTGGTGTTCCTTACCATGCTGTAAGTACATATCTGGATAAATTAACAGAAAAAGGGTATAAAGTAGCTATTGTTGAGCAAGTAGAAGATCCTGCATTAGCAAAAGGAATTGTCACTCGCGAAGTTATTAAAGTAGTAACACCAGGTACTGTCACTGAAGGAGCAAACCTAGAAGAAAAAGATAATAATTTCCTAGTTTCTATTAGCTATGATAAGACTTTCTATGTATTAAGTTATGCAGATTTAACAACAGGAGAAAACTATCTAACAAATTTACCATTAAATGATGAATTGTTGTTCGCTGAAATCTTAAAATTAAAGAGCCGAGAAATTGTTATTGGTGATGATTTTAATCAAAATATTATTCGCCCACTATTATCCATTGTTCCGATTACTATTTCAATAGAAAATGATTGCAACGAAGTTAGTTACTTAAAAGGATTAACAGAAGAATTAAATAAAACAGAAGAAAAAACATTTTGGAGAATGATTAACTATATTATTCGTACTCAAAAACGAACTTTAATTCACATGCAAAAAGTATTAAAGTATGATATTAATGGTTTCTTAAAAATTGATTTTTCTTCTCGTAGAAATTTAGAACTCCTAGAAACATTACGCTTTCAGAATAAAAAAAATACATTGCTGAATATTCTAGATAAATGTCAAACTGCTATGGGAAGTAGATATTTAAAGAAAAATATCATATTCCCTTTGATAGATAAAGAAAGATTAGAAAAGCGATATGATATTATTGACAATATGCGTAAAAAGTTTTTGGAGACTGAAGAATTACGCCAACTATTAGTAGATGTTTATGATTTAGAAAGAATTGTTGGTAAGATCTCTTATGAATCAGTAAACCCAAAAGACTTATTGCAATTAAAAAAATCATTAGGTATTTTACCAAAGTTACATGAACTGTTAAAAGAAATTAAGATTGATGATCATTTTAATTTAGAACAAGATGCCAATGATTATATCAACTTATATCGATTGCTTGATTCTGCAATTTCCCTTGATGCTCCATTTAGTGCTAAAGATGGTGGAGTCATTAAAAGTGGATATCATATCGAATTAGATAAATTAAGAGATGTGAATGCTTCTAGTAAGGATTATTTATTAACACTTGAAGCATCAGAACGAGAAAGAACGGGGATTAAAAACCTAAAAGTAGGTTTTAATCGTGTTTTTGGTTATTATATTGAAGTTTCAAAAGGCAGCTGTGCTCATGTAAAAGATGACTTTGGTTATATTAGAAAACAAACATTAAGCAATGCTGAACGATTTATTACCGAAGAACTAAAAGAAAAAGAAACACTAATTTTACGAGCTGAAGAAAAGATTCTAGAATTAGAATATGAATTATTTGTTGAAATTCGTAATAATTGTAAAAACTATGTTGTTTGTTTACAAAAATTAGCAAAAACTTTGTCTGAACTTGATATGATGCAAAGCTTTACAAAAATTTCTAAAGAAAACAACTATGTACGACCTAAATTAAACACAGAAAACATCCTAGATATCAAGAATGGACGTCATCCAGTTATTGAAAAATACAAGGATAATTTTATTGCCAATGACACGAAAATGAAAGAAGATGACCTTATTCTTTTAATCACCGGGCCGAATATGAGTGGTAAGTCAACTTATATGAGGCAAATTGCTTTGATCGCAATTATGGCTCAAATTGGCTGCTTTGTTAGTGCAAGTAGTGCTAATATTCCTCTATTTGACGCTATTTATACTAGAATTGGAGCTGCTGATGATATTGTCAGTGGACAATCAACTTTTATGGTAGAGATGAGTGAGGTGAATAATGCTTTATCTTTTGCCACTAGTAAGTCATTGATTTTGTTTGATGAAATTGGTCGGGGAACGGCTACTTATGATGGCATGGCTTTAGCACAATCTATTTTAGAATATGTTCATAACAAGGTTTGTTGTAAAACTCTTTTCTCAACCCATTATCATGAATTAACTTCTCTAGAAAAAGATTTTCCTCATTTAAAGAATGTTCACGTAACTGCAGAAGATGTTCAAGGCGAGATTGTTTTCATGCATAAGGTTGTAAAAGGTGCTGTAGACAAGAGTTATGGAATCAATGTTGCAAAATTAGCTAATATTCCTTTGGATGTTATATTACGAGCTAAGGATTTATTACAAAAATTAGAAGAACATCGTAAATATGATCATGATAAACTGTCGATTAAAAATTATCAAACACCATTGCTATACGATTCAAAGACAGAAAAAGAAACGATTGCTTTGGATAAAATCAAAGAAGCCAATATTGACGAAATGAGTCCTCTTGAGGCAATTAATTTATTAGATGAATTGAAAAGATTACTAAGAAAGTAGGATTTTTTATGGGTAAAATCATTAGACTTGATCAACATACTACCAATTTAATTGCCGCTGGTGAAGTAATTGAACGAGCAGCTTCTGTTGTTAAAGAGCTAGTGGAAAATTCAATTGATGCAGCAGCTTCAAGCATCAATATTTCTTTACTTGATTCGGGATTAAAAGAAATTGTTGTGAGTGACAATGGAACTGGAATGGATGCAGTAGATGCTAGATTAGCACTAGAACCCCATGCAACCAGTAAAATTACAAAACCAAACGATCTTTTTAATATCTCAACATTAGGTTTTCGCGGTGAAGCTTTAGCTTCTATCGTCGCTGTTTCTCATTTTAAATTAAAAACGTGTATAACAGGAGAAAAAGGACTCATGATTGTTTTAAAAGGGGGAGAAATCATTAGTGAAGCCATCGTAGCACATCCCCATGGAACAGAAATTACAGTTCGTAATTTGTTCTATAATACCCCAGCACGATTACAAAATTTGAAATCAGAAGCTCAAGAATTAAGTTATATTGTAGATTATGTGAATAAGATGGCATTTGCTAACCCTCAATTAGCTTTTAAACTATATAATAATGAAAAACTATTGGTTCAAACCTATGGTAGTAATGATTTATTAGAAGTCATTGCTAGCATTTATGGAACGGATATTGCAAAAAACATGGTAAAAATGGAACGTAGTGATGGATATTTTCATATTCATGGATATACATCTAATATTGTAACAACACGTTCCTCAAGAAATAGTATAACCATCATTGTCAATGGTCGAATTGTTCGCAATAACAACATTATCAATGCTGTTGTTGAGGGATATCATAATCTTCTCATGACGGGAAGATATCCACTAAGTATTATAAATATTACAGTAGACACTTCATTAGTGGATGTCAATGTTCATCCAGCTAAACTAGAAGTTCGTTTTAGCAATGAGGAAGGTTTAATTAATCTAATCAAAGAAGCAGTCAAAACTGCTCTTGTAGAGGTTGATTTATCTGTTAGTTTAGATAAGAACGAAAATGGAACACCCTATCACAGCGATATATTTGTCAGAGAAGAAAGTAAACCTTATACATTTACTATGAAAACCCCCGATTTAGAGGATTTAGAAGAAAATCAAAATGAAGGGTCTTCGAAAGAAGAAATAGAAACCTTAAGAGAAACATTTACTCAACAACAATATTCTTTTACCAAGTACGATGAAAAACCATTAGAGAAATTGGAAGTAAAATCTTCTCGTTTACCAAGACTGGAATACATAGGGCAACTTTTTGGTACTTATTTATTAGCTCAAAATGAGGATTTGTTTTATCTAATTGATCAACATGCAGCGAATGAAAGAATTAATTATGAAGAAATCATTCTCCATTTACAAAATAGTAATACCAAACACTATGAATTATTAGTCCCAATTAAATTGTTCTTCACCACCAATGAAGCCATTGTAATCAATGAAAAAATTCTAGAAATCGGAGAATTAGGGATAAAATTGGAAGAGTTTGGTGGGGGTACTTATTTAGTTCGTGAAATTCCAGATTGGATTTTCCGCGGTTCAGAAAAAGAATTTGTTGAAGAGATTATTTTAAACCTTGTTAATAACCGAAAAACTGAAAAATATCAATTTCTAGATTCCCTAGCAAAATCACTTGCTTGTAAGAAAAGCATTAAAGCCAATGAATTTGTAAATAAACAAGAAGTGGAATACTTATTGCAAAAGTTATCAAACTGTGAGAATCCATTTACTTGTCCTCATGGTAGACCTGTTATTGTAAAGTTTTCTCGTTATGAAATTGAAAAATGGTTTAAAAGAATTGTATGAATAAAAAAGTGATTGTTTTAACTGGCCCAACAGGAGTAGGGAAAACAGAAATTTCATTAAAACTTGCTACTAAATTTGATGGAGAAATTATCAATGCCGATGCTTCCCAAGTTAGGAAGAAATTGAATATTGGTACAGCAAAAATAGACCTATCGTCTACTTCAATCCACCATCATTTGATTGATTTTCTCGATGTAACTGAAAAATTTTCAATTTATGATTATCAAATATTAGCTCGTAAAACAATCGATGAAATTTTAAAAAAAGAAAAAATTCCTTTCCTTGTTGGTGGATCTGGACTTTATTTAAATGCTGTTTTATATGATTATGATTTATCTGCTAGTAGTCGTAGTGAAGAATTTGTGAAACAGTATGATCATATGAGTGATACTGAATTACATCAAAAGTTGCAAGAAATTGATTGTATTGCTGCAAATAAAATTCCTTATAGCAATCGTAGACGAGTTTTACGAGCCTTAGAAATGGGTTTGACAGGAACAAAAAAAATTAGCGAGAATGTTACAAAAAACGAACCTATTTATGACTGTTTGCTACTTTGTTTTAATACGGATAGAGATGAGTTATATAAAAGAATTAATCAACGTGTAGAAACAATGTTTACTAGGGGATGGATTAAAGAATGTCAGGATTTACTTACAGAAGGTATCGATATTACTAAGATAAAAGACATTGGATATCAAGAAATAGGTAAATATTTACAAGGTCTTCTATCTTTTGAAGAGACAAAAGAGATCATCAAACAAAAAACTAGGAATTATGCAAAGCGTCAATTAACTTGGTTTAGGAATAAAATGAAATGCCAATTTATTACTATTGATTATAATAACCAAGATGATAGTCTATTAGAAGCAAGTAAAGCGATTCAACAATTCCTAGATCAAAGATAATTCCTCCCGATAGGAGGAATTTTATTTGTATGATATTCTTGAAAAAAAGCGTAAAATAGGGTATATTAATATTAATAGGAGAAAATAATAATGGAGAGATTACAAAAATATATGGCCCGTAGCGGTATAGCTTCTAGGCGAAAAGCAGAAGATATGATTCGTGAAGGTAAGGTGAAAGTAAATGGAGAAGTCATCACAGAGATGGGATATAAAATTTCTGGTAATGATATTGTTGAAGTGGAAGATAAGGTTTTAGAGGTAAAAGAAAAGCGTTACCTTGTAATGAATAAGCCTCGTGGTATCATTTCTTCATCAAATGATGAGAAAGGGCGTCAAACTGTCATTTCTATTTTACCTCAAGAGTATAAAGGTTATCGTTTGTTCCCTGTAGGGAGACTTGATTATGATACCAAAGGTGTTTTGTTACTTACCAATGATGGCGAATTCATGAACACTCTTGTAGGTCCTACATCGGTTTTGCCAAAAGAATACCTTGCTCGAGTAGAGGGTGAAGTCATGAAAGAGGATATTTTAAAACTTGAATCTGGTGTAGAAATAGATGGCTATACAACAAAAAGATGTAAAGCATATATTGCAAGTGTTGATAGAAAAAACAATTCCTCATCAGTAGGTATTATCCTTCGTGAAGGAAAATATCATCAAGTGAAAAAAATGATGGATGCTATAGGACACCCTGTGAAACGTTTAACACGAATTAGTTTTGGCGAAATCACTGTTGAAGGCTTAGCAGAAGGAGAAATCCGCGAATTGACACCTCATGAAATTAAAAGATTGTTAGTTCAAAGCCAACAAGCAAAAAATATCAAATAGTATTTGATGTTTCATAATTGATATGATATAATAATATAGTATATTTAGAGGTGCGTTATGAATTGGCAAATTGCTATTGATGGTCCTGCGGGTTCCGGTAAAAGCACAATTGCTCAAGCTGTGGCAAAAGAGCTTCAGTTTGAACATGTTGATACTGGAGCAATGTATCGAGCAGTGACTTTGAAAGCTTTACAATTAAAAATCAATTTAGAGAAAGAGGAAGAATTTAGTTTCCTTGAAAATACAAAGATTGATTTTGAAGGCCAAAAAATTTATCTTGATGATCAAGATGTATCGATAGCTATTCGTTCATTAGAAGTTACAAATCATGTTTCTTTGGTATCTAAGTATGGATATGTAAGAAAGAAAATGGTAGCTTTACAACAATTCTTTGTCACTAACAAAAATGTTATTATGGATGGTAGAGACATTGGAACAGTCGTTCTCCCTCATGCTAATTTAAAGATTTATTTAAATGCTAATGTTGAGGAAAGAGCACGACGAAGAATGAAAGAACGGTTGGAACAAAATCAAGGAAATGGCGATTTGGAAGCGATGATCAAAGAAATAATCGATCGTGATACCAAAGATAGTACACGCTTAATAAGCCCCCTAAAGAAAGCAGATGACGCTATAGAAATAGATTCATCAAATTTATCCGTTGAATGTGTGGTCAAGAAGATCATAAGTTTAGTATTTGAAAGAGGTTACAAGATGGAAAAGGAACTTAAAAACGAAAACGTTGAATTACAAGAAGAAACAAAAGAACAAAAAGAAGAATTAGTAGAAGAAAAAGCAACTCCAAAGGAAACTGAAGAAACAGAAGTAGTAGCTGAAGAAAATTGTGAAGAAACAGAGATTACTGAAGTAGAAGAAGCAAGCGAAGAAGGAAAAGCAAAAACAGCAAAATACAAAGAATTACAAATTGTAAGTGGTACTGTTGTTGAAGTAATTCCTGAACAACCAGAAACAAAAGCTGGAAACAAAGTAATTAAACCAAAAGAAGAACGTGTTTTAATTGCTCTTGAAGATGGTCAAGAAGGATTCTTATTTAAACGAGATACTGCAGGTATTAAAGAAGATGAGGATTTAATTGATTTATTCTGCGAAGGCGATAAAGTTGATGTGGCAATCAAAAAGATATTCCCTGATGGTGGTAAATTTATATTCTCTACTGTTCTATTAAATAAGCGCAAAGAATTAGAAAAATTTGGAGCTGAATTAAAGAGAGATACTGTCTTTACAGCTAAAGTTTTAAAACAAATTCAAGTTGGTTTATTGATGAAATACGAAGACTTTTCTTGTTTACTACCTACTTCACAAGTTGCAGTTGCCGAAGAGGAAATTGCTACATTAGTAGGAAAAGAAATTTCTGTTGCTCCTATTAGAGTGGACTATGGTAGAATTCGTATCATTGTATCACAAATTTTAGCTGATAGAATCAATGCTCGCGCTGACAAAAAGACTTTTATGGAAACATTAGAAGTTGGTCAAGTGTATGATGGTGTAGTAAAAAACATCGAAAAATATGGAGCATTCGTTGAAATTGGTAAAAATATAGAAGGTTTATTACATATTTCTGAGATTGATCATAGCCGCGTTTTTAAGGTTGAGAAGATTCTTAATGTTGGTGACCAAGTAAAAGTAAAAGTAATTAAACTTGAAAAGGATCATATTGGATTATCAAGAAAAGCGTTAATTCCTAATTATTGGGAAGAATTTATAAATGGTAAAACTGTAGGAAGTTTCACAACAGGAAAAGTACTAGAAATTAACAATTCTGGTGTTGTTATGCAATTAGCTCCAGAAATTTCTGGATTCCTTCCAAAAAGTGAATTTTCATGGGATCGCGATGTAAAACTTGAAGATAGTATCAAAGTGGATGAAGAAATTGAAGTTAAGATTATTGAAATTGATGCTGCAAAAAAACGCATTATTCTTTCTAAAAAGCAACTTATTGAAAATCCATGGCAATCACTATCAATCAAAGTTGGCGATGTTGTCGATGTAAAAGTAAGTAAAATTTTACCAGAAGGTTTTATCGTTACTGTTGCTGGTGTTGAAGGATATTTACCAAAATCAACAATTAAGAGTATCGATTCTAATAGTGTAGAATTAGATCAAGAAATAAAAGTAAAAGTTAGAGTATTAGATCCAGAAAAGAATAAATTAGTATTAAGCATGAGAGATGCTGAAGAAAAGATTGAAAAAGAAATTTTCAAATCAACTATGGATCTTCAAGATAAAATGAGTAACACCTTCGGTGATTACCTAAAACAATCTAAGAATAAGTAGGCCAAAGTATGCGTGGAGTTGTTGCTATTGTAGGTAGACCCAACGTTGGTAAGTCTAGTTTGTTTAATAGAATTATTGGCGATCGTGTATCTATCACAGACGATGCTAGTGGCATTACTAGAGATCGTATTTATGGTAAAGCTTCATGGCTAAATCAAGAATTTAGGCTTATTGATACTGGAGGGATCATCTTAAAAGATGAGCCCTTTTCTAAAGAAATAAGAGCTCAGGCTAATTTAGCAATCGATGAAGCTGATGTTATTATCATGGTGGTTGATGCGAGAGCATCCATTACCATAGAAGATGAAGATGTTATGAATATTCTACACCGTAGTAATAAACCAGTTATTATTGCTGCTAATAAAGTGGATAATAATGAGCTTATCAGTTTGACTTATGACTTTTATAGTTTAGGTATTGGAGATATTTTTCCAGTTAGTGCTTTGCATGGAATTGGAATTGGTGATTTACTAGATCGCGTAATTGAATTATTACCAGAAGAAAAAAAAGACTCCTATGGTGAGGGAACCATTAAATTTTGCTTGATAGGCCAACCTAATGTTGGTAAATCAACCTTATCAAACACGATTGTAGGAGAAGAACGAACCATTGTGAGTTCAATACCAGGAACAACACGAGATGCTATTGATACTGTATTTACAAGAAATGAGAAAAAATTTGTTGTAATTGATACTGCAGGGATTAGAAAACAAGGCAAGATTTATGAAAACGCAGAAAAATACAGCGTATTAAGAGCCTTATCAGCAATCGAACGTTCTGATATAGCTGTATTAATCCTTGATGGAACAGAAGAATTAAGTGAGCAAGATAAACGAATTGCAGGATATGCTCGGGAAGCTAATCGAGCAATGATTATAGTTGTTAATAAATGGGATATCGTTACAAAAGACGATAAAACAATGCAACAACTAACAGAAAAGATTAAAGTACAAATGCCTTTTCTTGAATTTACTCCTGTTATCTTTTTATCCGCTTATAAAAAGGAACGAGTTCATATTTTATTAAACGAAATTGAAAAAGTTTATGAAAACTTTAATCGCAGAGTTCAAACAAGCGTTCTAAACGATGTTTTATTAGATGCTATTTTATTAAATCAACCACCTATTTTTAATGGAAATCGTTTACGCTTAAGCTATGCAACTCAAGATGATGTTATGCCTCCTTCATTTGTACTATTTGTTAATGATGAAAAACATATGCACTTTTCCTATTTACGTTATCTGGAAAATAAATTGAGAGAATCATTTGATTTTAGTGGTTCACCGATTAAATTTACATTACGAAAGAAAGAATAGCCTTCAAAAAAGAAGGCTATTTTATTTTTTTACAAAATAACGTTGAAATAGTTACAAAGAACATTTTTCATGTAAATTTGCAGAAAAAAAGCAGTAAAAAAAATTGAATTTTCATATTGTTTTACTTATTTTTAGATGTTATACTTAAGTCGTTATTTGAACTTTGATAAGAGGAGAAACCTTGATGAAAAAGCAGGAATATGTAGCAAAAATAAGTCAAAAATTGAATCTTACCAAAAAAAATGTTGCTGAGGTAACCGATGCTTTTGTAGAAGAACTCATTTCTTCTTTGATAGAAAAAGAAAGTGTATCGATTACTAATTTAGGAACATTTAAAAAGAATAAAACAAAGCCCTATGCATATTTTAGTCCTGTTGATGGCAGTAAAATGTATACGGAAGGAATCACAAAGATTTCTTTTTCTATGAGTAAAGATTTAAATAATAAGGTTAATAAGGGGTGAAATGATGGAGACAATTTATCGTTTGTATAAAGATGTTGGCGATAACCAGTCAAAAGATATTTTTGATGCGGTTATGCGAAATGATTGCACCTATATTATTAAATATTATGAAAATGGTTTTGATATTAATATTACAGATAATAAAAATGAAAATTTAGTTCATAAAGCAGCTAGAAACAATTATTATGAAGTTGTCGATTTACTATTAAAACTAAAAGTAAATGTAAATGCTCAAAATAAATATAACGATACTCCTCTACATTTAGCAGTTCAATTTAGAAACTCCGAAGTAGTAGAAAGATTACTGTTTGAACAAGCAAGAGTTAATGCAAAGAATAAAAAAGGTGTAGCACCTCTTCATATCGCTGCTGCAAATGGTAAAGAAGAGATTTTAAATAGTTTATTAGATCATGGTGCAAAACTAAATATCGCTGATCAAAACGGAATGAAACCCATTCATCATGGTGTTAAATCTGGAAAAAGAGTCATCATTAGAACATTATTAAACAATGGAGCTAGTTTAGTGGAAGTAGATGATCGTAAAGATAACGTACTACATCATGCTTGTAAAGTTGGAAATGATGATTTAATAGTTTTCATTTTACGACATATGATGATTAGTGATTCAAGGAATATTTTTGGAGAAACACCACTTCATATTGCTGCTAGAACTTGTTCTGTTACAGGAATAAAAGCATTAATCGATGCAGGTTTTGATATTCAAGCTAAAAATAATGTAGGATTAACACCAATAGAGGTAGCGTGTAGTAGTAACAAACAAGAAAATTGTGAATTCCTAACAAATTATTCTCGCAGTCAAGATTATAAAGAAAAGTTTTTGAAATATTCTCTTCATCGTGCTGTTTGCCGTGGTGATTATGAATATCTTTTACAGGAAGTCACTTCAACAAACATCAACAATTTTGATTATTATGGACGATCGATGATGTATTATGCAATCATTTCTAGTAATCTTCGAATTATAAAATTATTGTATAAAAAGGGCGCACGAATTGATAATATTGATGAATTCAATCAATCTGCCCTATTGATTGCTATTTACGGTGAAAACTATGAAATTATTAAATTTTTACTAGACCATAAAGCAAATGTCAATGAAATATTCTATGGACGTAGTTATTTGTATCGTGCTATTTTAAGAAATGATTATGAAAAAGTGAAATTACTTATCGATTATAAAGCAGATGTAAACTATATTGATGACAAGAATATTACCATTTATTCTTATGCGATGGAGTACGCAAGTGATGAAATTATTGAACTACTTTTAAGTAAGAAAGTTGCTTTAGTTTAAGGAAAGAAAAAATGAAAATTTTATTTGCTACTCATAATAATCATAAAGTTCTTGAACTCACGACTATGCTTCCCGAGGTAACGGTAATAACATTAAATGATTTTCATGATGAAGACGAAGTGGCTGAAACTGGATCAACATTTTCGGAAAATGCCCTAATAAAAGCTCGATATTATTATCAAAAATATCATTTACCCGTCATGGCTGATGATTCTGGTTTAGTGGTTGATGCTTTAAATGGAGAACCTGGCATTTACTCAGCAAGATACTCTTCAAGCGGAAATTATAAAGCAAATAATCAATTGTTGCTAGAGAAAATGGTAAATTGTTCCAATAGAAAAGCTTACTTCATTACTGTGATATGCTTTATTGATGATTTTGGAAAAGAACATTATTTTACAGGTAAAATTAAAGGAACAATAACAAAGGAAGAAAAAGGAAATTCAGGATTTGGTTATGATCCTTTATTTTATGTTCCTGAATTCGATAAAACCTTCGCAGAAATGTCACTAACTGAGAAAAATAAAATATCTCATCGAGCCTTAGCATTAATTCAATTTAAAAACTATATACAAAATATACTTCAAGAAAACCAATAAAAATTTACGGAAAGCATAAAAAATTATAACTTTTTCTTGATTTATTTAGAAGAATATAGTATAATATTTAAGTAATTATGAGTGCGAAAGGAGGGACAAAAATGCCAAAGACCATAGTTAGAGAAAACGAAACAATTGAAGATACACTTAAACGCTTTAAACGTGACGTGTCTAGAAGCGGTACCCTTCAAGAAGCGCGCAAAAGAGAACACTTTTTGAAACCAAGTGATATTAGAAAAATGAAAAAAAGAGCGATGAAAAAGACACAATATCGTCGTTCTAACTAAAAAAGCCATATGGCTTTTTTTATTTTTATTATCATT
>CAYPLR010000008.1:33638-49889 GCA_964411675.1 uncultured Bacteroidales bacterium
TCTCTCTTCTTAACAAAAAAAATGTTTTATGATATAATACTATTACCAATAGGAAAGGAAGATACTCTGTATCCAAACAGATACCGAGTATCTAAACAGATATTCTATATCTGTTGGGATAAATTATGAATCAATATCAATCAGTTTATAAAATATTCAACTTAGAAAATGAAGCAAAGATACTAGGCCCAGATAATACATTTTTAAAAGCTATAGAAGAAAAATATGGCTTAGATATTATTGTCCGCCAAGGAGAAGTATTCATTGCTAATGATAAGTTAGAGTATCAAAACGAGATTGAAAGTATTTTTACTGTTCTAGAACGAATTCATGAAAAAGCAGATAATCTTTCCTTAGCAGATGTTATGGTTATTTTAAATAATATGGGAAAGTTAAGCCCTATTATTCTAACAAAACTCTATCTAGACAAAACAATTCTCTTTACTACAAATAGTGGAAGAGCCATTTATCCTCGTACTTTAAATCAAAAAATATACATCAAGTCATTAGAAGATAATGATATCACATTTGCCATCGGACCCGCAGGTACAGGCAAAACATTCTTAGCTGTCTTATTTGCGATTAATCAACTTCGAGCAAATCAAGTAAAGAAAATTATCTTGGTTCGACCTGTTGTTGAAGCGGGAGAAAAGTTAGGATTTTTACCCGGAGATTTAAAAGAAAAAATCGATCCATATTTAATTCCTTTATATGATGGATTATATGAATGCTTAGGAAAAGAAAATGTTGATAAGTTGATTGAAAAAGGAACCATTGAAGTTGCTCCACTAGCTTATATGCGTGGAAGAACCTTAGAAAATGCCATTATCATTTTAGATGAAGCACAAAATGCTACCCTCTTACAAATGAAAATGTTTCTAACGAGACTAGGATATCATTCAAAAATGATTGTTACTGGAGACATCACCCAAATCGATTTACCAAGCAAGAATTATTCTGGATTGATTGAAGCCATTGATTTATTAGAAAATATTAAAAACATTGCTATTATCCGTTTTGTAAAACAGGATATTATGCGTCATCCTTTGGTTTATAAGATTATAGAAAGGTATGAGATAAAAAAATGAAAATAAATTTAGTCAACAATTATCCTTTGGAAATTACTTTTAATTATCAAAAAATAATCAAAGATTTTGAAAAGGAACTACTAAAGAGAAAAAGAATATCGTTGATTTTAGTTAATCTGAATCAAATAAAAGAAATAAACAAACAATATCGAAATATTGATAATGCCACAGATGTGATTTCTTTTGAAGAAGATGATGAAGAGAATGTTAATTATTTGGGAGATATTTTTCTTTGTATCGATAAAGTATACGAGCAAGCAAAACAATTTAATCACAGTGTAGAACGAGAATTTGCATTTCTTTTAGTACATGGAATTTTACATTTATCAGGGTTTGATCATCAAGATGATGAATCAGAAAAAAAGATGTTTGCTGAGCAAGAAAAAATATTAGATAAATTAAATTATAGGAGGAAATAATGGATAAAGTAATTGAACAACTATATCAAGCAGCATTAGATGCTTATCAAAATGCGTATGCTCCTTACTCAAAATTCAATGTAGGAGCTGCTGTTTTATTAAAAGATGGAACAATCATCGCAGGAAGTAATATTGAAAATGCTTCTTATGGTTTAACAAATTGTGCTGAAAGAACAACCTTATTTTATGCCTATTCTCGAGGGTATCGTCAAAAAGACATTAGTAAATTTTTAGTATTAGCTAATACCAAAGAACCCGTTTCTCCTTGTGGTGCTTGTAGACAAGTAATGACTGAGTTACTAAATGAGGATGTTGAAATCATCTTAACAAATCTTAATAAAGATATCATGAAGGTCAGTGTTTCTGATTTATTACCATATCATTTTTCTGGAGATCATCTACATGGGTGAAAAATTTAAATCAGGTTTTGTTGCTTTAATTGGCCGTCCTAATGTTGGAAAATCAACGTTTATTAATCAAGTTTTAGGTCGAAAAATATCGATTATTAGCAGCAAACCTCAAACAACTCGAAATCAAATTAGAGGTATTTATACCACTGAAAAAGAACAGATCATTTTTATCGATACTCCAGGAATCCATAAACCACAACATGAACTAGGTAATTATATGAACAAAGAATCGATTTCAACATTATCTGATGTTGATTTGATTTTATTAATTATTGATGGTACTAGTGATTATGGAAAAGGAGATGAATTTGTTTTAGAACTATTAAAGAAAATTAGTACTCCTGTTTTTCTTATTGTAAATAAGATTGATTTAATTAAAGATAAAAATCGTTTATTAGAAAATATTGTTCAGTTTCAAAAAAACTTTATGTTTAAAGAAACATTTTATATTAGTGCTTTACAAGGCGAAAATGTAGAACTACTTGTAAAAAACATTAGTAATCAATTGGATGAAGGTCCTAAATATTATCCAGAAGATCAAATAAGTGATCATCCTGAAGTATTTGTAATTGGAGAAATCATTCGTGAAAAAGTCTTAACCTTGACAGAACAAGAAGTCCCACATTCGGTAGCCGTGGTTGTCGAAGACATGAAAAACGATGAGGAAAATCCTGATTTACTGAATATTAGAGCGACTATTTATGTAGAACGCCCTTCTCAAAAAAAGATTATTATTGGCAGTGAAGGATCTATGATTAAAAAAATTGGAACTTTTGCTAGGAAAGATATTGTAAAAATTGTTGGCCAAAAAGTATATCTTGAATTATGGGTAAAAGTAGAAGAAAACTGGCGTAATAAAAAAACGCAATTACGAAAAATGGGTTACTTTTTAGAAGAGCAAAATAAATTTTAAAGGGGAAGCAATGCAATTAGAAGAAGGAATTGTGATAAAGGCAAATAAATACCAGGAAAACTCGAAAATATTAACAATTATAAGTGCTCAAGGTACTTATACTTGTCTAGCTAGAGCCGCTAGTAATTTGAGGAGTAAAAATTATAGTTATTCACAAATCTTATCAAAAATAGGTTTTAATATTAGTAAAAGTAAACGAAATTCTTTTGATATTCTAACAACAGGTATGGTTGTGAATAATTATATTAAAATTAAAGAAAACACTTCTAAATTAGCAAGCGCTTTGGTTATCCTTGATATTACTTATCATTTAAGCGATCATATCGATGATTTTCCTACTTTATTTCGTTTCTTTGATCTCGTTTTAACAAGATTAGAAAATACCAAATATGAACAATATTATGAAATCATTTTTCGCTTAAAGCTTTTATTCTTATTAGGAGTAGGACCGACATTTTCAAAATGTATTGCTTGTGGCAAAAGAGAAGATCTACTGTTTTTTGATTTCTATAGCGGAGGAATGAAGTGTAAGGAATGTAGTGGAGATGAAAAAAAAATATATCGAGGAGATTATATAAAAACATTACAAACATTATATAATACCAAAATAGAACAGATTGATGATGATTTATTAGCACAACTACCTAATCACATCAGTATGATTAATGAATTCTTAGATGCTTATTATGAGCATTTTCTTGGTTATGTTAGTAATGCTCGAAGCATTCTCGACAAGATTATCAAATAAAAAAACAGGGAAACAACAGCTTTTTAAAGGCTGTTTTTTTAGTGGGAAACATTTACTTTAATGCGAAAACATTGTATAATAATGATATTAAATAGGAGGATAAACCATTGAAAATAGAGGAATTGATAAAGAGTAGTTTTGCTGCTCATAAAGAGATGAAAGATGATTTTTCTAATTGTGCTGAGAGTCGCTGGCAAGCAAAAAAAGTAAATAAAAGAAAAGTGCTATATGATGGTCAAAGCATAGAAAATGTTACCTTACATGGTCAAGCAACAATCGAAATTGATGAAACCGTAAAGAAAGAGAACCATAGTAGTCTTTTAATTATCGCAAATACGAAGATTGAAAACATATCACCACGTCCTTCTTGTGGAGTTGTGATTAATTTTCCTGAACAAGATTTATCAGAATACAATCGTGTATCTGTTTGGGTATATATTAGTGCTGTAGGATATCATAATTTTTATTTTCACTTTAATTTTGGGAATACAACAGAAGAAGTTCTTCATGCCCCAAGTTTACTTCCAAATCAATGGAATCATGTTATATGGGAAGTAGATCGCATTCATCGTGATAAAGTAAAGAAAATAAGCATTACTCCTTTCTTAATGGGATGTCCACCTGAAGCAGAACCTTTGTTGAAAGTATATATTGATGAAGTTGCTGTTGAAAAAGTTGAAGAAGATTATGATTTAGGTTGGGAATTACAAGATCGAATTGCTTACTGTCATAGTGGCTTCTTTTACGATGCTGAAAAAATTGCTGTTGTTGGGAAGACAAATAGTGAGAAATTCTACATTTATAACACTGAAAATAAAATAGTATTTACAGGAAAACCGCAAGAAATAACAACGGAAATTGGTAATTTTCATTTGCTGAATTTCTCAGAATTTAAAGATTCAGGCGAATATTATTTGCAAATAGATAATAGAAAGACAAATTCTTTTATTATTAATGAAAATCCATATTTATCTTCTATTTGGAAAAGCATGAATTTCCTTCGCTTATTAAGATGTGGAGAAGATATTCCAGGAGTTCACAATGCTTGTCATTTAAATTGTCGTACAAGTCATGAGGATGGAAGAAGCGTCCCTAATTTTGGTGGCTGGCACGATGCTGGTGATGTATCACAATTTGAGATATGCACAGCAGAAATGTCACATGCCATTATCGATTTAGCATTGAAAGTAAAAGGTAGTGATTCAACCTTATATGAACGTCTTTTAGAAGAAGCTAAGGTAGGAATTAATTGGCTGTTAAGAACCAGCTTTGGAGATGGTAGTAGAGCACTCGCGGTATCTTACCGAATTTGGCGAGACAATGTTCTAAAACCTGACAATCAAACTGTCATTTGTGGATCTGCTGAAAATGGTCCATTTGAAAACTTTTGTGCAGCAGCAGCAGAAACACTAGCCTATAAACTATTTAAAGAGGAAGATCCCGTTTTTGCTGATTGGTGTTTAAGGGTTGCTAAGATTGACTTTTATTATGGCCAAAAGGGATATGAAGAAGGAATTTATACAAGAAGATGGGGACCAAGTATTGTTGCCCAAACCTCAGGAGAAGGCGCACTAGCAGCAGCTGAATTATATGCCATTACTCAAGAAGAACAATATCTAAACATAGGGTTAAAATATGCTGATGATATTCTTGCTTGTCAACAACAAGACTATCCAAAATGGGATAAACCTCTTCGGGGCTTCTTTTATGAAGACCCTCTACATCAATACATATTATCTTATGAACATCGTGGTCATGAACAAACCCCTGTTCAAGGATTAGTGCGATTATTGGAAGTAGCTCCAAATCATCCTAATTGTACAAAATGGAAAAAAGGATTAGAACTATATAAAGAATATATCTTAGCAACTTGTGATTTAGTAGAACCTTATAATCTATTACCTGGACATGTTTATGATTTAGATAAAATAAATATTGATCATTTTACAATTGTCCGTACCATAGAAAGTCCAGAAAGAGCATTAAGTATTTTAAAATCGCAAATTAAAACAGGAATTCAGTTGGCTGATCATGTGTATTTAAGGAAATTTCCAATTGCTGTTACAAGAAGAGGATTTCACGCAACATTATTGAGCAAAGTGAAAGCTGTTTCTTTATTAGCACAATATTTTAATGATAAGAAATTGCATCAAGTAGCAATTAATCAATTAGAGTGGATTTTAGGGAAAAATCCATTTGCTTCTTCAGGAATGTATGGAGAAGGCAATAATTATCATCCATTATATGTAGCATTTTCTGATCAAATGGTTGGAGCTTTACCAGTTGGAATTCGTACGTATGAAGATTTTGATGCTCCTTATTGGCCTACAATTAATAACGCAGTTTATAAAGAAATATGGGGACATACAACAGGAAAATATCTGTGGGTTCTTGCTGATTTATTGAAGTAAAAAAATTATAAAAAAATAGAAATATTGTTTCGTTTGTGATATAATATAAAAAGTGTGAAGAACGGAGGATTAATGTGATTTTTTCAAAAATAAAGGGAGTATATATTAGTGAACATAAGGGTCATAAAGAGTTATCTTCCATGACACCCTATGGAGAGTACTTAAACCCAGAATATGTATACATTCCACTTGTTGAACAAGATACAGTTTGTGAAGTGTTAGTCAATGTGGGTGACAAGGTAAAACTGGGACAATTAATTGCAATGAAAAAGGGGAGATTTTCTTCACCTATTCATGCATCGGTGAGTGGGGAAGTCATTGCAGTAGACACTAAAATGTGGCATAGCTCAGGAAAAATGGTACCAACAATACAAATTAAAAATGATTTTTTAGAAACAAAAATAGAAAGTATTAAAGAAAACAATGTTTCTGAACTAACGAGTGAACAAATTATTGAGAAAATAAAAGATTGTGGTATCGTTGGTCTTGGTGGAAGTGGTTTCCCAGCTTATGTAAAGTATATGGGGAATTGCCATATTGATACTGTTATTATCAATGCAGTAGAATGTGAACCATATATTAGTGATAATTATACAATTATGAAAAATCAAATGGATGAATTGATCTCCGGAATCAAATATATCATGAGAGCTGTTGATGCTCATAAAGCAGTATTAGCAATCAAGAAGAACAAGGTTGAATTAATTAAAAAAATGCAACCATATTTTGATGCGGAACCAGAAATTTCTATGTTTTTTGTGAAAGATGAGTATCCAGCTGGTTGGGAAAAATATCTTGTTCAAAGAATTGTTAAGAAAACATATAATGCCTTACCAAGTGAAGTAGGTGCTGTTGTTAATAATGCTGCTACAGCATTAGCAATTTATAAAGCGGTAACTTATAATATGCCGCTTGTTGAGAAGATGATTACAATTTCAGGAAGAGGACTTAAAAATCCTCAAAATATTTATGTGAAGATCGGAACCAAACTAAACGACATTATTAAATCGATGGGTGGTTATACCGACGATTTAGGAGAAGCCTATTTTATAGCTGGTGGACCAATGACTGGTAAAGGTATTCCTTTTGATTCTATGATTGTAAATCGTGCTTTGACAAGTGTAATTGTAATGCCAAAATTAATCGATGACACTGTTTATAGTTGCTTGGGTTGCGGAAAATGTGTGGAAAGTTGTCCAGCATTTTTATCACCAGTGCAAATTAAAAACGCTTTGGATGCTGGTGACAAAGATCTATTAAAAGAGTATCACGCAGAAAAATGCATGCAGTGTGGATTGTGTTCTTATATTTGTCCGTCAAGAATTGAATTGACGGAAAGTGTTGGTAAAGCAAAAGCTTTGCTATTAAAGAGGTAGTATCATGACAGAACAAAGAAGATTTTTATTAGGAAAAGAACCTTTTATTCGTAAAGCGGATAGTAAAAAATATGGTACTGACATTGTTATGCGTGATTTGATGCTCGCATTAATTCCTCTCATTTTATTTAGTTGGATAAAAAATGGTTTATTACCCTATATCAATTTGGATGATGTTTCATTTTGGACGATGATTAAACCACTTGTATTTGTTTTTATTGGCGGTTTTACTAGTTGGTTATTAGAATTTATTACATATAAATACTTTTTTAAAGATAAAGAACCACTTATTAAAGTAAAAAACTCATTTGCTCCTATTCCTGGAATCATCTTAGCCATGATGCTTTCTGTGAATACACCTATTTGGGTTTTAATAATCGGATGCTTTTTCGCAACCATTATTGGAAAAGTCTTATTTGGTGGCTTTGGATATAATGTTTTTAATCCTGCTTTAGTAGGTTATCTATTCATCAGTGCTGCTTATTATGGAGTTATAGTAAAAAATGGTGGTTTTGCTAACCCAATGGAAGTTGAAATCATGGCGGGAGTAACACCAATGACTAATTTTAGTGCTAACCCTTTAGCAAGTATTGATGTATTAGTAGGCTCTTATGGAACATTGGGTGATTTCTTACTAGGAACAATACCAGGATCTTTGGCTGAAACAAGTGCTCTTTTATGCATAGCTGCTTGTATTTTTTTAGTAGTAAGAAAAGTCATCAAATGGCAAGTACCAGTTATTTATATTGGCACAGTATTCATTCTTACTTATATTATTGGTGCTTTTAATGGCTATGCTTTGGATCTACGTTACCCTTTGTTTGGAATATTAAGTGGTGGCTTAATGTTTGGTGCAGTATTCATGGCTACAGAACCGGTGACTACTCCTAAAACTCCAAATGGAAAAATTATTTTTGCATTAGGCTTAGGTGTACTAACAGTCTTATTTAGATATAAGAGTAATATGCCAGAAGGTGTTGCCAGCGCTATCATGGTGATGAATCTATTTACTGTTATTATCGATCGCCTTGCTGCGAGAACAAGAATAGAATCGAAAAAATCAAAAATAGCTTTAAGATATGGTATCATCGCATTATTATTCATCGGTATCAGTAGTTATCCAATTATTTCATATGCGAATACAGTTAGTTTCACACCAGAAGATGTGGAAGTAGCCAGTGTAAAACAAAATTATAGTAGTAAAAATTTTGAATATACTACTTATGTAGGCAATAAAAAAGTAATCGTTATTGTTGATTTAAGTGGAAATATTGTTGAAGTGAAAGACAATGCTTATCGTTCTGAAGAATACTTAACTGCTTATACCAATGAAATTGCCGCTTTTGAAAAAAATAATTACGCAAAATATCCTTATTTATCGGATGTAAAAGTAGAGGAGGGCAATACGATTCTAACAATCATTGCTCACCGACCTACCGCATATGGAAAAGATGTTACTTTCCTAGTTACTTTGGATAAGCAAGGAAAGATGATTAATTTTTCATCGAACGCCATTGCCCAAGAGTCTTATACCAATTCAAATTATAAAGATTGGAGTGGCATTCATCCAGAAGATGTATTACCTAATGCTATCATTGAGGGTCAAGATCATTTAGAGGATGTAGAAATTGTTGCAACAGCAACACAAACATCTATTCTATATTTTGAAGTCGCTCGATTAGCCATTGATTATGCAAACCAATCGATAGTGAATGGGGAGGTAAAATAATGAAAGAAATGCCGAAAACAATAAAATATAGTTTATTGTTAGTTGTTTTAGGAATTATTGCTGGTGTACTACTAGCTTATGTGAATAGCATTACTGCCCCAATTATTGCTGCAAGAAAAGATGCTGAATTAAAAGAAATATTAGAAGAATATTTTGAATGTGATCGATTTACTGATGAAACAACAAATTACAACCTAGATAAAGGGATTGAAAAAATCTATTTTGGTTATGTTGAAGGCAAGCTAGAATTAGTTATCTATCAAGCATCAACAAATGGCTATGGGGGTCCTATTGTATCTTTAATAGGAATCAATCTTGCTGATGATAAATTGGTAGATATTCAAGTAGCTAGTGCCGAAAATGAGACTGTAGGTATTGGTTCAGAAGTATTAGATCATGATTTTAGTATTGCTGGTGAAAGTATTAATGATTATTCTTTCGAAATTATATCAGGAGCAACCGTATCATCAAATGCTGTTAAAAATAATCTGATTGTTGTTATCAAACACTATACAGAGAATAAAAGCTTGTTTGGGAAAGCTTCTTAGGTGTTCATTATGACAAAATTACAAAACTTTACAAAAGGGATTTTAAAAGAAAATCCAATACTAGTTTCTGTTTTAGGTCTTTGCCCTACATTGGCGATTACAAAATCAGTAGAAAATGCATTAGGAATGGGAATTGCTATTTTGTTTGTATTAGTATTTTCTAATTTGATTATTTCTTTGATTCGAAATATTGTTCCCAATGAAATTAGAATTCCTATGTTCATTGTTGTAATTGCTACTTTAGTAACTTTAGTAGATATGTTGATGGCAGCTTTCTTACCAACTCTTCATGAAAGCTTAGGAATATTTATTCCATTAATTGTTGTAAATTGTATTATATTAGGACGTGCAGAAGCCTATGCATCTAAAAACAAACCCCTTGATAGTATTATAGATGGTGCTGGTATGGCGATAGGATATACTCTTGTATTAATTATTATTTCTTTGATTCGTGAATTCCTTGCTAGTGGTACGATTACCATTTGGGGAGATTTACATTTAACTGTTAATCCTGAGAAATCAGCACAGGTTTTTACAAGTTTTTTTGTAAGCCCAGCAGGAGCATTTATCATTCTAGGATTGTTACTAGGGACTGTTGTAGCAATTCGTAATCAGAAAAAAGAGGTGAAAAAGCAATGAAAGAAATCTTAACACTTGCTTTTAGCGCAATACTTATCCAAAATGTTCTTTTATCTCGCTTTCTTGGTACTTGTCCATTTATGGGTGTTTCTAATAAACGCTCTTCAGCTGTAGGAATGGGATTATCTGTAGTTTTTGTTATCACATTGTCAAGTGTTATTTCATGGGCACTATATAATTATGTTTTAGTGGTTTTTGAAATGACTTATATGAAAACCATTATCTTCATTTTGGTTATTGCAGCTTTAGTACAAATTATTGAAATGTTTGTGAAGAAAGTATCCCCATCATTATATCGAAGCCTAGGAATCTATTTACCATTAATTACTACCAACTGTGCTGTTTTAGGTATGGCGACAATTGTGGGTAGTGAAGAATATACGTTATTAACTGCTTTTGTATTTTCATTTGCTTCTGCAGTAGGATTCCTATTAGTCATGTATATTTTTGCGACATTACGAGAAAGAATTGATAACGGAAATGTTCCAAAACCTTTTAGAGGAGTTCCGATTGCTTTGATTAGTGCAGGAATAATGGCGATGATTTTCGCGAAATTTGCGGGGGTAATCTAAAATGGTCTTAAATATCTTTGTTCAATATTTTTTACCACCCATTGTTTTAGCGGGAATAGGAGCAATTTTAGGTGTGTTAATTGCTGTTTTCTCAAAAGTCTTCTTTGTAAAGACAGATGAAAGAATTGAGAAAGTAACAGGATTATTACCTGGTTATAATTGCGGTGCATGTGGAATGCCTGGATGTCAAGGACTTGCTGAGAAGATTGTAAGTGGAGAGAAATCTCCATCTGATTGTAAGCCAATTAAACCAATTGGAATCGAACAAATCCGTCAATATCTTGCTGAAGCCAATGCTGAATTAGAAAAAAAATAAAAAAATCTTGTAAACTCCATTTATGTAAAATAATAAATGGAGTTTTTTTATACTTTTACTACCCAAAAAATAAATTGACAAGGTTTACATAATATGGTATAATATGCAAGGAAGATAATCGCAATATGAAAATGGAAAGAGGAAAGTTTTATAGATTTTAATATAAGTTAGAAAAATGCTAACTTTTTTATTTATCATAAACGAAATGTTTCTTCTTTACAAAATAATTTGATTATGTTAGTATGATATTTATTAGAAAAGGAGTTCTATCATGACAGAGATTAGCATGGAAAAATTTGTTGCTTTCTTGAAAGGTCAAGGATTTGTTTATCAAGGAAGTGAAATATATGGAGGATTAGCAAACGCTTGGGACTATGGCCCATTAGGCGTAGAATTAAAAAACAATATTAAAAAAGCATGGTGGAAGAAATTTGTTCAAGAATCACCCTATAATGTAGGAATGGATAGTGCTATTTTAATGAACTCAAAAGTATGGGTAGCCAGTGGTCATGTTGGTGGATTTAGCGATCCTTTAATTGATTGTAAAAAATGTGGTACTCGTTACCGAGCTGATAAATTAATTGAAGATTATACAAAAGGTGAAGTTACTGGTGATGGTATGAGTAACGAAGCTTTGATTGAATATATTAAAGAACATGAAATTAAATGTCCATCTTGTGGATCTAATAATTTTACCGATATTCGTAAATTTAATTTAATGTTTAAAACAAACCAAGGTGTAATTGAAGATGAGAAAAATATTGTTTATTTACGCCCTGAAACTGCTCAAGGAATTTTTGTTAATTTTAAGAATGTACAAAGAACAACGAGAAAGAAATTGCCTTTTGGTATTGGGCAAATTGGAAAGAGTTTCCGTAATGAAATAACTCCCGGTAATTTTATTTTTCGTACTCGCGAATTTGAACAAATGGAACTTGAATTTTTTTGTAAACCAGGAACTGATTTAGAATGGTTTCAATACTGGAAACAATTTTGTCTTGATTTCCTAGAATATATGGGACTTGATAAAGCTAGACTTCGTTATCGCGATCATGCAGCAGAAGAACTAAGCTTTTATTCAAAAGCAACAACTGACATTGAATTCTTATTCTATTTTGGCTGGGGAGAATTATGGGGAATCGCGGATCGTACTGATTATGATTTAGGTGTTCATCAAAAACATTCTCAAGAAAACCTAGAATACTTTGATCCCGAAAACAATACAAAGTATTTACCTTATGTAATCGAGCCTTCCTTAGGTGTAGAAAGATTATTACTTTCTATTCTAACCAGTGCTTATGAAGAAGAGCTATTAGAAAATGGTGAAACAAGAGAAGTCCTACATTTAAAACCATTTTTAGCTCCCAAGAAAGTGGCAGTTTTACCTTTAGTTAACAAATTAAATGAGGAGGCTTTGAAAGTATATAACCTTTTAATCAAAGAGTTTGTTTGCGATTATGATACAAGTGGTCAAATAGGAAAAAGATATCGCCGTCAAGATGCGAATGGTACACCATTTTGTGTAACCATTGATTTTGATACGCTAGAAGATAAGATGGTTACCGTACGTGAACGTGATTCAATGCAACAAACACGTATTAAAATTGATGAACTAATTCATTATTTGAGTAATTTATTAAAATAGAGGTGAGAAATATGCGTATATCCGAAGCAACAATAAGAAAAATAACCGAAAATGCTGATATTGTTGCCATTATCGGTGAGCATATTAAATTGGAGAAAAAAGGAAGTGATTATAAAGGAGTTTGTCCTTTTCATAATGATACAAATCCTTCTTTATCCGTTTCACCAAGCAAAAAAGTATTTAAGTGCTTTAGTTGTGGAGCTTCAGGAAATGCAGTAGGTTTTGTTCAAAGATACAAGAATCTTAGTTTCCCTCAAGCAATTAAGTATGTGGGTGAAAAAATGGGAATTCAAGTTGATATTGATGACAATGTCAATCAGAATTTACAGAAATATCTACGTATTATGGAAGATGCCACTAGTTATTATGAATTTTACTTGAAGAATTCTATTGAAGGAAAAGAAGCAATTCAATATTTAAATAGTCGCTATATTGATGAAGAAATCATACGTCGATTTAAAATCGGTTTAGCAAGCGATGAATTTGATTTATTATACAAGGCATTAACCGCAAGAGATAATCCCTATTTACCATTAAATTTATTAGAAGTTGGATTAATTAAAGCAGGTAAAGATAACACCTATTATGATACTTTTCGTTCAAGAATCATGTTTCCCATTGATGATATCAACGGGAATATTGTAGGATTCAGTGGTAGAATTTACAATAAAACTAAAAAAGATGAGCCTAAATATGTTAATAGTAACGAGAATGTAATTTTTAAGAAATCTAATATTCTCTATAATTATTCTCGAGCGATTAATGTTATCAAGCAGAAAGATCGTGTCTTTATCTTTGAAGGATTTATGGATGTAATTGCAGCTTATCGAGCTAAAGTTGAAAATGCAATAGCAACGATGGGAACCGCTTTAACAAGCCAACACATTCAAGCAATCAAAAAAGCTACGAATAATATTACCCTATGTTTTGATGGAGATAATCCTGGAATTGAAGCAACAAAAAGAGCAATAGAAATGTTCCATCGAGCTAATTTTAATATTAAAGTGATGCTACTACCTGAAGGACTTGATCCTGATGAATATGCAAATCAGTTTGGAACAACTAGTTTGTATGATTTCTTGGAAAACAAGGCATTAAGTGCTCCAGATTATTTATACGAATTAGAGAAAAGAAAATTAAATAGAAGCGACCTCTATAGTGTTGAAACATTTAAACAAAACGTGTTTGCTTTTTTGAAACTATTCAATATTACTTCATTAACTGAAGTTTACTTAAAAAAAATAGCAGATGAATTAAGTATTACAACTGCATCTATCAATGATGATTTTAAAAAAGATAAGCAATATCAAGCGGTTCCTGTCATTCGTACTCCAAAAGAACAAAAAGTTAAATCAACAATGACAAAAAGAAGATATATTGCCAATGAAAAATGCGCAGTTTATCATGCTTATACTTCAAAAAATGCTTGCTTGTTAATTTTAAGTGAAAAAACAAACTTTACCTATGCTGATATAGATAATCGCAATATTTTATTTAAACTATTTGATTATTATAAAATCAACGATAAGATGAATGATGATTTTATGAACTGTTTAAATGAAACAGAAAAAGTAGTGTTGACAAAAATATTAAAAGAAATAAATCAAAATAATATCATCACTTTAGATGAATGCTTACAAATAAATCTTGAGTTTCGTAATGAAAAAATTCAAGAAAAACTAAAAGAAGCGTTTAAAAATAATGGGATTGATGATAAAGCCGCAATTGACTTTATTGAATCAAAGAGAATCACTACAAAAATTGTTAAAAGCGAGGAATGATACTATGAATTATGAAAATCCAGAATTAGAACAAATTGTTGAAGAAGGAAAGAAAAAAGGTTATGTTGCCTTAAAAAATATCCTTGCAATAGTAGATGAAGAAAGTGAAGTTTTTGATGAACTAACAAGAGAATTGGAAAGCTTAAACATTGAAATCGTTCGCGATGCTGATTTAGAAGCCTACGAATCAAACGACATCGATATTGATTCTGATAAATTTGTTGATGATTTTGATGGTTTTATAGGTGAATTAGAAGGAGATCCTGAATTTACTGAATTTACAAATGAAATCGAAAACGACTTAAAAACAAAAGATATCGAAGATATCGTATCCTCGATTGTTACTCGTAGTCAAGCGGATGATCCTGTTAAAATGTACTTGAAAGAAATCGGTCAAGTACCACTATTAAATACAACTAGAGAACTAGAATTATCACGAATTGTTCAACAAGGACTAATTGCCAAAGATATTATGGAAATGGTTGAACACGGACGTAGAGAAGTATCAAGCGAAGAAAAAGAGAAGCTAAATCTATGTATCGACGAAGGCGAAGATGCCCGTGCTATAATTATTGAATCTAATCTACGATTAGTTGTTTCGATTGCAAAACGATATTTAGGTCGAGGAATGCAATTTCAAGATTTAATTCAAGAAGGAAATATGGGACTGATGAAGTCAGTTACGAAATTTGATCCAACGAAAGGATTCAAGTTTTCAACCTATGCAACTTGGTGGATTCGTCAAGCGATTACTCGTGCCATCGCCGATCAAGCTCGAACCATTCGTATTCCAGTTCATATGGTAGAAACCATTAATAAACTAGTCAGAACACAACGTAAATTAACACAAGACCTACGTCGTGAACCAACTCCTGAAGAAATCGCCGCTGAGATGAAGATTACCGTAGAAAAGGTTCAACAAATTCAAAAAATTGCTCAAGAACCCGTTTCTTTGGAAACTCCAGTCGGGGAAGAAGACGACTCAACATTAGGTGATTTTGTTCATGATACAGATCTACCCAATCCTTTAGACTACACGATTAATGAAAAATACAAAGAAGAAATCGATGTTGTGCTAAAGACATTAACCCCAAGAGAAGAAAAAGTATTACGCTTGCGCTTCGGTTTAACGGATGGGAAACCACATACCTTAGAAGAAGTCGGAAAAGAATTCGGAGTCACTCGTGAGCGTATTAGACAAATAGAAGCTAAGGCTATTAGAAGGCTTCGTCATCCTACTAGACAAAAGAGACTAAGTCAATTTAAATAAATAGCAGATAGTTTATCTATCTGCTTTATTTATTAGAAAGGAAAAATGATGACATCAACACGATTAAAAACAATCGCAAATCATATAGAACCATATAAAAAGATTGCTGACGTAGGATGTGATCATGGATATTTAATATTAGAAGCTTTTGAAAATCATAATATTGAGTTTGCACAAGCCATCGATAATAAAAGCCAACCTTTGCGTAGTGCTCTAAAGAATATTACTCAAGAAGGATTATCCAGTAAAGTAATCTTTACTTTAGGGGATGGATTAGAAAATCTTTGGGAAGAAGTTGAAGTGGTAATTATTTCTGGAATGGGTGGTTTTAATATTATTAAAATATTAAGTAACAATCAAAACAGAGGAATCAAACGCTTTATTCT
>CAYPLR010000009.1:0-6206 GCA_964411675.1 uncultured Bacteroidales bacterium
AACAAGGGGAAGCTCATTTTTTTATTTTAAAACCAGCTTTTTTATGCTATAATAATGAAGCGAGGTGAATATATGAACATAAGAGAAGTTTATGATCAATTAGCTAACCGAAAGTTATCTTTAGAAATGTTCAATCAAGTTGTTGAACTCAGAAACGAGTGTAAAACAACCAATAATTATGAATATTTCTATTTGAGCACTTTATTAATGATCGATATTTATATTAATGAAAGTTTGTTTGATGATGCCTTAGCTCTAGCAAATAAAGGTTTTTCTGATCTCGATAAAACGATATTTCAGAAAATTTATGTTTCTGTTTTAGATCGATTAATCTATATTTTTATCCAAAAGAAAAATCATCGTCGTGCTTTTGTTTATGCTAATGAAAAGCGCCTTTATATTGATAGCAATAATCAAGATGAAATCAATCGTTGGTATCTTGAAAACTCTTATATTTATGAAGCTCTAGGTGAAAAGCATAAAGCGTTGACAAACCTCCTTACAATCTTAGCGAATCATCCCAATGACAGTTTGAAAGTGATTATTCTAGGAAATATTACAAAACTATATATCGATGATGGGGATATGACCAATGCCTTAAATTATCTAGAAGAGACGATGGTATTATCCAATCAATTAAAAGATAAAGACAGTCAAACCTATTGCGACTATTTAAATGCAAAGATATTAATAAAAGAAAAGAAATACAAATTTGCTTTAAAATTATTTAAAGATATTTTTAAAAACTTGATTGATCTGAATGATGAGCAAATCAATTATTTAAACGAATTCACTGAATTATTACTATTGATAGAGGATTATCAAAGCGTTAAAAAGTACAGTGATTTCTATCTGAAATCAGTAGAAGCTACCAATGATCAATTCTTGAAAAAGGATTTTTATAAAAACTATTTAAAAGCTTCGATTCTGTTATTACCAGGACCTAAAGAAGAAGTGATGAAGCTCTTTAATTATACCGAGCTTGTTGAAAAGGAAATTACTCGTAATCATGAAGAAAGTATTTTAGAAGCCAATGAGGACGATAAGCAATTCGAATTAAATGAGAAATTGCAAAAAGCGATTACAAGTATGGAAAATACCATTAACATGGTAAACCTAGCTATGGTTAAGGTTGGAGAACGGGAAAGTTTATTAGAATTTTCCAAGAGCTTAGAGAAAATTGTTCCATTCAATGAAGCACTATTCATCATTTTTAATCGAGCTAATTTTGAATTACTCCCAGATTTGCATGATAGTTTCAGTAGCGTTTCTACTTTTAATTATAAGAAGGATCGATTATATGAAAGAGAACTCTCTTATTCTGAACTCGATGGTACGATTGTTGAGTTATTGATTAGTGGAAATAAAGATGTCATCCTTGATTTTAATGATACTTCAATTCCTATTATTGAACCTATTACCAAAACAACCTATCTGGATTTAAAAGTAAAATATTTATTTGCAACTCCTTTAAATTATGATGGTGATTTGTATGCTTGTGCTATTTATACATCGACTATTAGCGATATTACGACATCAGAAACTGTCTTAGCTTTAAAAATTGCATCGAAATTGCTGGAATCAAAATTAATTAATTTGTTCTATCAAGAAAACCTTCAAACGCAAAAAGACATTTTGCAAACGGCAATGTCTAATCTTCAAGAAGGGTTATTCTATTATGAAACAACGAAGCAACGAATGTTATTGACTCCTGAACTTGCTAAATTTTTAGGAATCAATGAATTGACAATTTCTCGTAATGATTATTTTAAAAAAATAATTGAAGGTGATAAACCTATTCATTCGCAAATCATCGAGCAAATCACCCAAAAACAATCCTATCAATTTTCTTATCATTTATCTTTACAAGGTCAACGGATTAAAGTAACGGAATATGGAAAACCTTACTTTTCTAAAGATGGAATTTTGAAATTTTATATTTGCAGTGTTGTGAAAGAACATTTAAAAAAAGAAATGCAAAATCAAGAAATAACCACTGCTAGTAAACTACCTATTCTTCCTAAACTCTTTACAAAAGAGGATTTAGAACAAAAAATATTGTTAGAGAAACAAAAAGCAGAAGACCTTGCTTATCGATTGACTGTGATTGGTGTGAAATATCGTCAAAAAGGAAATTATCTTCCTGACTTAAAAACGAGTATTGGTAAGGTTCTGAACCAAATCACGGAAGAAGATATTTACTTTATCGGATGCGATGAATTCATGATCCTATCGAAAACCTATGACGGTCGGATTATTGAAAAATGGTTACGTCAAATCAACCAAGAACTTTCAGAAATTGGACTAGAAACTTTTGTTGTATCATTAAAATATCCAAAAGATTTTTCAACATTCTCCGATCTTATCGATATCGTTCAATTTATGATAGAGTTTCAGTATATAGAACTGAATGAATTTGCTTATAAAGATTATTTATATTATCAAACTCTAAATCATTGTATCGAGCACCAAGTGGAAAAGAAAGATATTGAATTGTTATATACTCCAATATACATGCAAAATACAAAAGTAGGTTATGAAGTCAAAGCAAATATTGGTGGAATTCAAATTAGAAATGACTATCGTAAATTTGTCAGTCATTTTAATCTAATCGCCTTAGAAAAACTTATGTTATGGAAACGAGAACAGATGAAGGATTCTTTAGTTACCTTTGTTCGAATCCATAGCAATACCTTGCATGAACTAATCAAACAAAACTACTTTACGAATAAGAATATGATGATGAAGCCATTTTTATTAATTGATGGGATTCAACCTTTCTTAACTGCTGAACTCCAGTATTTAAAGCAATTAGAGTATCGTCTATATCTAGATTACCAAACCTTTCAAAGGTTAACTATGAAAGAGGTAATCGATTGTAAAATTGATGGTTTAATCATTAATGAAGAACTAAATCCTAGCGAAAAAGAACAACTTATCAATCTATCTTTAAGTCAAAAATATCAATTAATTACAAAAGATCTGTGGACGGACTATAAAAATTGTTTACATCAAACGGATGAACTGCTTTCTCTGAATGAAGTAAGCCAATATGACAAATAGAGAGCAATTGAACAGGAACAATTAAGAATCTTTCAAAAAAAAGATTGAAGGAAAAGCAAAAAAGTGTTACAATAGATACAATTGAAACAGAAAGCCTATGCTAAAGGAGTAACAATACTATGTTTATTATTAATTTTTTAAAGTCACTAGTAATACCATCGAGAATGGCTAAATATCGCTATATCTCTATTTTAGTTTCTATTTGTATCTTTATTCTTTCTTCGTATTTACTAGCAATTCCTGCTAAATATTATATTACCAATCATATTGATGAAATGGTAAGCGACCAAAATTACTTATCTTTACAAGCGATAGAAAATATTCCTTATGAACCAACCGTTAATGCCATCATTGAAGAAATTCAAAGTAAAGAATGCCATGCAGAATATGATGAAGAAAACTCATTTCTGTTAGAATGCGATAACTTACCCCTTGATGAGCAAGAAAAGGCATTTTATGAAAATGATATCGTTTATGTAAATGATCAAGATATCACAGTTAAAATTCATTTTGTTATCGATCTTTTTAATCCAACTACTGGAGAAGCCAGCTATAAAGCAGCCGAAAAATATGCGTATAGTGAAGAAGCCTTCCCTAATATTGAAACTACTGAATACTATCTTATTGTTTTATGGCCAGGATCAATCTATTACCAAGCTCATCCACAAGGAATTAGTGAAAAAAATATTACTCATGGAGAAACAATCATTAGCGAAAGCTTTGCGAATGCAAGTTTTACCGATATTGGTTTTGATACCGTTCATTTCAACAAGTCAGGTAGTAATGCTGGTGCTTACTTAGTTCAACAAATCAAAGCAGGATATATTCCTAATTATACGAGCAGTTACTCTTTATTAACTTTCTTTTTCTGTGTTGTTTTTCCATTAATTTTAGTGTTCCTATTCTGGATTTTCTTTAGAAAAACAGGTAGACTAAAAACCTTTAAAGAGTATTATAACATTGCTGCCCTTTCTAGTATCATTCCTACCTTAGTTACTTTTATTGCTATCTGGTTTGCTCCAGGTATCATTAGTAATTTATATTTATTTGGCTTTTCTGCCTATTATTTACTCGTTTTATATCGTATTAATAATAGTGCTAATTTCGTTTAAAACCAAAATCCCATATTGTATGGGATTTTTTTACTTTTGAAAAATAAATAATAAGTCTTTAAAAATAGATTAAAATATGATAAAATATTTTAGTGGTGATGTGAATGAAAAGAACAATGAGTCGTATAAAAGCAATGATGAAGTTATATAGTTATGATCTAACAAAAGAACTAGTAAGCGATGATTATTTAGAAGGATTATTCAATGAAGAATCAATCGATTGTGATAATGATTTTTATCATCAATTGGTTTTTGGTGTGTTAGAAAACATCAATAAAATCGATCGTACCATTGCAATATCGCTAAAGAAGTACACTCTTGACCGATTATCTTATGTGGATCGTAATTTAATTAGAATTGCTGTTTATGAAATGCTATTTACAGAAACGCCAAAAAATATTATTATTAATGAAATTTTAGATCTTTCTCATGAATATAGTGAAGTAGAAGGTTTAGAAACCTCAAAATTTAATAATTCTCTCCTAGATGCCATTGCAAAGAGGTTAGAAAATGGAAAATAGCAATCATAAATACTTAACGGTTAAAGCCTTAAATAAATATATTGCCTATAAAATCGATAGTGATCCTAATTTAGGGTTTGTTTATCTTCAAGGAGAACTTTCTAACATTCGATTTTCCAAAGAACATTTATATTTTGTCTTAAAAGATCAAGATTCTGAGATAAGTGGTATTATGTACTCTGCTTCAGCAAGTAAACTTACCTTTATGCCTAAGGATGGAATGAAAGTACTAGTTAGTGGTAAAGTTAGTGTTTATCAGAAAAAAGGAACCTATAACTTAACCGTTGTTACGATGAGTGAAGCGGGGCTAGGAGCTTTATACCAAGATTTCTTATTTTTAAAAGATAAATTAGAAAAAGAAGGGCTATTTGCTATTGAACATAAAAAGCCAATTCCTGAATATTCAGAAAAAATTGGTGTGATTACCTCAGCGACTGCTGATGCCTTTCAAGATATCAAATCAACGATTGCTCAGAGATTTCCACTAGCACAAATCTACTTATATCCTGCTTTGGTACAAGGAATCGATGCTCCCAAGTCGTTAATAAGAGCATTAGAACAAGCAAACCAAGAAAATGTTGTCGATGTAATCATCATCGCTCGTGGTGGTGGAAGCATAGAAGATTTATCTTGCTTTAATGATGAAAAACTTGCACGAAGTATCTATGCCAGTCGTATCCCCATCGTCAGTGGTGTGGGTCATGAAACCGACTTTACCATTTGCGATTTTGTTGCAGATGACCGAGCCCCTACTCCAACAGGAGCAGCGGTTAGAGTCACCAAAAACAAAACATTACTTCTTCAAGAAATCACTGCATTAAACTATCGTTTAGCAAGTTCAATCAAACGAGTGTTGGAAACTAAGTTTTATGAATACGATGCATTGATGAAAACTCATCATTATAAAAATTTTATTCAAACGATTGAAGAAAAAATCAGTTCATTAGACCAATTAACCTATCAGTTACAGGCAAATTCACCTCTTGCGGTCATTAATCGAAGTTTAGAACGCATCGATGATTTAACATTGCGATTAGAACTCGTGAATCTAGGCAAAAAAATAGAACAGATAGAACAAGATGTAGATAGAAAAAAGAATGCCTTATCGATGTTACTAATGGACAAAGTAAATTCTAGTGAACGAAAAATCGATAATTTTATCGATAAATTAATTTTATTAAACCCTTTGAGCATCATGAAGAAGGGTTATACTTTAACCTATCAAAACGACAAATTATTATCATCGGTATCGCAAATCAATGTGAATCAAAATTTAACCATTCGTTTTTATGATGGCTCAGTTGATGCACAAATTATTAAAGAAAAGGATGAATAAAATGGAAAAATTTGAAGATTTACTCAATGAACTCAATGAAGTTGTGAAAGAATTGGAAAGTGGAACATTAAGTTTAGAAGAATCCATTCAAAAATATGAAAAAGGAATCGAATTAAGTAAAAAATGTAAGGATAAATTACTTTTAGCCAAAGAAGTCGTTCTTGCAAAGACAAT
>CAYPLR010000009.1:6306-47493 GCA_964411675.1 uncultured Bacteroidales bacterium
AAAAATGTAAGGATAAATTACTTTTAGCCAAAGAAGTCGTTCTTGCAAAGACAATGGATAAAGAAGAGAAATAGTGAAAAAAGCATTAATAGTCTTAGAAAAAATCGTTAATGTCCTTCTAACTATTATTGTACTCCCCTTTGCTTTCATCATCGGCATTATTATTAACACAACAAAAAGAAAATAAGGAAGCATTATGATTACACTTGAAGAAATTACTTCGCCAGAATTCTTAAAAAATTTATCAATTAAAGAATTAGAAGATCTAGCTAAGCAAATTCAAACCTATATACTAGAAAACGTCAGTAAAACAGGAGGGCATTTGTCTTCCAATTTGGGCGTTGTTGAGTTAACCATAGCCCTTCATTATGTTTTTTCTAGTCCTCACGATAAATTAATCTTTGATGTTGGTCATCAAGGTTACACTCATAAAATATTAACAGGCCGAGCAAAGGATTTCCTTCATTTACGTCAAAAAGGAGGTCTTAGTGGCTTTTTAAAATATAGTGAAAGTGTTCACGATGTTTGGGAAGCAGGACACTCTTCAACAAGTATCGCTGCTGCTTGTGGTTTCCTAGAAGCCAAAGCCAGTGGAAAAGACATTGGTGAAGTTGTCGCTGTGATTGGTGATGGTGCTATTCAAAATGGACTAGCCTTATCTTCCTTAAACTATTTAGCGGGAAAAACCGATCAAAAGGCAATTATTATTTTAAACGATAATGAAATGTCTATTTCTAAAAATGTTGGCGGTCTTGCTAAGATTTTTAATAGCATTCGGATTAAGAAATCTTATCGTTTCTTAAAGCGAATTACCCCTCGTTTTATCAAACATTTATTGGATTGGTTAAAACGTGGTTTGATTTCTATCGCTTATAAAGATCGCCCATTAACGTTGGGTGCGGAATATAGGTATTTTGGCCCTATCGATGGACATGATTTAAAAACATTGATTAAGTATTTAACATTCGCAAGAAATACCAATCGTTCTGTGTTTTTACATATTAAAACAATAAAGGGAAAAGGGTATTCGTTTGCTGAAGCAGATAAAATAGGAACCTGGCATGGAGTTGGCCCCTTTGATATCGCTACAGGAAAGAGTTTAAAAGAATCAAAACCAGGGTACACTTCATGGAGCATTGGAATTAGTGAATTATTACTTAAAAAAGCAAAGGCGAATCCCGAAATGAAAGTCATTTCCTCTGCGACTATTTGTGGTTCAGAATTGAATGAGTTTGTTCAGGAACTACCAAATCAAATTATCGATGTTGGAATCGGAGAAGAAAATGCTGTCGTGATGGCAACTGCGATGGCGAAAGAAGGATTAATCCCGATTATTCCTATCTATTCGACCTTTTTGCAACGCGCTTACGATGAATTAAATCACGATGTTGCTCGAACTTGTGCCCATATTATATTTTTAGTTGATCGAGCAGGAATTGTCACAGCGGATGGATCTACCCATCAAGGAACCTTTGATATTGCTTTTCTAAGTCATTTACCTCATTTTATTATCACAATGCCAAAAGATTTAGCAGAAGCTGAAGCTTTATTTGACCTAGCTTTAGAGACAAAAGCTCCATTTGTCATTCGCTATCCAAAATATAATACTAAAAAACAAGAAATAACATCACAGGCACCTATGTCGCATGCGACTTTGGGTAAATGGGAAGAACTACTTCCTATTCAAGAAATGAATATTATTGCTTATGGACCTGTTATCGATAAATTTAAAGAAATATTAACAGAAGAAGGAATGAATATTGGGTTGATTAATGCCTTGTTTATTAAACCGATGGATACCGCTCTTCTGGAAAGATTAGCGAATAAAAAAGTAATTATTTATGAAGAAGTGATAGGAGAGGGTTCTTTAACTCAAGCCATTGCTTATTATAATACAATCCATAAACTAAATATGAATATGGATGCTTATCATCTTGAAAATGGATTCCAAGAAGCAGGAACTGTAAAACAAATTAAAAAAGAACTTGGATTAGATATCCGTGATATTATAGAGAAATATAGGTGACCTATGTTAACATCATTACTTGTGAAAAACTTTGCGATTATTGATAATATGAATATTGAATTTGCTGATCAGATGACTGTATTAACGGGTGAAACAGGTGCTGGTAAATCTTTGATTATTGATGCCATTGGTTTATTATTTGCCAATCGTGCTTCATCAGAATTGGTTCGTCATGGGGAAACAAAAGCCGTTATCGAAGGTGTTTTTACGCAATTGAATCCAAAATTAATTCATATTCTCCAAGAAAAAGAAATTGAAATTACCGCGGATGATGTTTTAACAATCAAAAGAGAAATCTACGATAGTGGAAAAAGCACTTGTAGAATCAATGAATATAGCGTAACTCTCGCAACATTATCAGAAATATCTGAATATATCGGAGATATTCATACTCAATTTGACACCCAAAAATTAACAGACCCAAAAAATTACTTGTCATTTATTGATGATGAACAGAGTAATCTATGGCTTTTAAATTACCAGGAAGAGTTAAGGAAACACCAACAAGTTTTAAAAGAGTACAATCGTTTGGTAGCCCAAGAAACCCAAGGGAAAGAGAAACTTTCTTTTTATCATTATCAAATTGATGAAATCGCAAAAGCCGCTATTAGTGTTACTGAAGAACAAGAACTTCATGAACGAGCTAATATCCTAAACAATTATGAAACAATTGTTACTAATATGAATCAGTTTTGTGACTTATATGAAGATTATCATATTTTAGATCATATTTATGAAAGTTTATCACTTCTGAATAAAGTTGAAAAATTTGATAAAAAATATACAGACTATCGAAGTCGAATTGAAGATAGTTACTATAATCTAAATGATGCAGTGACTGAGATTTTAGCTGATTTCAAAAAAAGTGACATTGATTTACAAGAATTAGAAGATATTAACCTTCGTTTAGGTCTTTACTCTGATTTAAAACGTAAATATAAAATGAACACAGGTGAAATTATTGCTTATTATGAAAAAATCTCTGAAGAGATCAATCAAATAGAAAATTATGATGTAATAATCGCTGATTTAAAACAACAAGTAGATGAGAGTTATGATAAGACTTTATCTTGGGGAAAGAAAATTAGCGAGTATCGCCAACAATTAGCGAATCAATTTGTAGAAAAAATCAAGTTTACATTACAAGATTTACAATTGAAAGATGTTCAGTTTGAAGTCGTTTTCTTACAAGAAAAGATTGAATTTAAAAAAGATGGCATTGATACCATCGATTTCATGATTTCTTTCAATAAAGGTGAACCAGTAAAACCTCTTGCCAAGATAGCATCTGGTGGTGAATTATCTCGATTTATGCTTGCATTAAAAACCTTAGTTTCCCATAAATTAGAACTTCAAACACTCATCTTTGATGAAATTGATAATGGAGTTAGTGGTGAAATTGCATTTAGTATTGCTAGTAAAATCAAGGAAATTGCTTCCAATGCTCAAGTATTATGCGTAACTCATTTACCACAAGTAGCAGCAATTGCCAATCATCACTTAAAGATTAGTAAGAAAATTAACAATGATCGAACCGTAACCCAAATAGAAAATCTTGCTTATTTAGAGCGAGTCGATGAAATTGCGATGATGATTTCCAATGGTCAAATTACTACCGCTAGTAAAAACCTAGCAATAGAATTGCTAACGAATCAGAGTAATTAAAAAAGCCGTTTTAAACGGCTTTTTTATCATTTTATTACATTTGCGTTAATAAATAAATTAAAGCAATGATACCACCAAATAAAGTAATGAAAGAAATTGCGATTGCAAAAATTTTTCCAAGCAAAGTATTGTTTGGACTTTTTTGTAATTCAACTTCGATTCCACCATCTATCTTGGTTTTGGTTTTAATAAAAGGTTTTTTTTCTTGTTCATTCTTATTCTTTTTCACTTTTATCACCTCGATGAATATGTTATAATATTTACAATAAGTATTATAACATAATGATTTAAAAAAGGAAAGAAAAAAATGAAAACTTCACGAATAATTTTACATATTGATATGAATTGCTTTTTTGCTTCTTGTGAGATTGCAGAAGACCCAGAATTATTAAAGAAGCCCATTGTCATTGCTCATGATGATCCATTCCAACGAAGTATCGTCTTAACGGCTAGTTATGAAGCTCGATCTTATGGAATAAGAACAACCATGCAAGTTCGTGAAGCGTTTCAATTGTGTAAAGACATCCTTGTTATTGAACCTGATATGGAACTTTATGTTTCTTATTCAGAAAAATTCTATCAGTATTTGTTAACCATTACCAAAAAAGTGGAAATGGCAAGCATAGATGAAGCTTATGTTGATGTTTCTGATTATCAAGGAGATGTCGTAGCGTTGGCTAATAAAATACAAACGGATTTATTGAAAGATCTTCGCTTACCTTGTAGTATCGGAATTGCTCCCAATAAATTTCTTGCTAAAATGGCAAGTGATATGAAGAAACCACTCGGAATTACTATTCTTCGCAAACGGGAATTACATCAATATCTATGGCCATTGCCCATTGAAACAATGCAAGGAGTTGGTAAGAAAACGGCACCAAAACTGCAAAGCTGTGGTTTTAAAACCATTGGTGATCTCGCAAATCCTAATAATTTTACTCTACTGAAACAAAAATTAGGGAATATCTATGCAACTAGTCTTCACCAACGCGCGAATGGAATTGATGAATCAGAAGTTGATTATTCTGGAGGTTCAGAAGTGGGTTCCGTATCCAATTCTCACACTTTTGATCGTAATATTTATGAGGAAAAAATTTTAAAGGATACTTTGAAGATATTAGTAAATTCTGTTGCTAATCGATTGCAAAAAAAGAATTTAAAAGCTTATACGATTGGATTACAACTAAAGTACGCTAATTTTCGTCAAATCAATCGAAGTCAAAGTTTAGAAAATCCTACAAATGATGAAACTGATATTTATAAGATTACGGAAGCTATTCTCGATGAAAATTTTGAAGAAGGGCTTTATGATGTTGATAATCGTCGTGACAATAATTGCATTCGATTAATTGGTGTTTTCGCAAATCGTGTTGTCGAATCGAAAGAACAACCCATCCAACAAATTACTATTTTTGATAACCTAACAGAATTAGAAAAGAAAGCGGAATTAAAGAAAATTCTCGATGGGGTTAAAACAAAATTTGGGACGACTTCGATTAACCAAGGTTACTATGAATATCAAAATTCGAAACAAAAGACAGAGTAAAAAAGACTATTAAAAAATCACGAATCGTGATATAATAGGATATAGATAAATGGAGAAGAATTATGAATATCGGAAAAACAGAAAAATATTGCGTCGATCGCGAAACAAATTTAGGATATATATTAACAAAAGAGCATGATGAAGAAGAGTATTTCCTCCATCATAACGAATGCCAGGGGAAAAAATTATTTCCTGGAGATTATGTGGATGCTTTTCTTTATGTAGATAAGAAAAATCGGGTGGCGGCAACGCTTTGGAAACCACTGATCGATATGGATCATCCAGGGTTGGTAGAAGTTGTAGGGATTAATGATGACTTAGGTGTTTTCATTAGTATTGGAATTAGTAAAGACGTTTTACTTTCCAGCGATGATTTACCTTTAAAAAAGAACTTATGGCCTAGAATTGGAGATAAAATCATTTCCATTTTACGCACTAAAAATAATAAATTAATTATTAAGATTGCAAATAAAGAACAAATTTTAGGAGCTAAAGGAGAAGAAGTCCTTACCGAAAATGGTAAGTTTCCTGCTTATGTTTACCGAATTACTCCTGATGGAATTAATGTAGTTACCGAAGGGATGAATGTTGTTTTTATCTATCGTACGAATATGCGACGTGAGTATCGCTTAGGAGAAAAAGTAGAAGTAAGAATTATCAAGAAGAATGAAGAAGATTATAGTGGTTCTTTGATAGAAAACAAAGAATTTCAAATAAAAGATGATCGAAAAACAATATTAGAATACTTACAAAATAATAATGGTGTGATGCTAATTACAGAAAATAGTAGTCCTGAACTCATTAATCGCTTATTTAAAATGAGTAAAGCTGCTTTTAAAAAGGCACTAGGAAACTTATATCGTGACCATATAATCGAAATAGAAGATGACAAAATTATTTTGCTTGAAGAATAATTGACATTTTTTTGATTATCCATTATAATATTACTAATTTAAAAGATTTATGAAGAAGAAAAGTACTTGTTTGATGAGGTTTAGAGAGAGCTGTTGGTGAAAAAGCTTACTATAAGAATAAGGAAAGACACTTTGGAGATCGATAAATGATTTAGGTATAAAAGTGCATCACCAAAAAGGTGATGAATTAAGGTGGCACCGCGGAATTATTCGTCCTTAAGAGAGGTCTCTTTTAAGGACTTTTATTTTAAAGATAGGAGTGGAATTATGAATTATCAAAAAATAAAAGGAACACTAGATTTTTACCAACAAGAAGCAACAAAAATGCGCTTTATTGAAACAAAGGCCAAGGAGATATTAAAAACTTTTGGTTTTGAAGAAAGCATCACTCCAATTATTGAAATGACTGATGTTTTTGTTCGTAGTTCTGGGGAAAGTAGTGACATCGTTAATAAAGAAATGTATACTTTTTTGGATCGAGGAAACAGGAGTATCACCCTACGTCCCGAAGGAACTGCTTCTGTGGTTCGAAGTTTTCTTGAAAATAAATTATACATCAATTCTCCAGTCACAAAACTGTATTACTGTGGACCAATGTTCCGTTATGAGCGACCTCAAAAAGGACGTTATCGACAGTTCATGCAATTTGGTGTTGAAGTTTTTGGTGAAGGAAGTCCATTTTTGGATGCTGATATCATTATTAGTGCTTATACTTTACTAAGTACGCTGGGAATTAGAGGAATTAAGTTAAAAATCAATACTATTGGTGATTTTACTTCGCGTGTTAATTATGCTACGAAATTACAAGATTACTTTTCCAATCAGATGGATGACTTTTGTGAAGATTGTAAAAAAAGATTGGCTAAGAACCCATTACGAATTCTTGATTGTAAAGTAGATTCAGGAAAAGATATTGTTAAAAACGCGCCAAAAATTAAAGATAGCTTGTCAGAAGCTTCCCTTGCTCATTTTAAAGAGGTTACGACGATCTTATCAATGATGCGAATTCCTTATGAAATAGAAGATACACTGGTACGAGGATTAGATTATTATACCGATACTGTTTTTGAATTTATCCTTGATACAGGGGATGATCTACAAGGTTTAGCCATTTGTGGAGGAGGAAGATATGCCGATTTAGTGAAAAACTTTGGCGGACCTGATATTTCTGGGATTGGCTATGCATTTGGACTGGAACGAATCATGATGGTTATGACGAATCAAAATCTATTTATGGATATCGATAAGAAAACAGATATATTTATCATTAGTTTAGATGAAGAATCAAAAAGACTTGGATTAGAGTTTGCTAACGAATTGCGAACGGAACAAATGGTTGTGGAGATGGATTATAAAAACTACTCTTTAAAGCAACAATTCAAGTTAGCAGAAAAATTAAATCCAAAACTTATTATCATTATAGGTGAAGAAGAACGACAAAGCGGCATCTTTACCATCAAAGATACACAAAATAATACACAAGAAAAAGTAAAAAAGGAGAATATAGGGAACTATATTAAAAGTAAAAAACTATGAGAACTCATAATAATGGTGAATTAAGAATCAATAATGTTGGCGAAAATGTGGTATTGGCTGGTTGGGTAGCCAAGAAAAGGAACTTAGGGGGGTTAATCTTTGTTGATTTACGGGACCGTCAAGGAATTACTCAAGTAGTTTGTAAACCAGAGAATAAAAATTATGCTATTTTAGAAAATGTAAAAAACGAATATGTAATTAAAGTTGTTGGTAAGGTCATTGAAAGAGAAAGTAAAAACAAAAATATACCAACTGGAGAAATAGAAGTCGATTGCTCCGAAATTGTTGTTCTTAGTGAATCAGAGCCAACTCCGATGATTATTGCGGATGAAACAGATGCTCTAGAAGATGTACGAATGAAATATCGTTATCTTGACTTACGTCGTCCAATGATGCAAAAAAACTTAATATTACGTCACAATATTACAAAATCAGTTCGTAATTATTTTGATGCAAAAGATTTTATCGAAGTAGAAACTCCTGTGTTTGGTAAAACAACTCCAGAAGGAGCTCGTGATTACTTGGTACCTTCCCGAGTAAATCCTGGTAAATTTTATGCATTACCTCAATCACCACAATTATATAAACAATTATTAATGGTAGCAGGATTAGAAAAATATTACCAAATCGTAAAATGCTTCCGTGATGAAGATTTACGTGCTGATCGTCAAATGGAATTCACTCAAATCGATGTTGAAATGAGTTTTATCGATGAAGAGCAAGTTTATCAAGTCATTGAAGGTATGTTGAAGAAAATAATGAAAGAAACAAAAAATGTTGATATTGTAACTCCTTTCCCAAGAATTACTTTTGAAGAATCCATGGAGCGTTTTGGAAATGATAAGCCTGATGCTCGTTTTGGGATGGAATTACAAACCATTACTGAAATTGTAAAAGACGTTGATTTTAGTCTATTCAAAAATACAATCGCTGATGGTGGTATTGTAAAAGGATTTAATGCTAAACATGCTGCTAGCAAATATTCAAGAAAAGAAATTGATCGTTTAACGGAAGAAGTTAAAAAATATAAAGCAAAGGGATTATTATGGATTAAGTTTGAAAACAATACTTTATCTGGACCAGTTGCTAAATATTTAACACCAGAAGTTTCTAATCAATTGATTCATGCATTAAGCATTGAAGAAAGTGATGTTATTTTTGTTGTTGCTGATCAAAAGAATGTTGTCAATGCTAGTTTGGCTTACTTAAGAAACTTACTTGGAAAAGAATTAAATTTAACGGATCCAAACAAATTTGCTTATTTATGGGTTAATAATTGGCCGTCTTTTGAATTTGATGAAACAGAACAACGCTATGTTGCAGCTCATCATCCATTTACTTCTCCAAAAGATGAATTTAAAGATATGTTATTAACACATCCAGAAAAATGCTATTCAAAATGTTATGATATTGTTTTAAATGGGTTTGAATTAGGTAGTGGTTCTATCAGAATTCATGACCAAAAAGTCCAATCAGATATGTTTAGAGCCATTGGATTAACAGAAGAAGAAATTAAACAAAAATTTGGTTACTTTGTCGATGCTTTAAAATTTGGTACTCCACCACATGGTGGAATTGCGCTTGGATTAGATAGATTAGCTATGCTTTTATCAAATTCACCTTCCATTCGTGATGTCATCGCTTTCCCTAAGAGTGCAAACGCCATTTGCCCAATGAGTGATGCTCCAACTCCAGCCAGTGAAGCTCAATTAAAAGAATTAAAGTTAGAAATTAGAAAATGAACGACCGCTTCATTCGATTACAAGCCTTACTAGGAGAGAACAAGTTAAAAAAAATAATCAATGCCAAAGTAGCCGTAATTGGTTTAGGTGGCGTTGGCGGAGAAGCTTGTTTAGCACTTGCAAGGTCTGGTGTGGGGACACTCATTATTCAAGATTTCGACAAAGTTACCATTTCCAATTTTAATCGACAAGTGGTGGCTTATACGGATACCATGGATCAATCAAAGGTTGAAGTAATGGCTGCGATGATTCATAGGATCAATCCCGATTGTCATGTCATCCCTTTACAGGAATGTTTTAATGAATCGAGTAACCTATTTACCTATGATTTTCAATATCTAGTCGATGCTATTGATCAAGTGGATGATAAAATATTGTTAATGAAACAATGTATCAATCATCAAGTTACCTTCATTAGTTCAATGGGAACAGCTAAAAAGATGGACATTCAAAAATTAGCTATCACTGACATTACAAAAACGACCTATGATCCTTTGGCAAGAATCATCCGAAAACGACTACGAGAAGAAGGCATAACAGAAAAGGTTCCCGTTCTTTCCTCTACCGAAGAACCATTAGTAGAGGGAAAAATACTGGCTTCCTATATGCCAGTTACTGCATCAGCAGGACTAATGCTCGCTGATTACATTCTTAAAAAAATAATAAGTGAAGGGGAAACGATATGATTCTAACAAGTTGGTTATTACAAGCAGGAATCATCTTTGGTGTGATTGCTTTATTCTTGATTACCTTTATCTTGAATAAAAGAACAAAAGCCCCAAAGGGAGTAGAGCTTCCGGATAAATGTGAAGTTTGTCAATCACCCGATTGTTTAGTAAAATTGAGTGATATTGATAAAATAAAATCGGAATTAAAACAGCAGTTAGAACAAGACTGCTCGTTAGAGGAGGATAAAAATAGTGAAAAGAAATGATTATATTTCTTGGGATAAGTATTTTATGGGGGTTGCACTCCTTTCAGCGATGCGTAGCAAAGATCCTAACACCCAAGTAGGAGCTTGTATTGTCAATCCGCACAAAAAAATTGTAGGTATTGGTTACAATGGTTTTCCTTTTGGATGTGAAGATGATGAATTTCCTTGGGAAAAAACAGGAAATTTTAGTGATACAAAATATCCCTATGTCGTCCATGCAGAACCCAATGCGATATTAAACTCGATTTCTAGTCTAGATGGATGTAGTATCTATGTTACTCTATTTCCTTGCCACGAATGTGTGAAACTAATCATTCAAAGTGGAATTAAAGAAATTGTTTACATGGATGAAAAATATGCCGATACAGAATCAGATATTGCTGCTAAACGGATGCTTCATGCAGCAAATGTGAGTACTCGTAAAATGAAAAATATAAAAATTACCGTTGAGGATGAAAAGTGAAAGAATTTTTTGTCAGTAGTTGGCGAAACTTTAAAAAATCGTCACTGATTACTAAATTATTATCCTTTCTTGGATTAGGACTTTATTTATTTGTCTTATTCATTTCATTTATCAAAGTTGACTATGAAATAATCACTCCAGGAAGTATTAACTACACAGCATCCTCAGTAAAAGTAGAAGCAGAAAATGAAACGGGTTTTATCTATACCGTTGGTGTTTACACTCATACTCGAATATCTGTAATCCAATATTGGTTAGCGAAGAAAAACGATACTTTTGATATTGAAGTATTTGATCCAACCATAGATTTAGATGATGAAGCCCAAATTAAATTTGGCACTATTTCTAAAGAAATTAGCATCAATAATGCAATTATCAATGCTTATCAAGAAGCAGTAAAAGTAGATTCTTCGATCGTGTTAAGTAAAGAATATCGAGGAGCAATTGTTAGTGCGATTACTCCTTATGCAAAGACAGGATTAGATTATTCTGATATTGTCATCAAAGTCAATGATCAATCGTTTACAAATATCGATGAATTTCGAGATTTAGTTACCGATTTCTACGACAATAACCCTAATAAAGAAATCAAATTTACAATTATTCGTGATGATGTACAAAAAGAAGTGTATGCTTCCTTTATTACTGGTGATTCCGGTTATATCGGTTTAGGAGTTGCCTTTTACGATTATTACAAATTAGATCCAGAAAAATCAACCCCAAAATTTTCAATCGTTGACCCTTATTCTTCCATTGGATCTTCCGGTGGTGGTATGCTTTCCTTATCGGTTTACAATGCTTTATTACCAGGAGATATTACCCAAGGTAAAAAAATTGTTGGAACAGGAACCATTGAAATTGATGGTACCATCGGGAATATTGCTGGTGTAAAACAAAAAATTATCACTGCTAATAATTATGATATTGATATCTTTTTTATTAGTGAAACCAATTATGATGTAGCAAAAGCTGAATACGATCGAATTGGTGCTACCTTTACTTTGGTAAAGGTTAATAATTTTATGAATATTATAGAGTACCTACAGAATATGGAGGTAAATAGTAATGAATCATAAAAATTTATGGTCAAAAGGAAAAGAAGAAACAAAGAAGTTTTATGAAATTAGATTAAAACGCTCAACCAATATCATCACTTTTATTTTTGGTTTGATCGTTACTGTCATTCTCATTTTTCCTTTTGCTGCATTATTACTAGAGATTTTAGAAATCAATTGGTATAGACCTCAAGCAATTATTGCCTTTTTATCATTTGCATGGGGATTACTCATGATTAGTAATGGCTTATCTAATTTCTTTACTGTGAAATTAGCCAAATGCTATGCTCGAGATATGATTGAATTACAAGCAATTGATGAAAATGCTATTTTGTTCTATCAATGTTTAAACATTGGTTTTGGTGTTTTTATCTTAGCAATCTTAATATTCTTTGGAATGATGAGGTAAAACATGAAAGGTAAAACTATGATTATAGGAATTTTATTAATCTCTTTATTTATTGTCCTTGACCAAATAACAAAGGCAGTAGCTTTTAAATACTTTTCTTTGTTGCAGACCTATAAATGCATTCCTGGACTATTTCGAATTAGCCTTGTTGAAAACACAGGCGGTGCTTGGGGAATCTTCAGTGGAAAAATGTGGTTTTTTATTGTCATTACCCTATTATCACTGGGTATATTTGCTTATCTAATGAAAGATTTTGATTTGAAAGAAAACACCATGTATAGTGTTTGTCTAATTTTGATTATTACAGGAACCATTGGTAATTTCATCGATCGTATCTTTTTAGGATATGTTCGTGATTTCTTAACTTTTGACTTTATGAGTTTCCCTAGTTTTAACTTAGCGGATATGTGTCTAACAATCGGTACTATCTTATTGATGTTTGAAATTCTTTTTGGAGCGACAGGTAAAAAATGGAAATAATGTATTTTATTTACCAACAAGAAGAACCGATGCGTATTGATAAATTCCTTGTAAACGAAATGGAAGATGTTTCTCGTAATTCCATTCAAATTTATATCAAAGAGAACTGTGTATTAGTCAACGATAAAGTTGTAAAGGCAAACCATATTTTAAAAAAGAATGATGCGATCAGCATCACCATTCCTGATCCTGTCAACAATGATATCGTTGCACAAGACATTCCTTTGGATATTTATTATGAAGATAGCGATGTAATTGTCGTAAATAAACCAACTGGTATGGTTGTTCATCCAGCGGTAGGTAATTATCAAAACACCTTAGTGAATGCATTAATGTTTCATTGCCACGATTTATCAGCTATTAATGGAGTCATTCGAGCGGGTATCGTTCATCGTATTGATAAAGATACTTCTGGATTGTTAGTTGCTTGTAAGAATGATGTTGCTCATCGAAACTTAAGCGAACAATTTTTCAATAAAACCATATCTAGAAAATATTATGCTATTGTTTATGGTGTGATTAATCACAATGTCGGTCGAATTGAAGCGCCAATCGGAAGAGATATCTTCAACCGTCAACAGATGACTGTTGTGGAACAGGGGAAATCTGCAGTTACTAATTTTAAAGTGTTAGAACGATTTAAAAAATATACTTTAGTCGAGTTATCTCTAGAAACAGGTCGTACTCATCAAATTCGTGTTCATATGAAATATATTGGCTATCCATTAGTAGGGGATCCCGTGTATGGACCTAAGAACGTCATTGGTGAAACGGGTCAGTTCCTTCATGCAAAAACATTAGGTTTTACCCATCCTCGTACGAAAGAGTATCTAGAGTTTGATAGTCCATTACCAAAATATTTTGAAGATTTTCTAAATGAACTACGAAACAATGAATAAAAGCCCTGAAAATTCAGGGCTTTATTTATATTTATCAAGATTTTTGAAATTTGTTTTTGCGATAGTTTCTAAATACTTTAGATTTCTTGTTTTTAGGATCTTTTGAATGGCTAAATCAATTTTAGGTCCTGCTCCTTTAGGAAGTTCAAAACCTACATCATTAGATAATTTATTGAAATGATCAAGGAAGAAGTAACGAGCAATAATACTGGCTACAGCAACACTTACATATTTGCTTTCTGCCTTTTCTTCTAGTTTGACTTCCGTAACAACATCTTTTTCACCACTTAGATAATCTAAGTATTTTTCTTTTGTTGTAAAAGCATCAATTACAATTCCATCATAATTCTCTACTTTAGCCTGAAGATGACGAATGACGCTATTATGAAGAAGAGCTTTTATTTTATTCATGTTGTGATTTTGTATTCTATTGATATAATTATATTTCAAATTATCTAACACATGGACACTAAAAACAACCTCTTTTATTAATACTTCACCCAATTCTAGAATTTTATTATCGTTTAATAGTTTTGAATCTTTTACTCCTAATCGCTTTAAAATTTTGATTTGGTCTTTTCTTACATAAGCACCTGCTACTACAATACCACCAAAGAAATCTCCTGTACCTACTTCATCCGTTCCTATTAAAGAAAGTTCAATCGATAGCGATGAGTTTTTCACATCATCAATTACTGGAGTAATATCAATCAAAGAACAAATTTCTTGGTACAATTCATTGGTATCACTACCCTGAATCAGTAAAGTAAGTGTTTTAAAAATTGTTAAAGTTGATGTCTTGTTTTTTGCACGAAAAAGTGTATAATTGTTAGTATGAGGAACGGAGAATTCACGATAACGTTCCATAATTAAATGGGCTTGTTCAATTGTTAGATTGATGGATTTGCTCATGGGTTTCACCTTCCATATAACTATTATACCACAAAATTAATTTTTTAGAAAGAACTTTATTGCTATGAATAGATATCATTTAACATTAGAATTAAATAAAATCATTGATCTAATCAAAGAAGAAGTAATTCTCGATACTAATAAAGAGGAATTAGATCATATTATTCTCATGAATAATCTTGATGAGATTCGCTATGCTCTGGAAGAGACCGATGAAGCAACCAGGTTAATCTTACGAGCTCAGAGATTTCCCCTTTATTTTAATAGTCCAATTGATTATTACTTGAGTAAAATTCATAAAGGTGGAATTCTTACCCTTGAAGAATTATGTGAAACAGGTAAATTTCTCGATACGATTAAAAATATTACGATTTATATGAATGATTTGGATAATGCGAAAATCGCTTGTCCATATTTTAAACAAAATACAGCGGAATTATTCTATCCTAAAGAATTAAATCTACGAATTAAAACCATCATCACTCCTTATGGTGAAATAAAAGATGATGCTAGTGCTAATCTAAAAGACATCCGTCGTCATATCAAAGATACAGAAAAAAACATACAGGTAAAACTACAAGAAATTATTTCCAAAAACAGTAGTAAATTATCTCAAGCAATCGTCTCTATTCGTAACGATCGTTATGTAATTCCAGTAAAAAATGACTATAAGAATACAATCAAAGGAATTACTCACGATCAATCTGCTTCAGGTGAAACAGTTTATATTGAACCACAAATTATTTGTACTTTAAATAATCATTTAAACCAATTATTTGAAGAGGAAAAACAAGAAATCCACCGCATCTTAAAAGAAGTAAGTGGTCAAATTGACGTTTTTAATGAATCCTTAGCAATTAATTATCAAATAATAAAACATTTAGACTTGGTGTTTAGTAAGGCTTGCTATGCTATTCGTATTAATGCTAGTAAACCGTTAGTTAATGATCAAGGATATGTTGATTTAATCAATTGTTATCATCCCTTATTAAAAGTGGAAAATATCGTTAGAAATAACATTAATATTGGTAAGAATTATCAAGGGATTATTATTACTGGACCCAATACTGGTGGAAAAACAGTATTACTAAAGACCATAGGTTTACTATCTTTGATGGTGAAAGCAGGAATGCTAATTCCTTGTGATGAGGCTAGTAATATTATGATTTTTGATAATGTTTATGCTGACATTGGAGATGAACAAAGTATTGATCAAAATCTTTCAACATTTTCTTCTCATTTGAAGAATGTCATCAACATTATTAATCAAGTAACACAGAATTCCTTGGTGCTACTGGATGAATTAGGCTCAGGAACGGATCCAGCTGAGGGTTCTTCTCTAGCAATTGCGATTATTGATTATTTGATTACCAAAAAATGCTTGATTATTGCAACTTCCCATTATTCTGAGTTAAAAATTCATGCCTATAATTCACAAAATATCATTAATGCTAGCGTTGAGTTTAATGTAGAAACCTTACGACCTACTTATAAACTATTAATCGGTGTTCCTGGTCTAAGTAACGCTTTAAAAATTTCACAAATTCTCGGCTTACACCAAGAAATTATCCAACAAGCAGAAACCTATGCTTATAAAAATACCGATAAGAATAATGTCGTTTTAGAAAAACTGATTCACCAATCTCATGAACTTGACCAAAAATTAAAAATCATTGATGAAAAAAATAATTTTTTAGCAATCAAACTAAAAGATGCAGATCGTTTAATCGAAGAAACTTATCTAGAGAAAAACAAGATTCTTTTACAAGCAGAAGCAGAAGCAAAGAAAATGATTACGAAGTCATCTCAGAAAATAGAAGAAATTCTCAAAGAACTAGAAAGTATGAAACTACGAGAAGTAAAACTTCATGAAATATCTGAAATAAAACATGATATTAAAGAATTAAAGACCAGTATGCAGGTAGAAGAAGAATATCGTGAAACAAATGATGAAATAACAGTTGGATCCCAGGTTTATGTAGAAAGTTATCGTTGTTATGGAACTATCTTAAAAGTGAATAAAAATGATAAATTTGATGTGCAAATAGGTAATGCAACTATTTTAGTTGATAAAAAAACATTGAAAATACCTAAATCCACACCACAACCAACCATTGTATCAACACCTAAACAAACATTGCCCAATACCAGTGGAATTAAAAAAACAGTAAAGGCAAGTCTAGATTTACGAGGCGAACGATATGAAGATGCCTATAGTAAATTAGAAAAATACATTGATGATGCTATTTACTCTAGTTTAAACCAAGTAAGTATTATTCATGGATTTGGAACTGGAGTTCTTCGGGAAATGGTTCAAAACTATTTGAAAACAAATCGATTAGTTGAGAGCTTTCGCTATGGGGGAAACAACGAAGGGGGCCAAGGAGCTACCATCGTAACATTAAAAAAATAAAGGAGAATACTTATGGTAGAGAAGATTACTGAAAAACAATTGAAAGAATTAAAAAAAGAATTTATTGTTGCTGATTTTTTTGCTGATTGGTGCGGTCCTTGTAAAATGATAGCCCCTTTCTTTCATGAAATCTCGGAAGAAATTCCTGACATCGCTTTTGTGAAAATAAACGTAGATGATAATGAAGAATTGGCAAATGAACTTAATGTTAAGAGTATACCAACAATTATTATCTTCAAAAACGGAGTGGAAAAGGATCGAAAAATTGGTTTCGCAACAAAACCCGCATTAAAAACTTGGATATTAGAAAAAACAAAATAAAAAACCAACATTAAAAGTTTACAAAGAAAATTTTATTTGCTATACTATTACTAGGAAAGAAGTGCTAGCAATGAAAAATTTAGATATTATTAGTTTTAAACACGACGGAGAATTACATCGCGTTTGGAAAAACGTTGTTATGATTCATGAAGATGATGAAATTACAGTAATTGTCAATAATAAAGTCGATGTTATCGATGGAGATGGTCGAAAATGGAAAACCAGAGAACCAGCCATTTGTTATTTTTTTAAAAAATACTGGTTTAATGTAATTTGTATGATTCGAGGAACAGATATTTACTACTATTGTAATTTAAGTTCCCCCTTTATTATTGATTTAGAAGGATTAAAGTATATTGATTATGATTTAGATGTAAAAGTTTTTCCTGATGGTGAAATTTTAGTACTGGATAAAGATGAATATGATTTTAATATTAAGGATTTACATTATTCACAAGAAATCATTGAAATCATTAAGAACAATACCAACATACTAATAAACATGATAAAGAATAAAGAGAATCCTTTCAATGCTTCTTGCGTGATAGATTGGTATCAAAAATTTATTACGACTACTCTTATGAATGAAGAATAACCTATCGAATCGATAGGTTTTTTATTTGCATAAAAAAAGCCTACTTTACTAGTAGGTTTTTTGCTTTGTATGAGAAGATTATCTTTTTTCACTCGATTAATCATTAAAAAACATTTCATCTACCGCTTTTAAATAATCAAGTAATGGAGCATATCCTTGTTTCACAGATTTACCGATTTCTTTCGCTTTTTCTATGGTAACACTTTTTAAACCTTGCTTTATTAAATCAAGAAAATCAATGATTTTAATGATATAAATTTCATTCACTTTCTTAAAATAAATAATAACAAAGGCAATTCCTCCATGTTCATTCACTTTTTTAAGATGTAGTAATTGATGTTCGAAAATATGCTTGAAACTAAACGATAGATTAACCGTTTCTTTGGCTTCATAATCAATGTATTTTCCTCGATATATCCCATTATAGTCAGTAGTAGAGGGTTGTTTATAATAAGCTTCAATAATACGAGCACGGGTTCTACTAGGGTAATCTACTCGAACTACTTGAACCGGTGTTGGTTTTTTATGAATAATTGCAATATTATGAGCCAAATAGTATTCATTACTTAGATTTAGACTGTTCTCAAATAGCATACCCCGAGTAAGAATATTACTTTTTTTATTTATTTGCATGTCAGGAATTGGATATTTTATAGCCATAATTTACCTCGTTGTAATCAATTATATCATAAGTGTCTCTTTTTAGCCATAGCTTTTATTGGAAAGAAGAATAACTTTTATTAGAAATAGATTCATGATTCCCTGTTTTTTTGATAAAAACAAACAATATTTTGAAAATCACCATGAATATTTATTTTATCATTTATTTTTATAATTGCTTTTCGAAAGAGAGGTTATTCATGTTCATTTATAAATGATGAGTATATTTATACTTGTATTTTATAAAGTAGGTTTCCTTACTTTACTGCTTCCTTTTCATCTTTTTTCATAATGCTTGCATTTTTTTAAGAAATAAGGTAAAATATTATGTAAAGTAAGGAATAAATTATGACGATAAATAATGATAAAATGAAAGAAAGACAAAAATTAATTCGTAATTTTTCAATCATCGCTCATATTGATCATGGGAAATCTACGTTAGCTGACCGTATCTTGGAATTAACCAATACCATTGAACTTCGAGATATGAAAGCACAAGTATTAGATTCTATGGATATCGAACGTGAACGAGGAATTACGATAAAACTAAATGCAGTAGAATTAACATATCATGCCGATGATGGAAAAGATTATATTTTCCATTTAATCGATACCCCAGGGCATGTTGACTTCACCTATGAAGTTTCTCGTTCCCTTGCTGCTTGTGAAGGGGCTATCTTGGTAATTGATGCAGCACAAGGTATTGAAGCTCAAACAATTGCTAATTTATACTTAGCATTAGACAATAATCTTGAGATACTGCCTTTGATTAATAAAATTGATTTACCCAATGCAAATATCGATCTAGTAAAAGAAGAAATTAAAAATGTTATGGGAATTAATACCGATGATGTTGTTTTAGCTAGTGCGAAGGCAGGAATTGGTATTAAAGAAATTTTAGAACAAATTGTGAAAAGAGTTCCAGCTCCATCCGGTGATCCACAAGCACCACTACAAGCATTAATCTTTGACTCTTACTATGATCAATATCGAGGAATTGTTCCCTCTGTTAGAATCGTAAATGGAGTTGTGAAAAAAGGCGATCAAATTTATATGATGTCAACGGATGCCTACTATGAAGTTGTTGAAGTTGGGGTATTCACTCCGAAAGAAACAAGAAGAGATTATTTAGAAGCAGGGGATGTTGGTTATATTACTGCAGCAATTAAAGATATCGAATTTGTTCGCGTTGGTGATACGATTACTTTAGCAGATAATAAAGCTGAAAAACCTCTTCCAGGGTATCGAACGTTGCATCCTATGGTATTCTGTGGAATGTTTCCTGTCGATAATTCCAATTACGCAGATTTAAAAGAAGCTTTGGAAAAATTGAAATTAAATGATGCTGCTTTGATATATGAACCAGAAAATTCACAAGCCTTGGGATTCGGTTTTAGAATTGGATTCTTAGGATTGTTACACATGGACATTATTCAAGAAAGAATAGAACGAGAATTTAATCTCGATTTAATTGCAACTGCTCCTAGTGTAAATTATCTTGTTCATCTAGAAAATGGATCGAGTGTTTATATCGATAATCCTTCTCATATGCCAGAACCAAATTATATTAAATATATTGAAGAGCCCTATGTAGAAGCAACGATTATGACTCCTAGCGAATATGTAGGACCTATTATGGAATTGTGTCAATATAAACGCGGTATCTTTAAAAACATGACCTATATTGATGCAAAGAGAGTTACTATTATTTATGAAATGCCACTTTCTGAAATTGTTTATGATTTTTTTGATAAATTAAAATCATCAACCAAAGGCTATGCTTCCTTTGATTATCAATTATCGAAGTATATGACATCGAAACTTGTTCGTATGGACATTTTATTAAATGGAGAAAAAGTAGACGCTTTGAGTATTATTACTCATAAAGACAATGCTTATAAACGAGGAAAAATTATTACTGATAAATTAAAAGAATTAATTCCTCGACAAATGTTTGAAGTACCTGTTCAAGCAGCAATAGGGGGAAAGATTATTGCTCGCTCCACGATTAAAGCGATGCGTAAAAACGTTCTAGCAAAATGCTATGGTGGTGATGTTTCTAGAAAAAAGAAATTACTACAAAAACAAAAAGAAGGAAAAAAACGAATGAAAGCTGTAGGCAGTGTGGAGATCCCACAATCAGCCTTTCTAGCAGTATTAAGTGTAGATGAATAATAAATGTTGGGGGATAATAACATGAAAGCAATTTACATTCACATTCCTTTTTGCAATCACATTTGTACTTATTGTGATTTCTACAAAATGGTAGCCAAAGAAGAACTCAAGAAAAAGTATATTGAATATTTAATCAAGGAAATTGAAATGAAAAAGGAGTATCTTACTGACATAAAAACTATTTATGTTGGTGGAGGAACGCCTAGTAGTCTATCATTAGACCTACTAGAAAAACTTTTTCAAACACTAACAAAACATATTTCATTACAAGCCGTTCAGGAATTTACTTTTGAAGCAAATCCTAATGATATTACGTTTGAACTGGCGAACTTATTGAAAAAATACCAAGTAAATCGAATTTCTTTAGGAGTTCAAAGCTTAAATCAACGAATTTTAAAAATCCTTGGACGAAAACACGATAAAAAATCTGTTTATCAAGCGATTCAAATATTAAGATCCGTGGGACTTACCAATATTAACGCTGATTTGATGTACGGAATAGGTAATGAATGGTTTTGGACAGTTAAAAAAGATATCCGTAGATTAATCAAGCATAAAGTGACGCACTTATCGACCTATTCATTAATTATTGAGGAAAAAACAATCATTGGTCATCAACTTGCTTTAGGAAAATTTAAACCGATGGATGAGGATAAAGAAGCTAGAATTTATCGCAAAATATGTGATTTCCTCACAAAAAATAATTTTATTCATTACGAAATTAGTAATTTTTGCCATTCAGGCTATCAATCCAAGCACAATCTCATTTATTGGGACAACTTAAATTACCTTGGAGTTGGTGCTGGTGCTAGCTTCTACATTGACAATATTCGTTATACTAACATTATGAATTTACAAGAATACTTTAATGGTATCGATCAACAAGAACTTAATTATCTTGAGACAACGAAATTAACAGATGATGAACGAATGTCCGAAGAAATGATTCTTGGCCTAAGAAAATTAGAAGGCGTCAAAAAAGAGACGTTTCAAACGAAATTTGGCATTGATATCTATCAAAAATACCCGTTTCTGAGCGATTTAATTTCAAAAAGCTTATTGATTGACGATAATGTTTTTATAAAAGTCCCTATAGACAAGCTTTACTTGATTAATGAAGTATTAGTGAACTTCATTTAATATAATAGAAAACTAGAGAAAAATAGAATGGAAAATTATATAAAAGAATACCTATTTTATGTTAATGATGAATTAGCTTTAAGTAAAAATACTTATGAGAGTTATAGAAGGGATATTGAAAAATATTGCGATTTTATCGTCAATATCCGTAAAAAAACAGATCCCATGGATATTGAAATTGAGGATATTCGTGCTTATATTGGTAGTTTAAAAAGAAAACATATTGCACCTTCATCACAGTCCCGTAAATTATCTGCCTTAAAATCTTTTCATAAATTTCTTTTACTGGAGAAATATGTGAAGGTAAATGTAGCAAAGATGGTAACAAATCCAAAACAGGAAAAGAAATTACCAGTCATCCTATCCATTGATGAAATTGATCAATTATTAAAATCTCTTAAGACCGATACACCCATTGCCATGCGAGATAAAGCAATGATTGAACTCACTTACTCTTCAGGATTACGAGTCAGTGAGTTAATTAATCTAAAAATTTCTGATTATCATCCTACTATGGGATTTGTTGATATACTGGGAAAAGGAAACAAAGAAAGAATTGTACCGATAGGAGAAGAAGCCATTCAATATTTGAATTTATATTTAAAAGAGGGGAGACCTCAACTAGCAAAAACTGGAAGTAATAACTATCTATTTATTAATCGACTGAATGGGGGTCCTGTCTCACGCCAATCTTTCTTTGAAATTATCCGTGAGAAAGCATTATTAGCTGGAATCAATAAACCAATCTCTCCTCACAAGATTCGCCATTCTTTTGCCTCACACTTATTAGAACGAGGACTGGATTTACGGTTAATCCAAGAATTGTTAGGTCATGAAGATATTTCAACAACTGAAATCTATACCCATATTAATAATGCGCATTTGAAACAAGTTTATTTATCTGCACATCCACGTGCAAGAAAGGAAGACAAAAACAATGAATCGATTTAAGCGAATTTTTGTGATTGTAACTGATTCTTTAGGAGTTGGTGAAATGCCTGATAGCCATTTATACGGAGATCAAGGTACCAATACTTTACAACACTTAAGCTTCAGCAAGCCTGATTTTTCGATTCCTACTCTTGCAAAACTGGGAATTGGAAATATTACCGATGTGAATCATGCTCCTATGAATCCCTTCCCCCTAGCTTCCTATGGAAAAATGAAAGAAATTAGTGTTGGAAAAGATACCCTAACAGGTCACTGGGAAATTATGGGACTAGAAGTAAAACAAAGCTTTCCTGCTTTCACTGATTATGGATTTCCTCAAACGCTAATCGATAAACTGGAAAAAGAAACAGGTCATAAATTCATTGGAAATGTCGCGGCAAGTGGTACTGAAATTATCAAAGAGTTAGGAGAAGAACATCTAAGAACAAAAGCACTCATCATTTATACCTCAGCTGATTCTGTTTTACAAATCGCAGCGAACGAAGAGATTATCCCATTACAAGAATTATATCGCGTTTGCGAGATTGCTCGTAAAATAACATTAGAGAATTCTGAATGGATGGTAGGGAGAATCATTGCTCGTCCATTCATTGGTCAAGATCGTTCATCTTTTAGACGAACAGCAAATCGCCACGATTATGCAGTCAAACCCTTTGATAAAACAGCACTTGATCATTTAAAAGATCATGGCCTTGATGTGATTGCGATTGGTAAAATAAATGATATCTTTGATGGTGAAGGAATTACTAAAGTAATCAAGATTAAAAGTAATCATCAAGGTATGGAAGAAACAATTGCTATTGTAAAAACTGATGACTTTCACGGGTTGTGTTTTGTAAATTTGGTTGATTTTGATGCTCTTTATGGCCATCGACGCGATGCGATTGGTTATGCTACTTGTTTGGAAGAATTTGACCAACAACTAGACACTTTACTTCATTTTATAAACAAGGATGATTTATTAATTATTTGTGCAGACCATGGTAATGATCCTATTCATACTGGAACTGATCACACCAGAGAATATGTTTTGCTATTAGCGTATTCTTTAAATCTAAAAGGTCAAGATTTAGGTATTAGAGAAACCTTTAGTGATATTGGCGCAACGATTCTTGATAATTTTAATTTATCACCGATGAAAAATGGAACAAGTTTTCTTAAGGACATAACAAAAGGAGAAATAGAATGAATGAATCAATAAAACGAGTTGCCGTTAGTTATAATTTAAGCAATGATGGTAATATCAAAGGTTATAAGTGGTTTAAAGAAGGTCAATCTTTCAAAGGAGCTTTCTTGATTTCTCATGGAATGGCAGAGCATATCGAAAGATATGATGACTTTGCTCGGGAATTGGCAGAACATAACTACATTGTTTATGGCCACAATCAACGGGGACACAAAGATACTATTTTATCAAAACAAGATTATGGTTATATGGGAGAAACCAACAATTTTGAAATTATGGTTACTGATTTATCAGAAATTTGTGACATGATAAAAGAAGAAAATCCCGAGCTACCTATTATTTTATTTGGCCATAGCATGGGTTCCTTCGTAAGTCAACGCTTTGCTCAATTGTATGGCAATAAAATCAATGGTTTGATTATTACAGGTTCTTCACAAAATCCAAATTTGTTATTAAGTGTAGGATCACTGATTGCCCGTATTACTTGTAAATTAAAAGGACGTCGATATCGTAGTAATTTACTCAATGATTTGTCTTTTAAATCTTTCAACAATGTGTTTAAACCCAATCGCACAGAATTTGATTGGTTAAATCGCGACCAAAAAGAAGTAGATAAATATGTGGAAGATCCTTATTGTGGTGGAATCTTTTCTGCTGCTTACTTTAAAGATTTCTTTAAAGCCTTAAAAGACATTAATGCAAACTTTGAATTAGTTCGTAAAGACTTACCATTACTCATTTTAAGTGGTAGTAATGATCCTGTAGGAGGCTGTGGGAAAGGTGTCACTAAACTTTACAATACCTATGTGAAAAAACAAATGACTGACTTGACATTCAAATTATATGATCAAGCTCGTCATGAAATTTTACTAGAACTATGTAAAGAGGAAGTAAAGCAAGATATTTTTAATTGGTTAGCTATTCATTAAAAAAAGCCAAAAAAATAGGGCAAATAACCCTTTTTAGAGAAAATTAACTAATCAATCCTTCATCAAAAAAAGATAATCTTCTTAGAAAGATGGTATAAACATCCTATTACTATTGCTTTTACTATGGATAAATAAAAAGCATGACATCGTTCATGCTTTTTTATATTTGATAAATAAATAGTAATTGCGTATTATAAGTTATTATGATATAATTTATGTAGTATTATGTAAAAGTAGCATTTTCTAAACCATAAATGAATAAGCGAAACAAAACAATTTTTATTTCATGATGAGTGTTAAGGAGTTCATAAATATGAGGAAACGAAACCTAATGATGATCATATTAGTATTATTGATGTTCCTACTTACAGGATGCTTAGAAAAAGATGTTACTGAAGGAACTAAAAAAATGATTGGATTAACAATCATTGAAAGTACTAATAAATTAGAAAACATAACCGATTTACCCAATTTAGACGATATTCCGATCAATGGATTTATTATCAGTGATGAATATAACGAAATTAGTTTTCTTGGGGATGTTTTATTTGACTTCAAGTATGAATATAGTTATTTAGAAGGGGATATCATCAGCCCTGATAGTATTTGTGCTTTTGTGAATGGAAATTATTATCAAAGCATTCAAGCAACAACCCCGATTTTAGTTTATGGTATTTATAAAACCATTGATAATACTTATGAATTAATCTTAAAAAATGAAATCACTAATATTACCGGGGGCAGTTATTTTTTAAATATCTCAGAAGAAGTAATTATAAAAACATATAATTATGTATTATCCTATGTGATTAATATTAATAAAACAAATGTCCCATTAGAAAATGTAATTCGTGAATTTAATAGTAAAAATCAACTCATTCGCTCTACCGTGATTACGCCAGATTTGCTAGAAATTACGACTTTAGAAAATACAGATTATGTAATTGTTGAAGAAAAAGTACTGGATGTAGATGATAAAGAAACTGTAAAAAGGACATTAATTACTCGAGATTCTACCAGAAATTACGTTACAGTAAAGTTACTGGACACAGAAAACAAGATAAAATCAGCTCAAACAAAGATATTATTCCCATAAAAAAGTAAAATGCAGAATCGTTTCTGCATTTTTTTATTTTTATTGATAAAACAAGCTTAAACATATTCATATTTATAAATGAATATGTTTATTTTATATTTTTTATTTAAAAAGAGAGGTTTAATTTTATAAGAAAAACACTAAATGAATATTCTTTTTCATGGTTTAAGAGTAGAAGGATAGCATTCTTGTACTTTTTGAAATAAAAGTAATCCAATAATTATCATTTACATTTTAAAGCCTTAAATTTCGTTTATAATCGTTTTTACATTCAATAACTATTAGTTAATCATATTGCAAATAGAAAGCAGAATAAGCGCATTTTTGAGCTATTAGTCTTTACTTACTGCTTTAATAAAAATAAAATGATTGAATAAAAACAATTTAAAAATTTTCCCAGTTTTAATTAATTTATCGATGGATGATCTAATTATCTTTATAACTTTTATTTATAAAGCTTCTAGAATCACTGAACCTGGTACATTTTTTGGATACTTTTAAATATAAGGTACTAGGTAAATATTAGTTAACATAACAAACGAATCACATTGATTCTGAGTCGATTGTAATATTAATAGATAAATAAAGCCTCTCAGAACGGTTTAATTTTTTGTTGAAAGAGATCAGTATAAAACCTCCTACAATTCGAGTTTATATCTAAACAATATAGTTATTAACAGATATTAACTTTAAACATAATTTAGATATTGTAGCCATGATCCTATACATATATTTAATTACATAATATTTATTATAGGCACTTCTCAAGATATCGAAAATACAAAGTGATTAATCTATGCAAATGGAATTTTGTTGTTTTGTATAAATTAAGCACTTCTTTTTATATCTGTGAAATATCAGCAAATTTAAATGTGATTATTGTTAACTACTAATAGGATAAAAGATAATCTTCTCCTATAAGGCTATCATAATGCTTTTTTTCAATTATGTCAAACCATTTGGCAATTTTCTTATGATAATTAAAAACCAGCTTTCAAAGCTGGTAGTTAGTTCTATTATTTAGCTAATGTTCTTTTACTAATCTCTTCTCCAGAAATATAAATGATTCTTTCACCTTCTGTACAGATTTTTTCACTATCAACTTCATCATTACATTCAGAAATAGAAAATACTTCTCCTGGTTCTTTATGTAATAAGAATTCTACTAAAGATAAAACAACATTAGCTTTTGCAACATGATCATCAATAACACTTCCGTATATGAATCCTTTTTTAATTGCTTCGATGCTTTCTTCGTTCGCTGTAGCCCCAATGATTTCAAAAGGCATATAAACTTTATTATCGGATGAAACAATATTTAAATCATTCTCAAAAACAAAATCTATGACTCCTAGGGCTAGTTCATCGCTATTAGCAATAATAACTTCAATACTATTTCCATATTTTTGATAAATTTTCTCCATCTTTTGTTTGGCTGTTTCTCTTTTCCAATCTGTAAACTCCATTGTCAATACATCTATTTTATATTGTTTTGCAAGGATTTCAGAAATACAGGTATCAGTTATATATTCTGTTAGCTGATGTCCTTGTTCTCCCTTCATAAAGACAATTTGCAAGATAGAATCATTATTTTTATCAACCGCAATGATAGGGTCATAAATTGATCCAGAAACAACCTTCAACATTTGTGCTTGCAAAATACCAAAACCTTTAGAATCTGCTCCTACATAATAAACATCTTCTGAAAGTAATAGATCTTCATAAACAGGTTCACGATCAAAGAAAATTAATGGTGTGTTCGTTACTTTGCTTTTTTCTACAAATGTGTTTGCTGTTAATCTATCAACCAAATTTACTAAAATGATATCCACATCTTGAGTTAACATTTCTACAAATTGATCGTTTTGTAATGATTGCGATTGATGGGCATACTGAATGATTAATTCGTATTCCTCATTGATATTTTCTTCAATGTAATTGATGATTTCGGTTACTTTCGCATCATCTTCACTGTATACCAATACTCCTATTTGAACAACTTCTTTTCTACATCCTATCATAACTACTGAAACCAATATGAGAGTTATTAGTAGTAATATTTTCCTAATTTTGAACATTTTGTTCACTCCTTTTTATTGGTATCGTTATTTGTATGGTTGTTCCTTCATCAAGTTCACTTGTTATTTTCAAACTAGCAGCTTTGCCATAGTATATTACCAGTCTTAAATACACATTTTTAAGGCCAACACCATCATTAAGATGTGGATTTTGAAAATTGTTGTATAGTTGTTCAATTTTTTCTTCTTTCATTCCATAACCATTATCAGTAACAGCAAATATAACATTATCCTGTTCACGATAAACATGGATTTTAATTAATCCTTCATCTATTCGATTTTTTAATCCATGATAAATAGCATTTTCGATTAATGGTTGAAGAATTAACTTCATCGTCGTATATTCCAATACTTCTTCCTCAACATTGAATTCATATTTAAAAGCATCAGCGTAGCGGAAACTTTGAATAATTAAATAACTACGAGCATGTTCAATTTCATCTTTGATGGTGATAATATTTCGGCCGCGAGAAATACTAATTCTAAACAGTTTCGCTAGAGCAACGACCATTTGTGAAGCTTCTTTATTCTTATCATTTTCAATTAACCACACAATAGAATCTAGGGTATTATACAGAAAATGAGGATTGATTTGGTTTTGTAATGCTTTTAATTCACTTTCGCGCTGTGCATTTTGTTCAACAACAATACGATCCATTAATTCTTTAATTCGATTCATCATTAGATTAAAGCTATTACTTAGACTCGCTACTTCTTTTTGCGAACTCTCAGCAACGGGCTCGACTACAAAAAAGTCAGATTGCTCGATTTTCTTCATTGATTTTTCTAATGCTTTTAAAGGATTGGCAATTCTTCTTGAAGTAAACGTAATAATAGTGATGGTTGCAACAACCATAAATAGTCCAATAATTACGATAATCCAAATATAATTTTCTTGGACTGCTTTTGTATTGTCAATATTAATAAAAACAGCAATTTTCCATTTTGTATTTGGTAACGTATCAACGTTAATAGCCATATCATAACCATTGATTTGAGCATTTCCAGAACCAATAATAATTTCTTTTACGGCATCGATTGCTTTATAAGTTTCCATATCATTGATAGAAGAATAAATATTGTTGTAATTGCTATCTAGCAATAAAATTCTTCCTTCTTGACCAAGATTTGCATTTTCAGCAAGTTCAATAATAGGGCTTGAATCAAGCTCCATCATCAGCAATGCTTTTTCTGTTCCCCGATTATGATTCACAATTTTACTAACCAAAATTCGGAAATCGCCATCTAGTATATATGGATTTGAGAAAAATATAAGCGACGGATCTTTAATCGTTCGTTCAAACCATGCTTGATGGATAATTTGTTCCGCATCATAAGTTAAATTTGTAGTGGTAGCGTAAAGATCCCCTTCTAAAGAGAAAAGTGATAAATTAGTGATATCCGTTTTAAATAACAAGAAATCTTCTAAATAACTTCGCGTCACTTCTTCATCTGCTTTTACATCAACATTATCAATTTTTACTTGAATCCCATTATAAGCATCGATAATCGTTTCAATATAATTATTATAATTATGAACTATTTGGCTACTTATTTCTTTCGTCTGTTTTTCTGAAGTATTATTAACAAATTCAGAAAAACTGCTTAGTGATAACAAACTAAGTAATAAGGCAAATCCAACCATAATCGATAGACAAGATACAAGAATGTTGAATTCTATCGATCTTTTTCGTTGAAAGAAATTATTTTCCTTCGCCTTCATTAGTTCGATACTCTTTCGGCGATACGCCTTGATATTTTTTAAAACTATGGCTGAAATAATAAGGCTCACTATACCCTACTGCTTCAGCAACATCAACAATTTTTATATTAGGATTCTTCAACAATTCTTTTGCTTTTTCCATTCGTAGGAAAGTTAAATACTTAACAAATGTGGTATTTTGTTCCTTCTTTAATATGGCACTAATATAACTAATACTTATATTTACTTTATCTGCTAATATTTCTAAATTTAAATCGTTATCTGTGTAGTGAGAATCAATATAGTTGATAATCTTATTCAAATTTCTTTGAATGCTATCCTCAATGGTATCTTGGTTAATTGTCTTTATTTTTGTAATTAAACTTTCAAACCAGACAAAGGTGTCCTCTAGCGTCTTTATTTCGAATAGTTTTTCATAGAATGAAGTTTTGTTTTCTCCATAAAATGCATCTAAATCATCACATGATTTTACGATTGCATTTAAAATATTGGATAGATTAAATTGATTATAGGGAATATATTCTGGTTTCGCGATTTTTTCCTTTAATAACTGTAATAAAGCCTTCGTTTCGCTTAACGTACGATATTTGATGGAGTAACTTAATTCTTTTAATTCATCATCATCAATCATACGTACTTTTTTATAATCGCTTCCAATATTACTTGCGAAATAGATTTCATTTCCACCCATTACCGAACGTAATTCTAAAGCTGATTGAGCTTCCCGATACATTTCTTTAAAGTTTTTACTCTTAGATGGATTACTAATCCCTACGCTAATCGTAAACTCCAAAAACTTTTTAGTTTTCATTAAAATATATTCAAAACAGTGCTCGACTTGTGTTGTTGATATTTCATCATTGGCTTTTATGATGGTAATAATTTCATCATTACTTGTGAACGTTTCATGATAGAAATAATTTTGCAATCCTTCTGCAATAAATTTCTTAACCGTCAAAAAATTCATTTCGTATTTTTCTAAATTAGTGTTTTCTAAATCGAGATCCATATCAATAACCGATAGCATAAAATATTTATAATTTAAAAAAATTCCATTAAACTCTAATTTTTTTAAAAACTTTTTATCTGGATTTGTTAGAGTTATCAGTCTTTGTAAATTATTTTCTTTAATTAATGGTAATGATTCCTTAATAAAGTTTTCCATGTTTTCTAGATTAGTGTTTCGTTGGTATTCTTCATCAAGTTCTTCTTTGGCTTTATGAAGTACTTCCTCTAAATCAGCAGTTGTTATAGGTTTTGTTAGGAAACCTGAAACACCTAAATCAATGGCTTGCTTAGCATAATCGAATTCATCAAAACCAGTAATGATAATTGATTTGATTAATGGTAAAGTGTCTTTGGTTTTCTTTAATAGCTCCATTCCTGTCATAAATGGCATACGAATATCAGTAATCACCAAATCAGGATTCATTTGGATAATGCCATCAAAAGCATCTAAACCATTATCATAACTAGCAATGACTTCAAAACCACAATCAATTTTTTGTATTGAGGTAATAATTCTATTGCGCACATCTTGTTCATCATCTACTAGAATTAATTTATACATAAAGCACCTCTTTATTATTGCATAGTATTATTATAATAAAAAACACAAAAAAAGTCAATTTTAATAAAAAGAGTACTAACTAGTACTCTCTTCTTTTAATTTCTGTAAATATTCTTTTGCTTTACGAACAAAATGTAATTGTTCATTGAAACGAGCAACTTCAATAAATATTTTTTCAGCTTCACTAAAATTTCCCAACTTATATTCCAAAATTCCAATATAGTAATTACTAGAAGCCACCATCAATGGGGTTGGATTAGCATCAATTACTTGTTTTAACGTTGCTTTTGTTTCAATCAATAGATTATTGCTACGAATGTTGTATTTTGCAAGTAAAATTTGATAAGTAATGATAAATTGTTGTTGTAAAGGAGTTGGTGTTTTCTCAACCAGTTCTTTTAATTGCATCAGCAACTCTTGTGTTTCACTCATTTGGCCATAATTTAGGAAATAATTAATCCAAGCACGATAATATAAAAATCTGGTTAACTTGTTGAATTTTGTTTCAAATTTGACTAATTCATCTAGAATTTTCTTTGCTTCTTTAAAACTTCCTTTATCCATATAAACTTGGGCATAAGTAATATCTTGATACCACTTCATTTTTCTAGTTCTTACCATATTTTTATCATGGACTTTCAGTTGTTCTAAATATTCATTCGCATCACCAGTTTGCGAATAATGAATGATAATTTGCATTAGTTTTTGCTTCTCTATCCTTTTGAAAGTAAAGTTAGGAATAATTAACAAGACCACAAGTAAGGTATAAAGCCAAATATTTTGATCGTTGGAGAACCAAATATAACCAATCAAAAACAAAGAAATGCTAATACTAGCTAGCCAATAAATAAATCTTTTCTTATTCATTCAATCACCTATAAAATTTTGTCATAAATTGTAATTCCCATTTTTTTGGAAAACAAAATGGCATTAGCAACCGCCAAATCATGAAGATGAGCAAAATAATGAGCATCATCTCCTACAATCACTTTTGCTTCTTTATAACGACTGACAATTCTCCAAAACTCCACACGTGGATAAAACCAAGTTAGTTCTAAATCTTTAGTGAATGTGGCAGCTCTTCTTGTCCCATTGCTATTAATCTCTAGATAAACATGATTCTTAATCGCACTTTCAATAATGGCAATCGCAATTTCCTCTGTTAGATTATTCCACTCCCCATAACGAAGCATATATAGATCTGGATGAGCTAGAATCTTGAAATATCCACTTTCCATTCCTTTAATAACAGCATCTTTGTAAGCGATAATGAGAGCATCATTCATTGGTTTATATAAATCATAATCTACTCCATTTACCTCAACAATATGCTGTCCCAAAATTAAATAATCGGTCTCTTGATGATATTTTTGATATAAAGAATCATATCCATCTAAATATTCCAATTCCAATCCGGTGAAAATTTTTATTTTATCACCGTATTTTTCTTTCGCTTCCTGAATATTTGGTAAATAGATATTATGATATTCCTCAAGATTCATTCTACCTACCCATTTATCTTTTAAATATCCATGATCAGAAATACCGATATGCTCTAGTCCTAATTCTATCGATTTTTGTATATAATCAATGGGTAATCCTTCTGCGTGACCACATAAATAAGTATGTGTATGATAATTTGCTTTAGTCATTCTGATAACCTCTTGGTATCTTCATCCATTTCGCAGATCGGCCTTTACCAACAGGTTTAATATAACCAGTATCTCTCAAATTAATGAGAGCTCGATTAATTGTTGATTCACTCACATAAGGGTGAATATTTCTAATTTCTTCTTTGGTAAATATTTCTGTCATATTACTAATTGTTCGTTCGATGTTTTCAATTTTATTTAAATTTTGATCAAATTTATAATTTTTAATAATTTCTTCCGCTTTGGCATATCCTTTTAGGATTAATTTCTCCATATATCGGATGAAGCCAAGGGATTGCGAATATCCCTCTTGCCAATTGAAACAGGCGTTCATTAATTCAGTTTGAAAATTATGATAATCTTCGCTAATCAATTGAAAAAAGCTAACATACTGAAAGGCTTCAATATCCGTTTTAATCATCAATAAATATAATAATAATAAACTAGCCAATTCATTATGAGCTGTAAAGGGTTTAATATTATAAAAATCGATAAAATAATGCAAATAAAGAGTAATTCTTTCAAAACTATTTCCCTGAAGTAAGTGATTAATTTCTTCCGTAAGTTCATCAATAATCAATCGCTTGCTTTTCATATTTTGGCTTTGTAAAATTGATTTCTTATCCGCACTGGTATAATCAAATCTGACAGGTGTATTGGCATGAGAAAAAACAAGATTGGTAATATTCAAAATATCATTGCTTTGAATTCCAAATTGATTAGGCCGTTTCTGTAGTGTCATTAAAATATCTTTTAAATTATATAGTGTTGTTTCTTCTTTATTGCGAGGACTTGAATCCTTTGTAATAATTAGACGACTGCGAACATCACTAATATCGAGTTTCAACAATACCCCAAGAAAATAAGCATCTCGTTCAACTGTTTGTTCTATGACACGTTCTCGGTCACTGCCAACTTCTTCTGCATATTGTTTTGAATTTCCAATATAACGATAGATTTGACTAAGAGTAACAATCACATCATTGGGTATTAAAAATCGATTTATATTTTTGATACAGCTCATAAGAACACCTCTAATTTTGTGTAAAGTCGCTATTATTTCGAGCGATGATTATTTTACTTGGCACTCCGATTTCACCTGTTTTAACAGGTGACTTTCCTGATAAATCAAGTTTTGTAATTCCCTCGCTACCTTCCAGATAAGTGTCTTCTTCATTTAAATTTTCATGGCTTTTATGAATGATTTCACAATCGATTAGATAAACAGGTGCTTTTTTAGTTGGAGTAATATATTGACGTCCAACATGATTTTTCTTTCCCTTTATAATTTCTGATGGTTTCATTTTCTTTACTATACCTTTTTGATTTAGTAAGAGAATGGTATCTTTACTATCAATATAGTGACCTGCTATCACTTCATCATCAGGTCTACTCTTCATTTCTAGTGCTTTCACACCAAACGATGCAGGTGCAAATAAACTAATTTCATTAGAATTATAACGGTTGATAAATCCTTTCTTGGTTACCATAACTACTTCATTCTTATCACCATAACAAATATCAACACTAATCAATTCATCGTTGTCGCGAATTTTTGTTGCCTTTAATGCACGTGAATATCGCTCGGCATTTAAATCACGAATATGAGTACGCTTTGTTAAACCATTTTTTGTTGTAAATAATAGATATCGGTCCGCATTAAAGTCATCAATAGCAACCGTAAAAATAATTTTTTCATCTGCTGCTATAGAAGCTAAAGTACTAACATTACGGCCTAAATCTTTGTGTTTTACATCAGGAATTTTTTGAATTGGTAAATAAACATAATTTCCTTGATTGGTAAATAATAATAGGGTGTCTAATGTTGTTACATCGTATTTTGCAATGATAATATCATTATCTTTCAACTTGGTTTCTTCATCAATTGCATAATTCTTTGGAGTCATTCGTTTAATATAGCCATCGCGAGTAATCAAGATGATTGCATCCTCTTTCGCGATTAACTCTTTGACTTCAACTTTAACATCCTCAATTTTATGTTCTATCTGTGTTCTTCTTGGAGATGACAATTCAGCTAATGTTGCTAACAACTCGCTTTTGATCACTGTTAATAACGAGGTTTCATTTGCTAAGATATCGTTTAGTTGTTCTACACTGTGATTTAATTCTTCTTTTTCATTTTGTAAAGCGAAAATATCGGTGTTGGTTAATTTGTATAACTGTAACATGACAATAGCTTCTGCCTGTTCTTCTGAAAAATCATAGGTTGAGATTAAGTTTTCTTTAGCATCTTTTTTATTTGCCGATGAACGAATAGTTTTTATCACAGCATCTAGAATTGATGTCATAGAAATTAGTCCCTCAACAATGTGAAGTCTTTTCTTGGCATTATGCAATTCAAAATTGCTTTTGTTAGTAACAATTTCTCGTTGATGAGCAATGTAAAAATCTAGGATTTCTAATAAACCCATTTGTATAGGACGTTTATTGGCAATAGCAACCACATTAAAATTATAATTTGTTTGTAAATCGGTTGATTTAAAGAGAAAATTACGAATGAATTCAGGATTAGCATCTTTCTTAATATCAACAACGATTCGTAGACCATCACGACCACTTTCATCACGAATATCTATGATGCCATCAACATTTTTCAATTCAGATACATCACTCATTCTTTTTACTAAGGCTGATTTATTCACTTCATATGGAATTTCTGTAATCACTAATTTATAAATATTATTTTCTTCTACAATTTCAGTTTTTGCTTTAACAATGATTTTTCCACGACCATTTTTATATGCACTTTTGATTCCCTCAATCCCTTGAACTATTCCACCTGTAGGAAAATCAGGACCTTTTACAATATTCATGATTTCTTTCAAACTACATTCCGGATTATTCATTCTGAAAATAACAGCATTGATGATTTCATCAATATTATGAGGAGGAATATCAGTAGCATATCCCGCAGAAATACCAGTAGCACCATTTACTAAAATGTTAGGATATTTTGATGGTAATACAGTAGGTTCATATTCTTCATCGTCAAAATTCGGAACAAAACCAACTGTCTTTTTATTGATATCTTGAAGAATCGCTTCTGCATATTTGGATAATCTAGCTTCTGTATAACGCATTGCTGCTGGAGAATCTCCATCGATACTTCCATTATTTCCGTGCATGTCAATTAATGGTAATCGCATTTTAAAATCTTGGGATAGTCGAGCCATTGCCTCATAAACAGCAGTATCTCCATGAGGATGGTATTTACCAATAACATCCCCAACAATACGTGCTGACTTTTTGTAAGGTTTATTACTAAAAAGTCCCAATTTATACATGGCAAAAAGAATCCTTCGCTGAACTGGTTTCAATCCATCACGAACATCAGGAAGAGCTCGATCTTGAATAATATATTTAGAATAGCGAGCAAATCGCTCCCCTACAATGGTATCCAGATTCTCGTTTAAAATTTTCTCTTCTACAAAGCTACTAACTTTTTGGATGATAGTTTTAGTCTTCTTGGCCATTTGATTCTACCTCTACATTTTCTAATGTGAAATTATCTACATATTCAAAAGAAACATTTTTTTCAATCCATTGGCGCCTTGGTTCAACTTCATCCCCCATTAATACACTAATTCGTCCATCAACATCACTAAAATCTTCGATATTCACTCTGATTAGTGTCCTAGTTTCAGGATTCATAGTAGTATCCCATAATTGATCTTTATTCATTTCTCCTAGACCTTTGAATCGTTGAATATTAATATTCTTATAATTACCCGCTTTGGTTTTTAATTCTTCATCATCCCAAGCATATTCAACAATATTCTTTCCAGATATTTTATAAAGGGGTGGTAAAGCGATGTAAATATAACCATTTTCGATTAGTTCTATCATATATCGGAAAAAGAATGTTAATAGTAATACTTGTATATGAGCTCCATCGGTATCTGCATCAGTCATGATAATTATTTTTTTGAAATTTGATTTTGCAATATTGAATTCACGACCGAAACCAGCCCCAATAGCATGTATCATGGACATAATTTCTTCGTTTTTCAATAATTCTTCTGTCTTCGTTTTTTCAGCGTTGATTACTTTTCCTCGCAAAGGAAGAATTGCTTGATATCGACTATCGCGTCCTTGTTTTGCGCTACCTCCTGCTGAATCACCCTCAACAATAAATAATTCATTAATATCTGGATTCTTTTCAATTACTGGACAAAGTTTACCATTCATATTGATTGGTTTGCCGATTTTTTCTTTAATCATTCGAACAGAATCTCTTGCTTTTCTTGCTTCTTCACGAGCTCTAAATGCTCTTAGGGCATTGTTGATTAAGGTATTAGCAATTTCACCTTTTTCTGATAGATAGAATTTTAATTGCTCGCCAACAACCTGTTCCACTGCCGTTTTCGCATCTGCTGTTCCAAGTTTATTTTTTGTTTGACCTTCAAATTGCAATAAATCTTCAGGGATTCGTATCGATAATACTGCTGTCAATCCTTCTCTTATATCAATACCATCAAGATTTAAGTCTTTATCTTTTAATAATCCTTTCATTCTAGCATAATCATTAAAGGCTTTTGTGATCGCTATTTTGAATCCTGTTTCATGAGTTCCACCATCGCGAGTTCTTATATTATTAACAAAGGATAAAATATTTTCTGAGTATGTTTTTGTAGTATATTGAATCGCAGCTTCTACTTGAATTTTTGCATAAGAACCTATTAAATATGCAGGTTCATGAATTTTTTCTTTGTCTTCATTTAAATTGTTGACATATTCAACAATACCATCATCGAATTTGAATACTTCATGAGTATTCGTCCTTTCATCATACAATTCTGATTTTAATCCCTTAATCAAAAAAGCAGCTTCTTTTAATCGCTGAGCACATAGTTTATAGTCAATTAAGGTTGTTGAAAAAATGGATGAATCTGGTTTAAATACAACAGTAGTTCCTTTTTTCTTAGATGTATCTGAAACAATTTTAGGTTTACGAATTACTTTTCCACCATCTTCAAAGCGTTGAAAGTATTGCTTACCATCTCGATTAATAGTTACTTCAATCCATTCACTCAATGCATTAACAACACTAGCACCTACTCCATGAAGACCACCAGAAACTTTATAAGCTCCTGTCGAGTCAAATTTTCCACCAGCATGTAAAGTACCGAAAACTACTTGTGGAGTAGGTACTCCTTCCTTATGCATATCAATAGGAATACCTCGACCATTATCTTGAACTTCAACAATATTTCCTTTGTGAATGATGACTTTTACGTGATTCGCAAAACCGCCTAAAACTTCATCAATACCATTATCAATGATTTCCCAAATTAAATGATGTAGTCCTTTCGAATCAGTAGAACCAACATACATACCAGGGCGTTTTCTAACAGCTTCTAATCCTTTTAAAACCTGAATTTTTTCACCTGTGTAATCATTGCTTTTTACTTTTGCCATATTCATCATTCCTTCTTATTAATCTAACTATATTATAGCATATATTAAACAAAAAGTAAAACAATATTTATTGCTGTTTTATATATTCATACACATATTATGAATATATTTAACCTCTCTTAAATGTTCTTTTTTTGTAATTTAATGACTATGTTAAAATATGCAATTTAACTGTTTTTATAAAAGATTGTAAATAAAAACTACTTGTGTTATAATAGTTAACAATATGGAGAAAAAATATGATTATTAAATTTGGGTTATTACTTGTTGCTTATTTACTCGGTTCAATTCCTTTTGGATTACTGATAGGAAAACTAAAGGGAGTCGATATTCGCGAGCACGGAAGTAAAAATATTGGCACGACAAATACAGGTCGAGTTCTAGGAAATAAATATGCAATTATTACTTACATCTTAGACTCCTTTAAAGGATTTATCATTGTTTTCTTATTTCGTTTTAATATCATTTCTAGTGAATACTGCTTCTTATCACCCATGCTATATGGATTATTTGCTATTTTAGGTCATACATTTTCTATCTATTTATGTTTTAAAGGGGGAAAAGCGGTTGCTACTAGTGGAGGAGTTATTCTAGGATATTGTCCTTGGCTTTTAGTATTGGGATTACTAATCTTTTTTATTGTCACTTACCTATCGAGTTATGTTTCTTTGGGTTCCTTGGTTTCCGCTTCTATCATAACAATTCTAGTCATTATTCTTACCATCATGGGACGAGATCCCATTTTCCAAAAAGATATTGATGCAAGCTTTGCTATCGTTTCTTCCATTGCTCTTGTGGTTATATACCTACGCCATCTTGGTAATATCAAACGATTATATCAACATGAAGAATCAAGAATCACCTGGGGAAAAAAACATTAAAATAAAAAAGTATGCTTTTTATAGCATACTTTTTATTACTAATTTCCTTATTGATTTTTCGCTTGATTCATCGAAGCCATTACTTGACGAACCTGCTTTTCTGATGGTGTTCTACCCATTTGTTGGAACATAACACGAATCATTTTCTCATTAACAGGAGGGTTTTTTTCTAAGTATTTAGTCATAATTTTTCGCGATACAAAAAAGCCTATTACCGCACCTACAATTAAAAAACCTAAAAATATTAAACACCAAGCCCAAATTTGTAGCTCCCACATAGTTATTTCACTCCTTTTTTAATATAAGTTATTTTACTATAATTTATAAAAAAATGCAAGTATAACAAACATTATCGATAGATGGTATTCGTTTTCATTATTAATCTTACAAAAATATCTTTACCTATTTAGCAATTCATAGTATAATATATATGTATTTTAAAGGAGGACTTTTTATGCCAAGATTTATTACTGATTCATGCATCGCTTGTGGTACTTGTGCATCTGAATGCCCAGTTGATTGCATTAAGGAAGGCGATATTTATGTTATCGATCCTGAAGCATGTATCGATTGTGGATCATGTCAAGAAGTATGCCCAGTTGAAGCTATTATTGAAAAATAAAACTAACATAAAAAAGTAGCCTTAGCTACTTTTTTTATCCAATTATTTTTAACGGATCTGTTTCGATTTCTGAAACAATTACTTTACTATTTAGACTTAGATCTTTTTCTAAGTCTTTTTTTAAATTAGTAAAAACAAATTTTTCTATTCCATGATTCACTTCAATGATAGATAGTCCCAAGTATTTAGCATATTGAGCATTGTTTAATTTCACTTCTCCAGTTATTAATACTTGGCAATTATTGAAAATAGCTCGCTCAATATCATTTTGATGAGCTCCACTTCCTCCAATAACACCTATTCTATTAATCCTCTGATTTAGATCTCCTAAAACTCTTACTCCTGGTAAATGGAATACATTTTTTACATGTTGAACCAATTCATAAAGGGTGATTTCTTCAATATCTCCAAAACGTAGATAGTTTTGCTTTCCGATCACATCATGATCAACTTTACAATTACGAATAGCAAGAAGATCTGCTAATGTATCATTAACGCCTCCCTGACCCACATCTAAATTTGTGTGCATAGCATATACTGAAATATCATGAGTCAGCAGTAATTTCAATACTTCTCCTTGTTCCGTATTCAATAATACCTTATACAGAGGTTCAAAGAAAAATGGATGATGAACGATAATAAAATTAGTTTGCTTACGAATGGCTTCTTTCACTACTTCAAGTGATAAATCTAAAGACAATAGAAGATTGGTGACTGTAAAATCATCTCGCCCTACGATTAAACCTATTTTAGGTTGATCAAAATCTTCTGCATAATCATTGGGGAATCTCGTTTCGAGATAAGTAATTATTTCTTTTGCGAACATATGATTTCATCTAACCTCCTTATTTTTTCTTCGATGGTATCGATTTTCATATCAACAAGCGCTAATTTATCGCGTTCGTGTTTTAATTTATTGATAAAAATAGGATTTCTTTTCTTCAACAATACAGGTCCGAATTTGAGTTCATCTTCGCTATAAATTTGCTGTTTGTCAGTGAATTCACATACAATAATTTCATAATATTTATCACCTTCATCTACAATATCTTCATCGAGAATTCGATAATTATTTTCCATTAAATATTCTCTTAAATTATAAACATTTCGATTTGCTTGAAGAATAAAGCGTTTGATTCCTCTGTTTTGATTGTTACTTAATATTTTAATAATAT
>CAYPLR010000010.1:0-42987 GCA_964411675.1 uncultured Bacteroidales bacterium
TTCCTGTACTTATGTTTGTTCTTTTTTTGTGAAATTTTCAAAAGATATTGACATAGGCCTTCTAATAAGTCATAAATATAGGAATAATCATCGGCTTTCGTTCCGTTTTTTCATAAATGAAAGTCCCAAGCTCAGTACTGATTTGATTTTTTAAATAATTTTGGTTAAACTTCTTTGCTTTTTCAAAATAGTCTTCATATAACTCACATGCTTTATTCTTTATTTCATTAATAAGGCCTTCTGAATTTTTCATGTAAATAAAACCACGAGAAACGATGCTTGGCTCGATTCTTTGTTTGTTGGTTTCATCGGTTGTAAATACGATTGCCAACATGCCATCATCTGATAATATTTTTCTTTCCTTGATAATATTGCTATCAACTAGATAATTGTTGGCATCAATATAAATATTTCCCGAAGCAACAGCGTAATGAGAAAAGACTTTCTTTTCAGAAAAGGTAAGAACCTGACCATTGGCTAGTAAGAAACAATTTTCTGGAGCAACCCCAGTATCAACAGCTAACTCAATGTGACGTTTTTGCATGGTATATTCCCCATGAATAGGAGCAAAATATTTTGGTTTTGTTAGAGCAAGCATAATTTTTAATTCTGTTTCGCTAGCATGACCAGAAGTATGAGTATCACTTAGTGGGCTGTTTACAATTACATTGGCACCGGCCCGATACAATTTATTAATGGTACGATTAATACTTTCTTGATTTCCAGGGATTGCTGAAGAAGAGAAAATAATGGTATCTCCTGGCATAATTTTTATATGCTTATGAGATCCATCAGCAATTCTTGATAAAGCAGCTAGAGGTTCACCCTGACTACCTGTACTTAAAATCGTAATTTTTTCTGGAAGAATAGAAGGAAATTCTTTCGCTCCAATAAAAGTACCATTAGGAGCCTTGATATAATTCATCTTTTGAGCTACGTTTACTGTTTTTTCCATGCTTCTACCAAAAACAATTACTTTACGATTGTTTTCAACACTTGCTTCTACAATCTGCTGTACCCGATAAACGTTTGATGCAAAAGTAGAAATTAAGATTCTTCCTTTGATGTTTGCAAAAATGGTTTTTATGGAATCCCCTATTTTTCGTTCAGAAATAGAAAACTTGGTAACATTTGCATTAGTGCTATCAGATAATAAACATAAAACACCCTCCTCTGAAAATTTGGTTAATTTGATGTAATCAGCATGACCAAAAAGGGGAGATAGATCAATTTTAAAATCACCAGTGTGAAGAATGTATCCTAGTCTTGTTTTAATTGCTATACCAGAAGAATCAGGAATACTATGATTGGTTTTAAAGAAAGAAACAGTAAAATTTTTAAAATTATAGATAGAATCGTTGGTGTATTCTACGATATTAATGGCGATATTGTTATGCTCGGACATTTTATTTTTAATAAGAACGACAGCTAAACCACAAGCATATACTTTAGGAATCTTAACATTTTTTAAAAGATAAGGGATACCACCAATATGATCTTCGTGTCCATGAGTGATGAACAGTCCAACAATTTTACTTTCGTTGGCTTTTAAATAAGAATAGTCGGGAATTATATAATCGACTCCATATGCATTATCAGGAAAAAGTATTCCAGAATCGATAATGATGATTTCATCTGCACACTCGACAACATACATATTTTTACCAACTTCACCCAAACCACCAAGAGCAAAAACCTTGATATTATCATCATTGAAATGATCAATGATAGGTAATTGAGTTGTTTTTAAGTTTCGCACAAAAATCCTCCTTTCTATTGAGATAATTTTGTTTTCATATATTTATTATACATACATGTATTATACACAAAAATGTATGTAAAAGAAAGAATAAAACGGTTTTAGTTGTTCTAAAGATAGAATCATGCTACAATAAAGCCATAAAATATAATGTAACTAAAGGAGAAACCATGTTATATTTGTTTGTTATTATAGGACTCATGATAATTTCTATGTCTTTTTACATGTATTATCATTTTAAAGTATCGAGAGAAACTAACCTTGTTTTTAAATTGATCACTAGTTTCTGGTTTGTTTTATTAGGGATTGTTGCAATATTGATCAAAGAGGATAAAAATATTAATTTGAGTATATTAATGCTAATAGGATTACTTTGTGGATTCCTAGGAGATGCTATTTTAGGATTACGAAAAACCACATCTGAAAGTAATAAGGTTTTTTTTGGTATGGGATTAATTGTCTTCATAATAGGAAATATTTTTTATTCTCGCGCTTATCTTACTTTTAGTGCGTATCCAAAGTACATTTACTTTTTCATTGCTATGGTCATCACGATGATTTTAATTGTTGTTTTAGAATTAACTAAGGTTAAATTAGGATATTTTCGAATCCCCAATTATATTTATGCCTATGTTTCTTCCTTCTTATTAGTTACTGTCGTTATGGGGATGATTTCAAATGCTTCAGCAGGTATGATATTGGCTTTGTTAGGGGTTATTAGTTTTGTTACATCAGACTTAATTTTAAGCTATTTATATTTTAAAAAAATTAATCCTATTAAATTTAGAATTTATAAATACATTAATATCATTACCTATTGCTTTGGTCAAGCGTTAATTGCCTTCAGTATATATTTTTTAATATAAAAAACCTCTCTTGAGGTTTTTTATTTATGCTCGACTGTTTCTTCCTCTTGTTGCTTAAAGATAACAGGATGTGAGTTTTCTGGGACATAAAATGGATCTTCTTTGTTAATTCGATCATAAAAAAGCTTTCCATGAAGATGATCATATTCGTGCTGAAAAACGATGGCAAGGTATCCTTCCAATTTTAAGACTGTTGGCTGCAGTTCTTGAGTTTCAAAATTATATAAATAAACAGAAGCTTTGATTCTCTTATAACGATGAACCAGTCCTTTTATAGTTTTATCAACAGATAAGCAACCTTCTCCTGCTTCTAGATAAGTCATCTCTTCAGAATGAGAAATAATTTTTGGATTGATGACACAGTAGTTGTGAAAATCCCCTTTCTCATCAAAAGCAAGAATACAAAACATTTGTTTTAAAACATCAATTTGAGGAGCAGCAAGACCTACACCAGGACGTAGTTTGTATTTTTCAACAAGTTCATCCTCATAACCGTTCCATAGATAATCATTCATTAATTTTAAAATGGTGATTTCTTCACTTGATAATGGTATATTTAAAGGAAGAGATTTTCGCCTTAAATCGGGATGATCATCTTTGATGATATCAGAGTATAAAAGCATATCTTTTGTTATTAAATCGTTCATAAAAATTACCTCTTTTTTATTATAACATATTTTATATAAAAAGCAATTCTGATGCTTGATATAAAAGAATAAATTATCTTGGAAAACACTGAAAAAAATGGTAAAATATCTTAAGGTGATTGTATGGAAAAAGATTATAAAATAGATTTTGAGATGTTTGAAACGCTAGAAATTGTAAAGATTATTGATTTTTTTATTCTAGTTGAGCAAGCTCAAAAGAAAAAAGTAAGTAAAGAAAAGATGATTGTTTGCTATCGCGAGTATCAACAAATCTTAAACAATAAAACACTAGAGAAAAAATATGATAAAATGCTTTATGATAAGGCAGAAGTATCTATTTATCAAACAATGAAAAAATATCTAGATAGGCCATAAAACAATGAGACTAGATAAGTATGTATCCCAAGTATTGGGTGTAACGAGAAATGAAGCCCGTCAATTAATAAAGGCTAAAGAGATCACCATTGAGTTTAAAAACTATTTGCATAACGATGATACGATAGATGAAATTAAGGATATTGTTTATTACAAAGGTCGCAAGTTGGATTATTTGAAGTATGTTTATATTATGCTTAACAAACCTCAAGGAATTCTTTCGGCTACTGTTGATAAAAAAGATCCAACAGTTTTGGACTTGGTAAAAGAATATCAGAAATATGATTTAGCGATGATAGGCCGTTTGGATAAAGACACAGAAGGGCTCTTTATTCTTACCAATGATGGAGCGCTTGTTCATCGCTTGACGGCTCCAAACAAGAATGTTTTTAAGAAGTATTATGTTGAAGTAAATGGTAAATGGACAGCAGAAGATGTAACAAGGTTCCAAGAGGGCTTAGAGATATTTGATGGTAAAAAGAATTTATTCTTAACAAAACCAGCCAAATTAGAAATTCTTTCTGATTGTAAAGCCTATGTTTCTATCAGTGAAGGAAAGTATCATCAAATTAAAAAAATGTGTTTAAAGGTAGGAAAAGAAGTAACCTACTTAAAACGCATTGCGATTGGAAAATTGCAATTGGATGAAAAACTTCCCATTGGTGGGTATCGATTACTAACCGATGAAGAAATTGAAATATTAAAAGAAAATGAATAAAACTCTTTCGTTTGTTACTGGGCTTCTAAAGGGAATATAATTCCTGTTTGCCATAGAAACACCATAACAGAGAAAGAGTTTTTTTAAATTCCCCAGCAAGAAAAAGGAGAAGCTTTTAGAAGGACTGAAGCAAGTATGGCCAAACCAAATCCCCAAAAGAGCATTTTTGCATTGCGTGGTTTTTCTTTGTTCCAAATGACTCCTAAGATAATCCCAACAAAAGGAATGAAAAGACCTAATAGAAACCAACCCAAAGAACCATCATCTTTTATATTAGAATCCGTACGCTTATGTTCTGAATATTCACTTTTTGTTTCTTGAATTGTTGAGAGAGTTGGTTTTTCTTGATTTTCATTTTTGTTTGTCTTACCACAGTTGCAACAAACAACAAAATCATCTTCCATTTCAGCTCCACAATACTCGCAATATTTTTTCATTGAAAATTCACCTCGTAATATTATACAATATATTAATAAAAAAAACAAAAAAAGATTTTTAATTGAATCGTGTGTTATAATAAGAACATAAATATAAGGAGGACATATGATTACAATTGCAATTTTAGGCATGGGAGCAAGAGGGTTTACTTATGCACAAGCGATAGGTGAACTCGAAGACGTAAAAGTTACTCATGTATGTGAAGTAAATCCAATAAAAAAAGAATTGGTCAAGCAGATGTTCAAAATTGAAGAAAATAATTACTATATCTCAGATGATGAATTTTTAAGTAAAGGAAAACTAGCTGATATTTTAATTATCTCAACAATGGATCAATGGCATTATAAACATGCTATGAAAGCACTAGATTTAGGATATGATATTTTATTAGAAAAGCCAATTGCATCAACAGAAAAACAATGTCAAGAAATCGCAGAAAAAGCAAAAAAATTGAATCGTAAAGTAGCAATTTGCCATGTTTTACGATATACACCTTTTTATAATAAATTAAAAGAAGTGATTGATAGTAATGTTATAGGAAAAGTAAGGTCAATTACTCAAACAGAAAATATCGGTTATTATCATTATGCTCATAGTTATGTTAGAGGTAATTGGCATCGTGGAGACGTAACGTCACCAATGGTAGTTGCAAAGAGTTGTCACGATTTTGATATCATTAAGTGGTTGATAGGCTCCAATTGCACAGCTATTTCTTCTTTTGGAAGTCTTGAGTACTTTAAAAAAGAAAATGCTCCTATAGGAAGTGCAAAGAATTGTTATCAATGCAAGGTTGATTGTGCTTATAATGCCCTTAACTTTTATAAGAAAAATCCAAGATGGTTTATGATTTTCTCTCTTGATCCTGATGTTGAAAAAGTATTAAGTAATCCTGAACACCCTTATGGGAAATGTGTTTATCAATGTGATAATAATGTTCCTGATAATCAAATTATTAACATGTTATTTGCTAATCATGCTGTAGCACAGTTAAATATTACTGCATTTTCCAATGAGATGCATCGTAATATAAAAATACACGGAACAATAGGAGAAATAGAGGGTGATCTTGAAGCAATGTCGATGACAGTAAAAGTATTCGGTGGAAAAACAGAAACAATTGATGTTAGAAATATTGCTAGTGATTTTTCTGGGCACTCTGGCGGAGATAAACGAATGATTAAAGACTTAATTAATAATATTAGAAATAAGAAAGATAAGATAACAATAACAGAGATTAATGAGGCTTTAGAAAGCCATAAGATGGCGTTTAAGGCTGAAGAATCAAGATTATCAGGGGGACAATTAAAAACGATTTAATCTTGAAAAGATGTTAAGTAAAAATACTTGACAACGGTTGATTGTTGTGGTATACTTATCAAAGAATGAAAACAAGGAGGTATTATTTATGGCTGTAAAGTTAAGATTACAAAGATTCGGGGCAAAAAAGAGACCGTTTTATCGTGTTGTTGCAACGAATAGCACAAGTCCTAGAGATGGACGTTTTATTGAAATAATCGGCACATATCATCCAATTGAAAAAAATGATGTAATTAAAATCGACGAACAAAAAGCTCTAGAATGGTTGGCAAAAGGAGCACAACCTACAGATACAGTAAAATCTTTATTCAGTAAATTAGGAATAAATGAAAAGTTTCTTAATAGTAAAAAGTAGGAAAGAACATGCAAGAAATTAATTACGAAAAGTTTTTGTGTGATCTAATCAAACCATTGGTGTTATTTCCTGATGAAGTGGCTGTTAAGATTTTGTCAGAAGAAGAAAACACAATTATGGTTCAAATCATTGTAAATCCTGATGATATAGGACGAATAATCGGTAAAAAAGGAAGAGTTATTAATTCAATTAGAACAATAGCTTATGCTTCTGCATCAAGATTCGGGAAGAAAATTGAGATTTCTGTTGATTCATTTTAATCATTTAAAAGTAATATTGAAAAAAAAGAAAGCTAAAAATAGCTTTCTTTTTTATTTTATGAATTTTTCTATTTTCTCAAAGGTTTCATCACTGATTACATGTTCTATTTTACAGCAATCTAATTCTGCAATTTCGGAAGAAACACCCAATTTTATAAGAAATAATTTTATTTTATTGTGCCGATTTAAAATTTCATTGGCTTGAAGACGACCCATTTCTGTTAGTAAAATGGCACTATAACTTTCTTTTTCAATTAGGCCAGCAGTTTTTAGTGCGTTCATTGCTTTTGTAACACCAGGCCGAGAAACATTTAAAAGTTGGGCTATTTCACTTGTCTTTACAATTCCATGTTTTTGTTCAAGCATTAGTATTGCTTCTAGATAATCTTCATTTGCTTTAGTTAGTTCTTTCATAGATGGTATCTCCTAAAACAATTATATCAAAAAAAAGTAAAAAAAACAAAAAAAGAATCTTTTTATTTGAAAACGATTTTAACAAAACGTTTTATTACTATTTTAATTGACAAAAAAATAGGATATGATATAATGTTAACCGTGGTTAACTTATGGAGGACTTATGAGCAAAAAAATATTAAGTGTGGGTAGTGAAGGTCATTTAAGTGATTTGATTATCGGCCAAAAAGCTGTTGTATTAGCGCTTCATAATGATAATAAAGCACTGAGAAGGCGATTGCTTGATATGGGAATTACCAAAGGAGTCACCATTGAAGTAAAGAAAAAAGCACCGATGGGAGACCCTATTGATATTTTACTAAGAGGATATGAATTATGTATTCGTGAAACCGAAACAAAAAATATTGATATTAGAGTGGTGGAATAAATGAAAATAGCATTGGTAGGAAATCAGAATAGTGGAAAAACGACACTATTTAATCTGTTAACAGGATTAAATCAAAAAGTAGGGAATTGGGCAGGAGTTACTATTGAAAGAAAAATAGGAACAATTCGTAGTACAAACTATGAATTGGTCGACTTGCCAGGGATTTATTCCTTAAGTCCTTACACCCTAGAAGAAGAAATTTCTCGTAAATATATTTTTGAAGAAAAACCAGACTTAATCATTAATATCATCGATTCTACATCGTTAGAAAGAAGTCTATATCTAACAACACAATTATTGGAGCTAGATAGTAAGGTGATTATTGCTTTAAATATGGCAGATATCGTTGAGAAAAAAGGAATCTACATCGATATTAATAAACTATCGAAATTGCTGAACACAACAGTGATTAAAATATCAGCATTAAAAAACACAGGAATTGAACATTTAATTTCTCATATTCGCCGCAATGAGATTTTAGAGAATATTCACAATAAAATATATTCACCAATGATTGAAGAAATCATCGAAGAGGTAAAAATCAATGTCGATCATAGCCGCTTTGCAACGATTAAAACTCTAGAAGAAGATATGATGTTTACTAAGTATCAAAACAAGAAAATAGAGCAGAAAATTAAAGAAGTGAAAGAATATTACGATAGTGATGTTGAGGAAGTTATTGCGAGTCAGCGCTATGATTATATCGAAGCATTAAAAGAAAAAGTAGTCGTTACGAAAGAAGTGAAACAATCAACAACCGACAAACTCGATAAAATCTTCCTAAATAAATGGCTAGCAATCCCCATCTTCGCTGTTATTATGACAACTATATACATGCTTGCTGTTGGAGTTGTAGGAAACTTTACTGTTGATTTTGTTAATACTAGAATAGGTCAGTTTGGTGAGTGGTTCAGTGGGAAATTGGAAGCAATTCATACCTCAGCTTGGTTGATAAGTTTAACCGTAGATGGTATTGTTGCTGGTGTAGGAGCTGTATTAAACTTTATTCCTCAATTGATTATTCTCTTTTTGTTAATTTCGATTTTAGAAGTAACAGGATACATGGCGAGGATTTCCTTTTTCTTAGATAAATTATTTAGAAAAATTGGACTAAGCGGAAAATCGTTGATACCATTTATTGTTGGTACAGGATGTAGCGTGCCAGGAATCATGTCATGTAGAACGATAGAAAACGAGGAAGAAAGAAAAATGACCATTTTCTTAACGCCGTTTATACCTTGCAGTGCAAAATTACCGATTATCATCGTTTTTTCTAGTTTCTTTTTTGAAAAGAATCAAGGAATCATAGCAGCATCATTATACTTCCTTGCTATTACTGTCATCATTGTCAGTGCACTTATTCTAAAAAAGATATTATTTAAAGGGAAAACATCGGTCTATATATCAGAACTTCCAAAGTATAAACTTCCAAGTATGAAATATGTTTTACGAGATGTGTTTGATAAAACATGGTCATTTATAAAAAGAGCGGGAAGTATTATTCTTATATGCTCCATTATCATTTGGTTTATGCTAAGTTTTTCTTGGAAATTTGAGTATGGAATTTCGGTTGAGAAAAGTATATTAGCAGGGATAGGAAATCTATTTGCTTGGTTCTTTTATCCAATTATTGGTGAATATAGTTGGGCAGCAACAGTTTCAGCAATCCAAGGATTAGTTGCAAAAGAACAAGTAGTTTCTTCCATGGCAATCATAGCAGGTTTCGGGGAAGACATAACGGAAACCTCTTTAATCTTTGGAAGTAGCATATTTGCTTTCTTTACACCACTTAGTGCCTATGCTTTTATGATGTTTAATCTATTCAGTGCGCCATGTTTTGGTGCAATAGGAGCGATGCGTCGAGAATTAGGAAGTACAAAACAAATGTTGAAAGCAATAGGATTTCAAACAGGCTTAGCTTGGATTTTTTCAACATTGGTATTTACAATAGGAACTTTAATAGGGGGGATCTTTCTATGACAGTATCAGATATTATCATTATAATAGGAATTGTATTATTAGTGAGCATAGTTATATATTTTAATTTTATTAAGAATAAAAATGCTCCTTGTCATGGATGTTCAAAAGCAAAAACATGCAATTTGACTTGTGATGAAATTAAAAAACAATTACGAGAAGAATATGAAAAATAGAAATTATTACATCTTTAGAATAAGAAAAAACATTGTCTAGTAAGTTAAAAAGGCGTATAATATGCACATATGAACAAACGTTCATATGTGTTTTTTGTTAGAGAGGTGCGTTATGGAACATTTAGATAAATGTATTAATATATTTAAGTCTTTGGGAGATGAAACGAGATTAAAAATCATCGCTGAAATATTTGATGAGAGTAAATCCGTATCAACGATTGCAAGTAATGTAAATTTGACACAATCTGCTGTATCTCATCAACTACAGTTTTTAAAAATGAATGATATTGTAAAGAGTGAAAGAAAAGGAAAAGCCGTGTATTATGGTCTTAGTGATGAACATGTTAAGACCATTCTAGAACAAGTATTTAGACACGTTGCTCATCGATAATTATGAAAAATTTCGTCCGACAATTTAAGATTGAAAATGCTAGTAGTAATATGCTTGTTAAGGCTGAGGTTCTTTTAGAAAAATTAATCGGTAAAGGTAACTTTTCTATTAACAAAGAGAGATCAATATTAACAATCACATATAAAGATGATTTTGAAATAAATGCTAAAACAGTAGAAATTATCGATCTAATTGAAAGTATCGATGAAGATATTGAAATAAAGGAACGAGAAATAAAACCATGTTATCGAAAGGTTTTAATTTTAGAGAATCTTGATTGTGCTAATTGTGCGGCAAAAATCGAAAGAATTGCTAAGAGACAATTTAACCATGAATTTGTTGTTGTTGATTTCGCTACAAAGAAATTTATTATTGAAACGACAGATGTAGAATTATTAAGTGAATTGGAAAAACGAGTTCAAGAAATTGCTACTTCTGTTGATAGTGAAATAAATGTAACTGAAAATACAAAGAAACAATTTGGAGACATATCAACACAAGTAAAAGTGGATAGAAAAAGGCGCAATGAATTTATCATTGGATTTAGTATATTCATGGTTGGATTTATTCTAAAAACAATTCTAAATAGTATAAGCTATGAAAATGAATTTGTAAAATTATTAATTATTTATGTGTTATATATTCCCGCATATATTTTATTAGCAAAAGACGTTTTATATGGTGCTTTTAAAAACATCGCTTCTGGTCGAGTTTTTGATGAAAAGTTTTTAATGTCACTGGCAACTATTGTTGCGCTAAGTATTAAATATTACGACGAAGCTTTATTTGTTATCATCTTTTACAAATTGGGAGAACTTTTCCAACAATATGCAGTGAATTATTCTCGTAAGTCAATTGCTGCGTTAATGAACTTTCAGCCACAAAAAGCAAACATTGAAATTAATGGAGAAGTGATGGAAGTTGATCCCAACGAAGTTGTACTTGGTGATGTATTATTAGTAAATCCAGGAGAAAGAATTGCTCTCGATGGAGAAGTAATGGCAGGAAATGCTTCCTTAGATGTTTCAGCATTAACAGGGGAAAGCATTGAAAAATCTGTTACAGTTGGTGATGAAGTATTATCAGGCGCCATTTGTAACGATGGTAATTTACGAGTAAAAGTGAAACGAATTTATGAAGACTCGATGGTTTCTAAAATTTTAAACATGGTTGAAAATGCCAGTACATTAAAATCAAAATCAGAAACGTTTATTTCTAAATTTGCGAAAGTATATACTCCAATTGTAGTAATTTTTGCAGTTTTGATTGCTGTATTTATTCCTTTTATTAGTCCAAAATATGATATAGCATGGGAAAATGGTTTTAAAGAATCCATTCGAGTAGCGATGATTTTTTTAGTGGTATCCTGTCCATGTGCTTTGGTAATTTCTATTCCTTTGGGATTTTTTGGAGGTATTGGTGGTGCTAGTAAACAAGGTATTCTCATCAAAGGAAGTAATTATCTAGAAGCATTAAATGGAGTGAAGACCTTTGTTTTTGATAAAACAGGAACCATAACTCAAGGCAATTTTAGAGTTAAAAAAATTGTTTCTTTGGGTACATATACAGAAGAAGAACTCTTATATTATGCAGCTCATGTTGAGGTGGGTAGCAACCATCCAATTGCAAAAGCAATTCTATTACACTACGAAGGTATCATTGATTCATCAAAGGTGGTTTCCATTAATCCAATTTCCAATCGAGGAATTAGTGCAATTGTTGATCAAACAAATGTAGACGTAGGTCGCGTGGATTACTTAAAACAACTGAAAGTACGAGTTAGGGATTCCGTACGAAAATTACCTAATTTATTTGTTGCCATTAATGGTAGAGCAGAAGGATATTTTATTATTGAAGACACAATTAAAGATAAAGCAAAAGAAACCATTGATGAATTAAAAAGTATGGGAATCAATAATAACATCATTTTAACTGGTGATAGTGAAAAAATAACTACGAAAGTAGCATCAAAATTAAACATCGATGAATATTACTATGAAATGAATCCAATCGAGAAAGTGCAAAAGATAGAAGAGATTAAAAAACGCAATCCTAATCAAAAGGTTGCTTTTGTAGGAGATGGCGTCAACGATGCTCCTGTGTTAAGTAGTGCTGATATTGGTATTGCTATGGGAGCTTTGGGTAGTGATGCTGCAATTGAGGTTGCAGATATTGTCTTAATGACTGATGAATTATCAAAACTTCCTACAGCATTAAAAATAGCAAGAAAAACAAGAAGAATTGTTATTCAAAACATTATTTTAGCACTCGCTATCAAGTTAGTCGTTTTAATTATTGCTCCACTGAATATAGATGGAATTAACCAATTTTTGATTTATGAAGCGATATTCGCAGATGTTGGTGTGTCATTAATTGCAATATTAAACTCGTTAAGAGCGATGAACGTGAGGTAACTATGGAATATTATTTAGTAGGGTCAATTCTAGCAACACACGGAATTAAAGGAGAACTAAAAGTAAAAATAGAAACGAGTTTTCCTGAAGAAAGATTTAAAAAAGGAAATAAATTATATCTTAAAAACAATCAAACCTATCAAGAAATTGTGATTAATAGTTATAGAATACATAAAGAAATGGCTTTAATTACCATTAATGATTTACTAAATATTAATGATGTTTTAGAGTTTGTTGGAAAAGATATCTATGTTGATAGTTTGTCACGAAAGAGTTTACAAAAGGATGATTTTTACTATAGTGAAATTATTGGTTTAGTGGTTCTTGATGAAAAACACAATTTATTAGGTAATGTTAGTGATATTATGGAAGTTCCCCAAGGAGAAATACTTGTCATCACCAAGCAAGATGGAAAAGAAGCACTAGTTCCTTTTGTTGGGGAATATGTTAAGAGAATTGATCTTAAAAAAGGATTTGTAGAAATCTGCCCCATCGAGGGACTATTATGATCATCGACGTTTTAACACTATTTCCTGAAATGTTTATGGGAATCATAAACTCTTCTATTATCAAAAGAGCAATTGAAAAGCAAGCTGTAACCATTAATATTCACGATTTTCGCCAATATTCTGAAAAGAAGAACTTGCGAGTGGATGACTACTCTTATGGCGGTGGTGCAGGAATGATTATTGAAGTACAACCGATTGTTGATTGCTTGAGATCCATACCTAATTTTTCCGCAGCTAAAAAAATAATTACTACTCCTTGTGGAGTACCTTATTCGCAAGAGAAGGCTACTTCCTATGCAAATGAACAACATCTAATTATTATTTGTGGTCATTATGAAGGAATTGATAACCGTATCACTCATTACATTGATGAAGAAGTTTCTATTGGTGATTTTATATTAACAGGAGGGGAGATAGCTGCTCTAGCAATCATTGACAGTGTAGTAAGGTTGATACCTCAAGTATTGGGGAATGAGGAATCGATTGAAGTAGAAAGTTTTGATAATGATTTATTAGAGTTTCCTCAATATACTAGACCTGTTGATTTTGAAGGACATCTAGTTCCTGAAGTCTTATTATCGGGAAATCACGAAAATATTAGGAAATGGCGTCGTTTTAAATCTCTAGAAAACACAGCAAAACATAGGCCTGATTTATTAGTGAAAGCAAATTTAACGAAAGAAGATAAAAAATTCTTAGAAATGATTGAAAAAAATGAAGACCTTAAAACTAATAATTAGTATAGTTGGATTGATAGCTATCATACTTTTTAGCGGATGTCATAAAAAAAATATCAGGGCAATCAGTGATGCTCAAGAATTCGATGCATTGATTACTGACGAAGAAGTATTAAAATATGATATGAGGTTGCGTGATGAGTGTATTGAGGAAGGACATATCGCTAATTTTATGTGTTTTGGTCCAGACATTGTAGAAGACTATTCGATGAAAATCGAAAAACTGGTTCATAGTATTTTATTATCCTATCCCAACAAAACAAAAGGAATCGTTGTGATAACAACGGATGATCAGTATGCTTTAATGATGCTGCAAGCATTAGAGATAGAAGGCTATACTGCTCTTTATTATTACAAAGGGGGATATCATCAATATGTTCATGATAAACAAGGAAATTTTGTTCCTGAAAAAGGATGTAATTGTGGATAGAGTTAAAATTCAAAATAAAAAACTTGCTTTTTTTGAATAAATAATATATAATATACAAGGTTAATATATTTAACTAGTCACGATGCTCCGCTACTATTAAAATAGAAGATAGGAATGAGCATTGGTAGAAGGAGCGTGAAAACAAATGAGTCAACAATTACTTGATGCTATTACGAAAGAGTATTTGAAAAAAGATGTTCCTGATTTTCGTCCTGGTGATAATGTAAAAGTACACATTAAAATTATTGAGGGAGATCGTGAACGTGTCCAAATATTTGAAGGATTAGTAATTAAAAGACGTGGTGGAGGAGTTAGCGAAACATTTACAGTTCGTAAAAACTCTTATGGTATAGGTGTTGAAAAAACATTCCCTATCCATTCTCCAGCAGTGGACAAAATCGAAGTTGTTCGTCGTGGTAAAGTTAGAAGAGCGAAACTTAATTACATTCGTACTTTATCTGCTAAGGCTGCTCGTATCAAAGAGCGCTTGTAAGTTATTAAAAATAAAGGTGTCGGCATAAACGGCACCTTTTTAAATTTTGAAATACTTTCATGAAAAACTTGCAAAGATAATATATCTATGTTAGAATATACAAGTAGAAGGTAGGAGGAAGAATCATGAATCAAAGCAAAATATATGATATAGCTGGTGCTGCAGGGGTAAGTTTAGCAACAGTTTCTCGTGTTTTAAATCATCCAGAAAAAGTAAAAGAAGCGACAAGAAACAAGGTTTTGCGAATCATAAAAGAAAAGGGATATAAACCAAATGCGAATGCTCGTGGTTTGGCGAGCCGTCGCTCTACAACCGTTGCCGTTGTAATTCCAGAATTGTCACGGGCTAGTGTTGCTGAAATGATTCAAGGAATTGATGATGTAGCAAAGAAAATGGGATATACCATTCGTTTATTTATCAACAAAGATCATGAGCAAGAGCGAGATTTCTGGGGAGAAGTCATTGCTTCAAGTGTTGATGGAATTTTATTCATGAATGATGAAATGACAAAAGAAGCATATCAGCAGATAGAGTACACTCCAGTTCCAGTTGTATTTGTTAACTCTTTATCACAAAAAGATACAATAGGTAGTGTATGTGTTGACTATGAGCAATGTGCTTATGACATCACAAAAACAATGATTAACCGCGGAAATAAAAAAATTGTTTTTGTTGGAACTGAACACAAATATACTCTAAATGAAATGAAACAAAAAGGCTATGTAAGAGCAATGCAAGAAGCAGGCTTAGCTATTGATATTATTTATTCTAGTGGAGATATCGCTAAAAACGAAAGTTTCTTTAGCGAAGAATTGGAAAAAAGAATTCCTGATGTTGCTTTAGTAGTTAGAGATTCGATGGCGATTTCATTTATGAATGTTGCTACTAGAAAAGGAATAAAAGTTCCAGATCAATTCCAAATAATTGGCATGCAAAATACAAGATATGCAATACTATCTAATCCTAAATTAACTTGTGCTGAAATTCCTATTTATGAAATGGGGAATAGAGCGATGAGTTACTTAACAGAATTAATGAGAAACGAAGAAAGCAAAGGTCAAAAAATACTACTACCATATAGTATTGTATGGCGTGAATCAACTAAATAAAAGCGAAGATTAAGAATGAGTATAGATTAGATTTGAAATAAAGAGACTTATTTTAATGGTGGAATAATAAGCAAAAATAATCTAGAAATACATCTTAGGAGTTTTACAAAAAAATGAGTGTTTAGACGTGTCTAAAAACTAAGGTGGTACCGCTTAATGAAATTAAGTCCTTAGATTATTCTAGGGACTTTTTATATAAAAAAGTAGAAAGGAAAACATTTTTAGAGAGGAATAAAGATATGAACTTATTACAAGATTTAAAATGGAGAGGATTAATATATGATGTCATTGATGAAGAAGCCTTAGATAAGAGACTTCAAGAAGGACCAATTTCGTTATATTGTGGTTTTGATCCAACAGCGGATAGTTTACATATTGGTTCATTATTACCAATAGTTACCTTAATGAGATTTCATAAAGCAGGGCATCGCGTTATCGTTTTAACTGGAGGAGGAACTGGTTTAATTGGAGATCCAACAGGAAAGAAAAATGAACGAGCAATGAATCCTGTTGAAACCGTATTAGGATGGGGAAAATTATTTAAATCGCAATTTTCTCGTTTTATTAAATTTGATGATAAAACAGCGTTTTGTGTTGATAATTATGATTGGTTATCTAAAATGTCAGCAATAGACTTGTGGCGCGAGTATGGAAAACACTTCAACATCAATCAAATGTTGGCTAAAGATTGTGTTAAGTCGCGACTTGATTGTGGACTAACCTATTTAGAATTTTCTTATATGATTATGCAAGCAATTGACTTCTTAAAAATGCATCAAGATCCAATTTTAAAATGTGATATGCAAATTGGCGGTCAAGATCAATGGGGTAATATCACAGCTGGATTTGATTTAATTAGAAAAGTTGAAGGAAATGAAGCAAAAGTATACTGCCTAACAATACCACTAATTGTTAAGTCTGATGGAACAAAGTTTGGTAAAACAGAAAGTGGTGCTGTTTGGTTAGATGAAAAAAAGACAACTCCTTATGAAATGTATCAATACTTTATCAATACTGCTGATGCTGATGTTATTAAATATATTAAGTATTACACTTTCTTATCTAAAGAAGAAATAGAGGAACTTGCAAAGAAGGTTGCCGCAGAACCACATCTTCGAGAAGCACAAAAAGTCTTATCAAGAGAAATTGTGACAATGGTTCACGGAGTAAAAGCATATGAACAAGCAGTTCACATTTCTGAAGTATTATTTAGCGGAAAAGTGAAAGAATTAAACGCAGAAGAAATTGAGGAAGGTTTTAAAGGAGTTCCAACAAGCGACATTAACAAACCAATGAATATTGTTGATAGCTTAATAGAAATAAAAGCGGCATCTTCTAAACGAGAAGCCCGAACTTTTCTAGAAAATGGAGCGATTAGTATCAACGGAGAAATCACAAAAGACATGAATTTTGTGATCTCGCCAGAGGGAGCTATTGAAAATAGATTTACCATTGTTCGTCGTGGTAAAAAGAACTATTACTTAATTAGGCACTAAGTAAGAAGCTGATTAAAAACACCTTTTGAAGGTGTTTTTTTACTTGGCAATTAGTATGTTTTTAATTGTAACATATGCATGATAGAAAGGAAGCGAGTATAAATAAAAAAGAGTGTTAATATTATTAACACTCGAGAGTAGCTTAGGTATGTTTTCTATTTCTGTTGTCTACCTAAGCCTATTTTTTTAAATACTTTATCAATTTTTCGATTAGCTATTAAGCTGGCTCGTTCCTTACCTTGATTGAGAATGTTCTCAAGTTCTTGGGAATTAATAATACGATTAAAGTTTTCTTGTATTTTACTAATTTCACAAGCCACAATTTCCGCTAAATCTTCTTTAAAATCGCCATAACCTTTACCAACATATTTTGCTTCAATCTCAGCAAATGATAATTCTGAAATTGTTGAGTAAATAGTCATTAGATTAGAAATACCAGGTTTCTTTTCTTTGTCATAACGAACACAGGTTTCTAAATCAGTGACAGCACTTTTTATTTTCTTTTTGATGCTATTGATGGGTTCTAAAAGGAAAATACAACCCTTTTCGTTGTCGGCACTTTTATCCATTTTTTTGCTAGGATCTTGAAGATCCATTATTCTTGCACCCTTCTTTGGGATTAATGGCTCTGGGACAACGAAGGTTTCTCCATAACGATTATTGAAACGGATTGCTAAATCGCGAGTTAATTCTAGATGTTGTTTTTGGTCATCTCCTACGGGAACATATTTTGCATCATATAAAAGAATGTCTGCAGCCATTAAAGCAGGATAAGTAAATAAAGCAGAAGTAATTCCCTGTGTTTGCTTTGCTGCTTTATCTTTGTATTGAGTCATACGTTCCAATTCTCCCATATAACATAAAGATTGCATAGCGTAACCAAGCTTAACATGTGCATTTACCTCTGATTGAATAAAGAGAACCAGTCGTTCTGGATTTAAACCACAAGCTAAATACAAAGCGGCAACATTCTTGATGTTTTGTCTTAATGTTTTAGGATCTTGTGGAGTAGTGATTGCGTGTAAGTCAGCAACGAAAACGAAAAATTCATAATCTGTCATTGAATTTTGCAGCTTTACAAAGTTCTTTAGCGCTCCTAAATAATTTCCTAGTGTTGGTATTCCGGTTGGTTTAATTCCTGATAGTACTATATTCATAATAAACCTCCAATGATATCTATTGTGCTATATTATACTCTTGCTTACAAATAAAATCAAGTTTTTCAAATTGCTTTCCTATTTAAAATTTGATATAATTTATGTTGATGTGGTATATGAAAGCGTTTAATTTGTTACAATTTCAATTTGATTTAAGAAACAAAGCGTTTTCATATTGAAAAAAAATTAAAAAAAAGATAAAATATGCTAACATCAATACAATTTGAAGGAGAAACAGAAATGAAAAGGAATACAAAATTTTTTGTATTAGTACTATTATTGGCGTTTACGTTCACATTATCAGCATGCAGTTCTAAAATAGAATCCATTAGCGTTGATGAGGAAATGATCAATACTGCGGTTGAAGATGGGAAAGTAGAAATTGGGGAGTTGAAATTAACACTCAACTTAAAGAATGGAACAAAAGAACAAATTGATGTTACGCAAGAAATGATTTCAAGTGGAGACATTAGCAAATTAACAAGTCCTGGTAGCTATGATTTGACTTTTTCTTATGAAGGACTTGAAGTAACAATTACTTTTGTAATTCCAAACCCAACAGTAGTAGGAATCGCAGTAGATAATGATAGCGTTACAGAAGCACAAAAGAAGGAAATATTTGATTTACAAGATATTATTGTAAAGGTAATTTATTCTGATGGAGAAGAAGAATTAATCAATTTAACTGAAGAAATGTTATCGGAAGAAGATTTATTAAAACTACGAACAACAGGGGAACAAATTGTTGGTGTTGAATATCAAGGAGCAGCTGCTACTTTTTATATTAATGTACCAGCATCCGTTTTAAAAACTCTACAAATCAATGCAGAAAGTGTGTTATCTGCCTATAGTGAAGCAACTTTCAATTATAAAAATATCTTAGTAGATATGGTATACTCAACAGGTGAAATTAAATCAACACCAATCACATTGCGTATGATGAGTGGTAGCGATTATATTAGTTTATATATGAAAGGTGAACACACCATTACGATTAATTATGGTGGAATCACCAGTAGTTTTATTGTAAATGTACCAAACGATAAATTTGTTAGTCTAACTGAATTAAACTCTATCGCTGATGGAGAAATGGTTGTTGTAAAGGCATATACAACCTATTATTTAGGAACCACTTTATACATATTTGACGAAAGTATGGCAACAACCGCTGTATCTGCAACAGCAACAGTCATGACAGTTAATGATGCTATCTTAGGAGAAGGTAAAGAAGTCATCATTAGTGGAGTTAAAACGACTGTTGGTGATAGAGCTGGAATTAAGAGCGTTAGTGGTATTCTAACAACGAATGGACAAAATCAAGTTCCTAATGCGATAATAACTGATCTATCACAAAGTCAAATAGAAAATAGCATCTATAAATATGTTGATTTTTCAAGCCTTAATGTTTATAGCAAACCAACCATTTTTGATGACGATAAACATGTTATTTTTGAAGCTACCGATGGAGTTAATCTTGTGAAAATTGTAGTTCCTAAAGAAGAGGATGATGCCTTTAGTCAAAAAGTCTTTGTAACTTTGAGTGAATTAGCAATTAATCATGAATTGATATTAAACAATATTTTACTAACCTATTTGGATGGTGAAAAAGTTCTAACTATAACAAAAAAATCAACAGTTGATTATGTACCTGTAATCCATGAATATCAAAAACCAACGGGTGAAGTTGATGATGTTGAATTTAATGCTTTTCTAGATGAAACATTCTTATATTATTTAGGTGACTCTCCATTCAATGTTAATTACCTAATTTATGATGTTGAAGCTTTTGATGTAAAATATGGAACGGATTTAGCAAATGCTCCAGTTATAGCAACAACAGAATATGACATGAGTCCTGAAGCAGAAATTGACTATTATGATGAGTTAATGGTTATCAAGGGGAAATTATTAGCTTTCAATCGTAACGATTTATCAACTAGTCAAAAACTAGCTTATGACGTTATTTTAGATTATATTGATCGTAATTTGAAATATTTTGAATTTACCGATGAAGGAGAAAATATTTATTTCTACTATGGAACACAATTGGGTAGCTACCTTGGTTATCAAGCTCAATTACCATCCATTATAGCGGAATATCGTTTTGATAACAAACGCGATATTGAAAATTATTTCCAATATTTAATCACAACACAATCTGATTTTGAAGCACTTTTCATGTTTGAAATGTCGAAATTAACATCAGGAAAAGGAAATCCTATGACTGATTTCGTTATAGATTTAGTCATCGAACAATGCGATGCTTTTATTGAAGCAGAAGGAGAAAACTATTTAATCACTGTTTTCAATGATCGAATTGGCTCTTATGATTTCTTAACATCAGCAGAAGTAGATGAATATAAAGCGAGAAATGCTCAATATGTAAATGATAATTTTGTTGGCGCTTATGTATGGTTGAAAAATAATTTATTACAATTAAAAGCAGCAAATAATGATGAACTACGAGGATCATTATCCGATACCGAAACAGGAAAGAAGTATTACGAGATTCTGTTCCAAAGGAAATGCGGTTCTGATATGACAATTCCAGAATTGATTACCTATATCGAAGCTAAAATTGCGGAAGCAGAAGCTTATGCGGAATATTATTCTGAATATAGTGGTAATTTAATGGAAGATGCTAATTTAATCATTTATGATGATAAAGATGAAATTGAGTATTATCCATCATTAAATGGTGTAATTCCTTTCTTACAAGAAGCAGTAAAAGCTGATTTCCCTGAATTACCAGTAGAATTGGTATTTGGTGAAGATATTGTTGTGAAAGAAGTGGCGCCAGCATTGCAAGAAAATTCATCACCTGCATTTTATTTAACATCACCTATTGATGCGAATACTTCCGAGGTCTTTTATATTAACCCACCAGATTTTAGTGAAGTTAATGACTATATGTTTACAACAATTACCCATGAAGCATGGCCAGGACATATGTTCCAAAATATTTATTTCAAAAACACAGATGCTCATAATGTTCGTAAGGTTGTTAGTTATACAGGTTATTCTGAAGCTTGGGCAGTGTATGTTGAAAACTATTGCACTAAGTATGTAATTGATAATTATGCTATGCAACAAATGTTCATGCTTGATCCAATCAGTTCGTTAAGTGCATGTAGAATTGATATTGGTGTTAACTATGAAGGTTGGGGAATAGAAGAAATTATCGATGGTTATGGACTGACAATGGATGATGTTACTAGTGGACGTTATACATGGAGTAGTGGAGATACGGTTAGTTTAGATGATTTTGAAGAAATCTATTACTTCTACGTTGAAGTTCCTACCAATTACTTGATGTATTATTTCTCGTTTGCACAAATGATGGATATTAAAGATGAGTTTAAAGAAGCTATGGGAGTTTACTATAGCGATGAATTGTTCCACACGATTTACCTTGAAACAGGAGACGCTTCTTGGCCGATTATTAAGCAAGTTTACCAAGATTATGCTGCTATTTGGGGAACTGAAGGAACAGCAAGGAAATAAAGAATTAGAAAAGCCTTATTTTAGACAATTTTTTGCTTGAAATAGGGCTTTATTTAGCTGAATGGTCATGATTAAAAATAAAAATTGGTTGATATTTTCACATATCCATGGTATAATTACCAATAATAGAGAAATGCCAATATTTAAGGAGGAATATAAAATGAAGAAAAGAATATTTATAGCAATGGTGTTATTTTTTGCCTTGCTTTTGTTTGCAGGTTGTAAGAAAAAGGAAACTATAGAAGATTCTCTTGGGTTTCAATACCATTTAAATTCTGATAATACTTGCGAAATTGTTGATTACGTAGGTACTAAAGGAGTTATTGCTATCCCACAGATTTATACAAATCCTGATGGCATTCAATATGAAATCATTTCTATTGCGGATTCCGCTTTTATGAAAAATAAAACTATTACGGAAGTTACCATTCCTGATAGTGTCACTTTTTTAGGTGATAAAACGTTTAGAAACGCAACCAATTTGAATAAAATTATAATAGGGGCAGGTATTACTACTTTCCCTAGAGAAGCGTTTTATAATTGTACTAATCTAACTAATATTACCATTGGTGGAGAAGTTAGTGTTGTTGGAACATATGCGTTTTATGGCTGTAAAAATCTTGTAACTTTAGTTTTACCAGCTACTGTAGAAAGAATTGAAGCTGCTGCTTTTTCTGGATGTACGAAACTTGTCAATCTTAGTTTTGATGGAGGTAATCCAGAAAATGAAAGCAAGTTGCAATATATCGGTGACAATGCATTTAAAAACTGCAAAGGATTTATCACATTAAACTTTAGTGATAGTGTTGAAGAATTTGGTGAAACACCATTTGCAGGCTGTAGTAATGTTGTTGAGGTCACTATTGGTACTGGTGTTCACACCATTACTGAAACAACTTTTGCTGGCTTAATCAAATTAGAAAGAATTATTGTTTCTGAAGAAAATACGACGTATAAAAGTATTGATGGTGTTTTATATAATAAAAGCATTACAGAGATATTGTTCACGCCTTTATCAATAAAAGAAATTATCGTACCAACAACAGTTACAGAGATAAAAGACTCACAGTTTTTAGGATGTGAATATTTACGTAGTGTAACACTTCATAATAATGTTAAAAAAATTGGTGATAAAGCTTTCTATGAATGTAAAGCTTTGCGTGAAATCACCATTCCAAATAAGATAACAAGAATAGGTAGTTATACCTTTGCTAGCAACGTTGCTTTGGACACTATAAAAATTGGTTCAGGGATTAAAGAGATTGATTTAACTGCTTTTAGTAAATGTGATGCACTACGTTTAATTATTGTTGATGAGAACAATCCTACATTCGGTAATTATCGTGGGGATGGAATACTATATGATAAAGACATTTCTGAAATCGTATTTGTTCCAAAAGGAATTTCCGGAAGAATTTTCTTGCCAGAAACTCTTACAGAAATAGGATCACGCAAGTTTGCTTCATGTACAAGAGTCACTGGTATTGTTATCCCAGACTCAGTAAAAATAGTTGGTGCTAGTGCTTTTATGGGCTGCACTAGTTTGACTGATATAACCCTACCAAAAGACTTAAAAGTAATAGAATACACATTGCTATATGGTTGTACTTCATTAAAAACAATTAATATTCCTGCTTCTGTAACAACAATTAAATCTTTGGCATTTGGAAATTGCTCTGGTTCACTAGAAAATGTTGTTATTCCAAATACAGTTACAAGTATTCAAAATGGTATTTTTCAAGGTTGTAAATATTTAAAAACTGTTGTAATTGGTAATGAAATAACCAATTTATCAGAATCTACATTTAAAAACTGCACAAGATTATCAGAAGTTACTTTACCAACCAATTTAAAAATTATTGGAGATTCAGCATTTGCTGGATGTAACGCTCTAGTGGAATTAAATATTCCTCGAAATGTTGTAACAATTGGAGAAAATGTTTTTGAAGGCTGTACTAAAATTGAAACGATTGATCTTCCTAATACAGTAACAGCATTGGGCGATAGAAGCTTCTTTGGTTGTAGTTCATTAACATCGATTAAACTTTCTGAAAGTTTAACCATATTATCAAATAGTTTATTTGAAGAATGTGCAAAATTAAAAAAAATCAATATTCCAAATACAGTGACATCAGTGAAAAATCGAACATTCTTTAATTGCTATGCTTTAGAGACAATTAAGTTTTCTAATACATTAACAAGCGTAGGTGCTAGTTCGTTTGCTAATTGCTATCGATTAATAGGAACAGAAGGATATGAAAAACTTGTTTTTCCTGCTTCACTAAAAACATTAAGAGATTATAGTTTCTTTGGCTGTACTTCGCTAGAAGAGGTGGTTATTTCTTCTACTATTACTACAGTAGGAGCAAATAGTTTCCAAAGATGTACTAAATTGAATAAGATAACCATTGAAGGATCTACAAGTACAAATGTTTCTTTTGGTGCTTATACTTTTGCCAATACAGCAATTACAGAAATTGTTATTCCTGATAATGTTTTAATTATTTCTAATAACCTGTTCTCTGATTGTTTAGCATTAACAAAAGTATCTATCGGCAGCAACGTCCAAAGTATTGATGGATCTGCATTTAAGAATTGTGTTAATTTAGCAGAAATTTCTGTTAATAATAATAAAGAAGGATTTTATGAAGAAGATAACATTATTTATCTTGACAAAGGAGAAGATGTTTCCATAGTTTTTGCACCATATTCTATTGTAGGAAAAGTAACAATTAACTCCAAAGTTACAGAAATTGGAAACTATGTTTTCTCATCCCACGCTAAAATTACAGAAGTGATTTTACCTACAGGATTAGAAAAAATCGGTATGGGAACATTTAGTGGTTGTAGTGGTTTAACGAAGATAATAGTACCAGCAAAAGTAAATATGGTATCAAATTTTGCCTTCCAAAACTGTACGAACTTAGCTAGCGTAGAATTTTTAGGAACAATTATAGAAATTGGACAATCAGCATTCGAAGGATGTACATTCTTAGAAGATTTTACAATTGATACTGAAGTGAAAAAGATTGGATCTAAAGCATTCTTCGGCTGTGAAAACTTGAAGAATATTGTTATTCCTAATGGTATAGAAGAAATAGGAACATCCGCATTTGCTGGCTGCAACGGGTTAGAAAGCATTGTTATTCCTGAAGTCATAGAGATTATTGTTGATTCACTATTTGAAAATTGTGGTTCGCTAAAAGAAGTGGTTTTCCAAGGTGAAGTAACAGAGATTAATAATAATGCCTTTGCTGGATGTAGTTCTCTAGAAGAAATAGAGTTACCTAACACAGTAAGAATCATTCATTCAGCAGCATTTAAAGATTGTATTGCATTAACAAATATTGTTTTCCCAGAAGAATTGGAACAAATAATCGATAATGCTTTCTTTGGATGTACTGCATTAACTGAAATTGATCTACCAGCAAAATTAAAGAAAATAGGGAATTTAGCATTTAGTAGTTGTACTGGTTTGACAGAGATAAACCTTCCTGCGGAAGTAGTAGAGATTGGTCAAGATGCATTTAAAAATTGTAGTGCTCTTGTAGAAATATTTATTCCTTCAACAGCAATTACAATAGGTAAAAATATATTGGCAAATTGCCCTACTTTAACTTATATTTATACAAGTTCAGGCAACGAAGAAGCTTTGGCACAAATATTTAATGATAATGGTAATAAAGCATATGCAAATTTAATAACAGTTAGATAATAAAAAGGATATTTTAAAAATATCCTTTTTTTATTTAAAAAAGCGCATTATGTAAGCGTTTTAAACAAGAAAAACAAGCAAAAATACGATATTTTTATTGTTATCAAGCGCTTACATTAAAAAAACATTGACTTTATTACTTGAAACATTTATAATAAGAATAATCAAATGGTCAAATTTGATAAACAATGATGGAGGAAAACGAACTATGAATTTCAAGAAATTTTTTATGTTCTTATTATTAGTGTCTTGCATATTCATTTTTATCGGCTGTAAAGATCCTGAAGAGGAAGATCCTAACGAGGAAGATCCAATTGAGAATCCAGAAGATGAAAAAGATACTGTAAAAGTAACTGCAACAACTGAAAAATTAGAATTAATTTTCAATTCTACTGTAAAGGGAAGTGAAGCAAATAAAGGGCAAGTTGAAGCAACAGGTCCAAGTGCTTTACTATATGAGAGTTCTAACACAGCTGTAGCTAAAGTTGATGCTGGTGGTTTAGTAACTGGTTTAGCTGCTGGAGAAGCAACTATTAAAGTTATCAGTTCTACTGATGCAACAAACTTTGTAGAAATTCCTGTAACTGTATCAGGATTACAATTAGCTGGTGGTGAAGCGGGATATTTATTCAATTATAAATATGCTGATTTAGCAACAAGAACAGGTATCTTAGCTGCTCTTGAAAGATGGTTATTAAATGTCGGTTATAGTATTCCACTATATTCATCATTAAGCTTTACTTTATATAGTGAAAGAGTTACCCCATTATCAGAAGTATACGTTCCTAATATGGGATTTGGTACTTTCTATGGATCTGTATCAACTGGTACTGCTGCAGGAACTGCAACTGACCCAGCTTATAGATCATACACAAGCGCAAGTCCTAAAACATTAAATGCTTTAATGTATTCAGACTCAGCTGAAAGTGATATCTTAACTATGGTATCTGATGCATTATTTGTTATTGATTTTAATGCTGAAGTTGATGGATTTAAGATGTATCCTTCAATGGCTAAAACATTAGCACAACCTGCAAAATTAGTGGGTGGTACATATGTTCCAATTGAAAATGTTGACGACAACACATTAGCAGACACATGGCTAATTACTTTAAGAGAAGATCTAGAATTCACAGATTATCAAGGTAATAAACTTGCTGAAATCGATGCTGATGACTTCATTTACACTTATCAACAATTATTAGATCCAAAACAAGTTAACTCACGTGCGGATGATGTTTTCTTCAGTTCTACATTCAAAGTAGTTGGTGCTGAAGCATACTTCAAAGGTGAAGGTACTTGGGATCAAGTAGGAATTAAAAAAGTAAGTAAATATCAATTTGTATTTGAAACAACTACAGAATTTAACTCATGGGATTTCCATTATAGTACTTCAAGTTTCATTTTAGGTCCAGTTTATGACGTAATGTATGAAGCAACAAAAGTTACTGATACAAATGGAGTTGTTACTACTAAATGGGGTAATATTACTGATATCGAATTTGATAAGACTAATATGATGGCATATACTGGCCCATATCTATTAACTTATCTTGAAGATAGCGTAGCTTATCGTTTAGCTAAGAATCCTAACTGGAGTCAAAATAATACAATTCCTTTCAACTATGCATTTGACAAGGTTGAATTCTCAATTGTTAAAGATAACAATGCTGCATTTGAATTGTGGGAAGCTGGAAAACTAGATGTTATTTCTATTCCTTCAACTAAACTAGAAGATTTCATTGATAACCCAGGATTAAAGAAAGCTCCAGGCGCAACAGTATTCCGTTTGAATGTTAATGCTGCTTCACAAGAACAATTAGAAGAAATCTTTGGATGGGGCGCAGAAACATGGGTAGCTAATCCATTATTACAAGAAGTTGATTTTAGAACTGCATTGTATTATGCAATCGATAGACTAGATATTACTAGTACAGTTGCTAAGACAAGAAATCCTGAAATCATCTACATGAACAGTGCATACGTTGTTATGGATGGAACAGCAGGTAACATTTATCGTGAAACTGATGCTGGTAAATCAGTAATCAATGGTATTTATGTAAATGATCTTAATTTATTAGAAGAATCATATGGATTCAGTGCTACTCTTGCAAAAGAATATTATGTTAAAGCATTAACTAACCTAGTTAAAGCTGGAACTATTGGACAAGGCACAGAAGCTGAACCAGTTATTCTTGGATTAGAATTATCATTATTTGATGGTGATGAACAAACTAAGTTAGGTCAATACATAGAAAGCGCATGGGAAAGTATCTTTAATGAGCAAACAGTATATCCTAATATTCAATTAGATGTAACAGTAATCAACAATCCTGGTATGGATGTATACTACGAAAAACAAATGACAGGTAAGTTTGATATTGGTATTGGTGGTATTTCTGGTTCTGCACTAGATCCATTAGGATACATGGATGTATTCTTTGATACTACAGATGGCTCTGCTACTACAAATGGCTTACAATTAACATGGGGCGTTGATACCAATGCTGTTGAGATTGAATGGAATGGTATGATTTGGAGCTATGAAGCATTATCGCAAGCTGCTAACGGTCCTACATTCGTTTGTGAAGGTAATAACCTACAAGCTGAAGCTTATGGTAATATGATTGCAAATGGTTCAGATTTCATTAATGCTGTTGCTAAGGCTGCAGGTAAAGAAGATTCTGAAGAATTAAAGACAGCACTTGCTAATATTGAAAATGCTGTTTCAATTGCTGCAGGATATGAAGCTGTAGCTGCAGGTGTTGATGCATTATTTGCAGGCACTGGTACAGTTGGTTTAACATTTGCTAAAACTCATTTTGATAAGGCTGCAGATGACTATGCTCTTGAATGTATCGCATTATGTCAAGGAGATATCGACTTAATTAATAGTAGTGCTGATTACTTAGAAGCATATGGTTATGCTCTTGAAGGCTTACAAGCTGCTGTTGATTCTTTAATAGCTGCTGATGCTGCTGCATTCAAGGCTGGAACATATGCAACATATCAAGAATATATTGAAGCATTTGCTGCTGCAAAAGCTCAAATGTATTCTTATTACAACTGGTAAAAATAAATCAAAAAAAATGATTAAGTTAATGGAGCCAACAATCAAAAATTGTTGGCTTTATGTTGCATAGGAGGAATAAAATGCTTAAATACATTATGAAGCGAATTATCTTGATATTTTTCACAATGTTCTTGATTTTATCATTAACATACATACTGATGAAAAATATTCCTAGATATCCACCGCTAGACCCAAATCTTGATGAAGAGACATATCAAATGTATGAAGAAAAATATGGATACAATAAGCCTGTTATAGAGCAATATGCTCGTTGGCTAAGGAATATTGTAACTGAATGGGATTGGGGTGTTTCTACTGTTTATCGACCAGGTTCAAACACGTTTATTGTTCTAACAAGTAGATTACCCGTCACATTAAAGTTGAATTTTTATTCTTTATTTGTTTTCATACCTTTTGGCTTCTTATTTGGTATTATTGCTGCGCTAAGAAAAAACAAACCTCTCGATCATGTTATATCACTTGGAGTAATTATATTCATATCAGTACCTTCGTTTGTTGTCATTACTTTGTTAATGATTTCAGCGAAGTATGTAAATTTACCGCCTCAATGGGAAGCAAGCGACCTTTTAAACTGGCGGCACTTAGTTATTCCAATCCTCGCTTTATCATTAGGGCCAATTGCCGGCTTAACAAGATTTTCGCGAGCAGAGTTATCGGAAGTGTTAACTTCAGATTTCATTTTATTAGCACGAACAAAAGGTTTAAATAGATTCCAAACTACAGTTAGACACGCACTAAGAAACTCTATGGTTCCATTGATGCCAATGATTATAGGAAGTTTTGTTAGTATTTTAAGTGGATCTCTGATTCTTGAAACGATATATGGTATTCCAGGAGTTGGAGGAATATTCAAATCATCTTTGGATATGCAAGATTATAATCTAACAATGACAATCTTGGCTTTCTATACTGTAATTGGTTTATTTGCAACACTACTTGTTGACATGTCATATGGTATTGTTGACCCTAGAATTAGAATGGGGGCAAGGAAATAATGGAAAATATTAGAGATATCGATAAAAGTAGATTTAAATTAGTCCAGTTAGATGAAAAAATTCATGATACCAAGTTTGAAACAAAAGCAATTGGTTATTTTGGTGATGCTTTAAGAAGATTTTCACGGAATAAATCAAGCGTTGTTGCTTTCATCATTTTGTGTGGAGTTATTTTTCTAGCAATTTTTGCTCCAATGATCAGTAAATATGACATTGATGAAATCAATCCGAGATTACAATACTTATCGCCTAGAGTTCCTGTATTGGAAAAACTAGGCATATTAAATGGATATAAAACATATAATGTTCAAGTAAACACAATAGTTAATCCAGAGGATGATAATTATAGTGCAACTAAAGTAGCCAGTAAAGAACAATATGACACATCATTTATTGTAAAATATGGCCAAAAAACAACCATTATTCAAAATGGAACAGAATACGAATATCAAGAAATTGTCTATGATACTTATAAGTTTTATGCTCAACCTTATGTAAAATTGAATGTTACGAGTGCTGAATTCGAACGCTTGAATGCAATCGAAGGAGCAATTTTAGAGGTTAGAGCGATAAAAGGTATTGTTGGTGAAGATGCAGAATATGATTTATTAATTGATCCTGCAGTAGCAGAAGACTTCGGTGTTAAAACATATTATGTGTTTGGAACTGACGCTCTAGGTAGAGATATGTGGACTCTTGTATGGACAGGTAGTAGAACATCTTTAATCATTGGTTTGTTTGTTGCTGCTGTAACCATCACAATCGGTATCATTTGGGGTTCTATTTCTGGATATTATGGCGGAACAGTCGATTTAGTTATGGAACGTTTCACTGAAGTTTTAGGTGGAATTCCATGGCTAGTAATTATGACATTAATGAAACTATATTTTGGTGGTAGTGTATTAACCGTAGCCATTGCGCTTGTCTTAACCAGTTGGATTGGAACCGCAAGTACAGTAAGATCGCAGTTTTATCGGTATAAAGGCCGAGAATATGTTCTTGCATCTCGTACTTTAGGTGCCAGAGATAAAAGGTTAATTTTCAAGCATATTCTACCCAATGCATTAGGGCCAATCGTTACCTCTTCAGTTTTAATTATACCATCAGCTATTTTCTTTGAATCAACGGTATCGTATTTAGGAATAGGCGTAACTTCTGATACCTCTATCGGTAACTTATTAAGTAGTGGACAAGCTTTAGTTACAACATATCCTCATTTAACGATTGCACCAGCATTAATCATTTCTGTTTTGATGATAACTTTCAACTTATTTGGAAATGGTTTGCGTGATGCTCTAAATCCAACATTGAGAGGAGTTGAATAACATGGATGAATACAAGAATGTATTAGCCAACGAAGAAAAAAACACTCAATTGTCAGGAGAAACTATTTTAAAAGTAGAAAACCTTACTATTTCATTTAGAACTCCAGGAGGCTTGGTTAGAGCAGTTCGTGGTGTTGATTTTGAACTTAAAAAAGGTGAGACACTTTGTATAGTAGGAGAATCAGGTTCAGGAAAATCAGTAACAAGTAGAGCAATTATGGGTATTTTGGCAGGAAATGCAATTATTGATGATGGCCATATATACTATAAAAACTTAGATTTAACTCGTTGTGAAGAAAGTGATTTTTACCAAATAAGAGGATCGAAAATTGGAATGATCTTCCAAGATCCTTTATCAAGTTTAAATCCGATTATGAAGATTGGTAAACAATTAACAGAAACATTGATTTTAAAGAACAACATGCATAAACATGAAGCTAAGAAAAAAGCTTTAGAATTAATGAAAGATGTTGGTATCCCTCAAGCTGAAAAAAGATATTATCAATATCCATTTCAATTTTCTGGAGGTATGAGGCAAAGAATAGTTATCGCAATTGCATTAGCAATGGAACCTGAAATTTTAATTTGTGATGAGCCTACTACAGCTTTGGACGTTACTATTCAAGCACAAATTTTGGATTTAATCAATAATCTAAAGCAAAAAAGAGAATTATCAATTATTTTCATTACTCACGACTTAGGTGTAGTTGCTAATATGGCTGATAGAATTGCAGTTATGTATGCAGGTAAAATTGTTGAATATGGAAAATCAGACGAGGTTTTCTATGATGCACGACATCCGTATACATGGGCTTTGCTAGAGTCAATGCCAGCATTAGAACGTAAAGAGCGCTTAAATGCGATTCCAGGAACACCACCTAATATGTTATTTCCACCAAAAGGAGATGCATTTGCAGCGAGAAATAGATACGCAATGCAAATAGATTATGAAGAACACCCTCCATTCTTTAAAGTAAGTGATACTCACTATGCAGCAACTTGGTTGCTACATCCAAATGCTCCAAAAATTGAATCCCCAATCAAAGAAAAAGCATTTGCTAGTAAAATGAAGGAGAAATAAGATGGCTAATTATACAAAAGGCGAAAAAGTTTTAGAATTAAAAAATGTAAGACAATACTTTTCAAGCGGATGGGGCCGCAATAAAGTAGTTGTAAAAGCCGTACATAATGTTAGTTTTGACGTCTATAAAGGTGAAGTATTTGGTTTAGTAGGTGAGTCTGGTTGTGGAAAAACAACGACAGGGCGAACGATTATAAAACTATACGACATTACAGATGGAGATATTTATTTCAAAGGACAAAGAATAGCTTCAGGAATTCGTGGTAAAAAAATAGCGATTAATGCTGCAAAAGAAAGTATTCTTGATAAAAAAGAAGAATATAAGAAATTTATAGCAGATACAAAATCAGAAATGAGCAAACAAGATGAGAGTTCTAACGAATACATTCGTGCTCAAGAAGATATGAAAAACGCTCAAGAAGACTTAGATAAGTTTATCGAAGAAAAAAGAATTGAAATTGAAAACATAAAAAAAGATATTCTTAAGAGTAAAAAAGATAATGATCCAGCAATTGAATTTATTACTAAAATGCAAATGATATTTCAAGATCCAATTGATTCTCTAAATCCAAGAATGACTGTAAGAGAGATTATCGCTGAAGGTTTAATCATTCGTGGAGAAAAAGATCAAGAGTTTATGACCAAAGAAGTAGAGAGAGTTCTTGGATTAGTAGGATTACTACCAGAACATGCCAATCGTTATCCACACGAATTTAGTGGAGGACAAAGACAAAGAATTGGTATTGCACGGGCATTAATTGTTAATCCAGAATTAATCATTGCTGATGAGCCAATAAGTGCGTTGGACGTTTCTATTCAAGCACAAGTTATCAATCTTTTAAATGAATTAAGAGAAAAGTTTGAGTTGACAATTCTTTTTATTGCTCATAATTTATCAGTTGTAAAATATTTCTGTGATCGAATTGGTGTAATGTATTATGGAAGATTAGTAGAAATTGCTTCAACAGAAGAATTGTTCAAGCATCCACTTCATCCATATACGAAGTCATTGCTTTCTGCTGTTCCACTACCTGATCCAGATTATGAAAAAAATCGTAAAAGAGTTTACTACAATCCCTCTTTAAGAAAATTCACTCCAGAAAAACCAACAATGGAGGAAATAATACCTGACCATTTTGTTTATGGAAGTCCAGACGAGATTGAGGCATATCGCAAAGAATTAACTAAAAAGGAATAAAATGAAAAAAGCATTAGCATAAAAGCTAATGCTTTTTAACAATCAATTCCCAACAATCGCAAAATAATATAAATTATAATAGGGATAAAAGCAACAACAATAGTTGGTAATATAGGGAGTTTCGTTTTATCTCTCCTTATTTGAACATATTCAATAAAGGTTTTTGGTAAAGGGTCATTTTCTTTTTGCCTTGAAAAAGATTTTAAAAATTTTTTTGTTCCATAGATAAGAATATCAAAGGCGCCCTCTTGAGAAACCCATATAAAGCAAGAAACTAAAATTGCGATAAAACCCGATAAACTTAATGCATCAAGGAAAATAAATTCATAAGAAGGATCATATTTTTTTTTCATATATCCGAGCACTACAAGAAGCCCAAACATTATTGTTATTACACAGAAGGAAAAAATCCATTTTTTCATATTAATCACCTATAACATTGTATCATATTATACAATTTATTACAATAAATTGTATAATGACATAAAAAAAACAAATATTTCTTTTCATAGAGGAGAAAATATAGTAAAATGTAATAGTCAGGAGAATCTAAGTATGTTAAAATTATATACATCACCAAGTTGTGCTTCTTGCAGGAAGGTAAAAAAATATTTTAATAATTATAAAATTCCATATGTTGAAAAAAATATAATTAATACTCCTCTTACAAGAGAAGATATTTTTAGAATAGTAGCTAGAAGTGAAAATGGCTTTGAAGATATCATTTCTATCCGTTCTAAAATATTCAAAGAAAAAAATTTGAATGTTTCAGAAATGAAAACAAGCGAATTAATAGATTTTATCATTCAAAATCCAACAATTCTTCGTCGCCCAATTATTGTTGCTGAGGAAGAAATCCAAGTAGGATACAACGATGATGATATCACACTATTCTTGCCACCCGAAATTAGAGATAGAGAATGTTTTCAATGCTTTGAAGATAAGGATTGCCCTTATATTCAAGAATTAAACAAATTAAAAGAAGCGTAAAAAAAATCATATCAGCAGATATGATTTTTTATTTTCATTCGTTTGTAAAATCAATGATCACTTTTTCGTTTTTGACCGATTTTTTCTCTTCGTTCATTCTAATAAAATTATGATAGATAATAAAGGAATAGAATCCTGTTATTGTTACACAGCTTATAATTCGATAAATTAAAAAAGCATTTGTACTTGAATAAGCAAAGAAATAAGTGTATTGATTGATGCTTTGAGCTAAATTTGGGATGTTTATATTAGCGAAAAATTCAGAAAAACATAATCCAACGGTAGAAACAACAAAGAGAGCTAAAGAAGCAAAGCAAAACGTATTGAATTTTTTAGGGTTATATTTTCTATATTTTTTACTAATAATCATTAAAATTGCTGAAGCCAAAAAGGTGATATATAATAAAATGATATAAATATTGGCTCCTATTTTGAAATTCCCAAATTGAGTTGAGATATCGCTGTTAACCGCCATTCGGTAAGGATTAGTAATACCAATGTAGTAAGCAGAAGTTTTAGCTACTTCCATCGTTTCTGCAGCATAAATAATAAATTCTTCTCGACTTAGGAATAAAATAATAAGAACATTAACGATAATGATACTTAACATTTGATTTACGATTGAGGTTTTACGCTCTTGCTTTTTAAAAATGCGATAATCCTGTGATTTAGGTAAAGATAAATTATCTTTGATGATAATTACTAATGCAGATAAAACAATTAATACATTAATACCAACAAAAGTATAGCTAGCTAATTTATGAAATAGTGTAAGCTTAACAGTTTCATTTAAAGCACCTACACCAAATTTCCCAGCATAAACTAGAACTCTAACATAATATAAACCATTAGAAAGCAAAGCAACTTCATTAGTAACAAAAGAGGTGTTGCGGTAAATACTTTGATAATGAACTTTTGCTTGGCTCTCCGCAATTGATTTAATCAATTCCATTGGAGTCAAGAAAATTCCAAAAATCATAATACCAACAATTCCAATTGCAAAAAGTATAAATGCTATATTTTCATTTTTCTTATTTCTTAAGTATGCAATAAGGAAAATGGAACAAGTAATGTAATAAAGCATAAAAATGATTGGTACGTTGAGGGCAATTAAAATTACTCCCACCAGTACACCTAAGAATATTATAAACATAATCTCACCTTTTTCATTAAGTTATTATAGCACAATATTTCATCATTTACAATCTTAATAGTGTAACTCTTGCTCTTGAAATAATTAAGGGATTCTATTTTTGTTATTTGATATCGAATTAACTTGAAAAAAAGGCATAAATATTGTAGAATAACATAAAATAGGAGAATGATGTATGGATTATACAAAAGCAGCAAAAAAAATAAAAAAAGATAGTAGTAAGTTATATGACATCTTAAAAATAGTAATTGCAGGGATTTGTTTATTTACCACGTTAACAATGTTTTTGCCGTTGTTTGATATTTATGGAACATTTACAAATGGGTTTATTGATTTAATGAAAAGTGCTTTTCCTGAATTTGATTTTTCAAATGTAACAGGATTAGCAATTACTACTTATGGATATGAATTTGCTTTTGGAGTTAATGAAGTTAGTTTGAGCCAACCCTATCGTTTAGTAATGGATGAATTTTTAATTTTTTGCTATATGTTACCTTTAGCAATCGGATTATTATTAATTCCTTTTAGAAAATTAGATAATAATAAAGTTTATTCTATCATCAAGTATTGTATAATGGGAACTATGATGATTACTTTTGGAATATTATTCATGGTATATGTTGATGGATCGACTGAAAGTTTACGCAATATGCTAGTAGGTTCTTCTACAGAATATGGATTTGCTATTTATGCAAGTGCAGAAATAAAGAAAATTACATTACCAATTTTATTCCAATTGTTATATATCTTTGGCGGTTGTCTTTGCTTTTATCTAGCAACAAATGTAAATAAAATAGTTCAAGAAAATAAAAAAAGAGGAAATTAAGTTCCTCTTTTTTAACTAATACGCTTATAAGCATTATAAGCACGCTTTACCTTTTTCTCTGATTTTCGATACAAGATTCCTAGTTCATTAATAATTTGAACAAATTCCTTTTTTCCTGCATGATAGCTCTTTGCTTCATATTCTAACTCATAATCAGTAATGCCTAAGTATTGACTTTTATCGATAAATAAGACACCATTATTATAAGAAAAGAACATTCGTAGAGTCGATAGACTTAAAAAGTTGTTAATTTTCTGATCACCAATTAAGTTGTTCACTTCGTTTTTTAATTCCCCTTCAGGAAGAATCCCTGTTGTCTTAATTTCTTCAAAGATTTCTTTACTGATTGGTAAATTAAATTCCTGGATTATATATCCCTTTTTCCTTTTTAATGTTAATTCTAAACTTTCCCTTTCCCTTACCCTTAAAGAAGCATCAAGAGCTTTCAATGAAAAACGAGAAGTATCAAAGTAGTGATTTGTTTGTAAATCCATACGATTGCCCTTAAATTGATTCATTAAGCGCTCGTATTCTTCTTTTGAAAGAAGGGTTTTGAATTCTACTTCTACAGATTTTTGCATTGTTACCTCCATTTTTATAATTCTATTATATTATACACAAAGAGACACAAAAATCAATAGTTTTTTCTTTTTTTATATTTTAGTTTATGATAAAATATAATTGTCAGTAAGAAGGAAGGAAAATATGAATCAAATTTCAGATTGGAAAAGTTTTTTATTACCTTATGAATTGGCTGTCGGTGGTTTTATTATTAAATTAGAAGCGATAAAAAAGGAATACATTTTAAAGGGGGAACGTAGTCCGATTGAAATTGTTTCTGGTAGAGTCAAGGCTTTAGCAAGTATTTTAGAGAAGGCAGAAAGGCTGAATGTTCACTTAACAAAAATACCAGAAGAAATTTATGATATCGCGGGGATTCGTGTAACCTGCAAATATGTTGAAGATGTTTATAAAGTATATGAGTTATTACGTAGCCGCAAAGATGTTGAGATTTTTTTGGAAAAAGATTATATCAAGAATCCTAAACCTAGTGGTTATCGTTCTTTGCATGTAATTGCAAAATATAATGTAGAGACAATAGAGGGGCAAATTCCCATTAATATCGAGTTTCAAATCCGAACACATGCTATGCATTTGTGGGCAAGTGCAGAACATTCGTTAAAGTATAAATATTTTCGTAACATTCCAGAACCAATAAAAGAACGATTAATTAAAGTAGCAGAAGTGGCAGCTAGTCTTGATGAAGAAATGACAAAGATTAAGGAAGCAGTAGAAGCAATAGAAGTGGAGAATTCTCGTGGCGAGGAATATTCTCTAGATGATCTAGAAATATTTTTAGGAAACATGAAAAAATGGTGAAATCAATGAAATATGCATTCTATGGAAAATATCAAGAAGAAGACAGACAAAAAATAACTTTCCTTGATTATGATGAGGAAAATCCTGACATTGTTTTTTCTTTTGGTGGAGATGGAACTATGCTAGGAGCCATTCACAAATATATGGATTGTATTGATAGAGTCAAATTTGTAGGTATTAAAACAGGTAGTTTGGGTTTTTTTACTGACTTTGAATATCAAGAATTTGATCAAGCAATTGCAATGATAAAAAATAAAGAATGTAAAGAAAATAAATATAAGTTATTAAAATTTATTTTTAAAAACAATAATTATAAGGAAATAGGGTATGCTGTAAACGAAGTATCACTAGTAAATCCCATTCATACTCAAATCATCGAAGTGTTTATCGATGGTAAACTTTTCGAAGTTTTTCGAGGGACGGGTTTGTTAGCTTCCCCTCCTACTGGATCTACTGCCTATAATAAATCTTTGGGAGGAAGTATTATTGATCCTAAAATTGAAGCATTTCAATTAACAGAATTTGCAGCCATCAACAATACTGTTTACAATGCGATTTCTTCTCCAATTATTTTAAGTAAAAAAACAAAACTAGTCTTAAAAATGAAAGAATCAAATAATATTTATCTAAGTGTTGATGGTAAAGAATACAAATTTACTGGCTTAACTGAAGTGGAAATCTCGTTAGCAAATAAACAAGTCAATATAATTTCTAAGAAAAACACCCTGTTTTGGGATCGTGTCAAGAAAGCTTTTTTAAAGTAAAATAAAAAAAGTAGTGAAACTACTTTTTATTTTTGCTTTTCCATCACTTCATCAATGATTCCATATTCTTTTGCTTCTTCAGCAAACATGTATTTATCGCGATCTGTATCTAATTTTATTTGCGATAATGGTTTTCCTGTTTTTTCAGAAAGGATGATATTCATTCTTTCTTTTACTTTAAGGATATGTTCTGCGGCAATTTGAATTTCTGTTGCTTGACCTTGAGCGCCTCCCATTGGTTGGTGAATCAAGATTTCGCTATTAGGAAGAGCATAGCGTTTTCCTTTTTTTCCAGATGCTAATAGGAAAGCTGCCATAGAAGCTGCCATTCCCACACAAATAGTAGAAACATCTGGAAGAATATAATTTATGGTATCAAAAATTGCCATTCCTGCAGTAATACTTCCACCTGGAGAATTGATATATAGATAGATATCCTTTTTTGGATCTTCTGCGGCTAAGAAAAGTAGTTGAGCAACGATAGAGGAAGCAAGACTATCATCTATTTCTCCACATAGAATAACAATTCGATCTTGTAACAATCGTGAATAGATGTCATAAGAACGTTCTCCCATAGAACTACGTTCAATGACATAAGGAATATAATAACTCATAGTAAACCTCCGTGGTATTTCATACTACTATCTTATCATAAAAGGGAATTTAATAAAAGAGAAAAATAAGATAAAGTATTGACGTTCACAAATTACTTGCAAATAAAATAGGATAGTGATATAATCTATCTATAAATAAAACGAAGATAAGAACTAGTAACAAGGGAAATTTTATTAACAGGGAGTTAGACCAATGACTGAGAGTCTATCAATAAAATCTTTGTGAATTCAACTTAGAGTGACTCTAATCCAGTCCGCAAATGATAGCGTTAAAATATTCGAAGTGCATAAAGAAAATTTATGAACTAAGGTGGTACCGCTGTAAACAACAGTCCTTGGAATATTCAAGGACTTTTTATATTTTTAGGAGGAAGAATATGATTAGTAAATTAATTGCTATTAGTGATGAAGCAAAAACAAAAATTAGGGAAGCAAAAACCTTGCCTGAATTATATGAGGCGAAATCCTTATATTTAGGGAAAAAGAGTCCTATGCAAGAAATTCTTGGAAAAATGAAAGATTTTTCTATTGAAATGAAAAAAGAAGTGGGGCAAAAAATTAATGAGTTTAAAAACATGCTTGAGGAAGAAGTTGCAAAACGTCAAGAAGAACTTACAGCAATGCAAATAAACAAAAAGTTGGAAAGTGAAGCAATTGATGTAACACTTCCTGGGAAACAAATTAAAGTTGGGAATCTCCATGTATTAACAAAAACAATAACAGAGTTGGAAGATATTTTTATCGCAATGGGATATAAAATTGTGGAAGGACCTGAGGTTGAAGAGGATTTATATAATTTTGAAATGTTGAATTTACCAAAGGGACATCCTGCACGGGAAATGCAAGATTCATTTTATATCAATCCTAATCTACTACTTAGAACCCACACCTCTCCAGTTCAAGCCCGAACCATGCTGGCATCGAAAGGAAAACCAATTAAAATTGTTTGTCCAGGAAAGGTTTATCGTCGTGATGATGATGATGCAACGCATTCTCATCAATTTATGCAACTGGAAGGATTGGTTGTTGGAGAAGACATCACAATGTCTGATTTAAAAGGAACATTAACAGAAGTGTTCTCAGAATTTTTTGGCGATGGACAGAAGGTTCGTTTCCGCCCATCTTACTTTCCATTCACGGAACCTAGTGTAGAAGTCGATATCTCTTGCTTCAAATGTAAAGGAGCAGGTTGTAGTTTCTGTAAAGGTAGTGGTTGGATCGAGATTTTAGGAGCAGGAATGGTACATCCTCATGTTTTAGACATGGCAGGATATGATTCAACAAAATATCAAGGCTTTGCTTTTGGAATCGGGATTGAGCGAGTAACTATGTTTAAATATGGAATCGATGACATTAGAAATTTCTATATGAATGATCCTCGCTTTTTGAAGCAATTTTAGGAGGCTTTTATGAGAGTTAAATTAGAATGGTTAAATGAGTTAGTCGATATATCGGACTTGACAGTAGAAGAGATTGTTGAAAAGATCAACCTATACTCTACCGAAGTAGAAGGAATTGAGCGAGTGCTTTCAGGAACTAATCTAGTGATTGGTCATGTCTTACAACGAGAAGATCACCCGGATTCTGATCATTTATCAGTATGTAAAGTAAACATCGGTAATGAAGTCATACAAATTGTTTGTGGAGCACCTAACGTAAAAGAAGGGCAGTATGTTATTGTTGCCCAAGTTGGAGCTATTTTACCAGGCGATTTAAAGATAAAAAAATCGAAAATCAGAGGAATCGAATCCAATGGTATGATTTGCTCACTTCAAGAATTAGGAATGGAGAGAAAATATGTTCCCGAAGAATATCAAGAAGGAATATACTATTTTACTCATAAGGTGACTCCAGGGGACGATCCATTAAAAGAACTTAATTTTGCGGATGAAATTATTGATTTATCAATTACACCTAATCGTGGGGATTTGATGAGTATGATAGGAGTAGCATTTGAAATAAGTGCTATCTTAAATCGACCTTTAAAGAATAAATTTTATGAAGTAATAGAGAAAACTAATAAGACAACAGAGGTTGTTCAAGTTAGTATCGATTCTGATTTATGCAGTTTATACAATGCAAAAGCATATAGAAACGTGAAAATAAAGAAATCTCCAGAGTGGCTTACTTCTCGTCTAATCGCTTTTGGAGTAAGACCGATTAATAATGTGGTTGACATTACAAACTACATTCTGGCGTTATTTGGACAGCCTATACATGCCTTTGATAGCGATAAATTAGGAAAACATATAAAAGTTAGATTAGCAGAAAAAAACGAAAAAATTGTTACCTTAGATAATATAGAACGAAATCTTCAAGAATCAGATTTGGTAATAACAGATGGCGTTACCCCTGTAGCTATTGCGGGTGTTATGGGTGGCCAAAGAACAGAAGTAACGAATGATACTAAGAATATCATTTTAGAAGTAGCAATATTTGATCCAAGAGCAATACGAGCAACCTCACTAAAATTAGGGTTAAGAAGCGAAGCTTCCATCAGATTTGAACGAGGTGTTGATACGAACAGAACAAAAGATGTGATTCAATATGCTTCTTATTTAATGGCAGAATTAGCTGACGCGGAAGTTCTAAGTGGTGTTGCTGTTGCTGGAAAAGAAACAATAGAAGATACTGTTATTGAAATCCATGAGAACGATATTAATAAACTTCTAGGAACAAAAATTACTCGAGAAGAAGTAATTGTAATTCTTCAAAAACTTAATTTCAAAGTAGAATGTAGAGATAATATTTTTGTGAGCGTACCGAATCGTCGAAGTGATGTTAAGATTAAAGCTGATCTTGTTGAAGAAATCGGACGAATCTACGGCTATGACAAACTTAAAATTACATTACCAAAAACGTCATTAAAAGGTGGACGTACAAGTTATCAAAAAAATCGTAACAAAATACGAAATGTACTTGTTGGCTTGGGACTAGAAGAAATCTACACTTACACCTTAATTGCAGAAGAAAAAAACAATGAATTTGTTTATAACTATGGACAAGATAATAAACAAATTTCAATTTTGAATCCAATCAGTAATGAAAGAAAACACCTAAGAAAAGGACTTCTTCCTAGTATGATAGAAGTTGCCGCTTATAACTTTGCTCGTAAAATGGAGGATTTATCATTATTTGAAATTGGGAAAGTATATTATGATCAAGAAACCAATAAGGAAGAGGAAGTATTATCAATCCTTATGGCAAATCATTATTCAGATACTTTATGGGAAGGTAAAAGCGAAGATGTTGATTTTTATGTAATGAAAGGAGTGATTGATACTGCGTTTGCTAGTTTAGATGTGAGTCTTGACTATCGACCTTTAGAAAAAGAAATTGCGCAAATGCACCCAAAAAGAACAGCTACAATCATTTCTAATGGTGAAAAAATTGGATTTGTTGGTGAACTTCATCCAAAGTATGCGAAAGATAATAATTTAGAAAATGTTTATGTCGCAGAAATAAAAATAGATAAATTATTAAAGGCAAAAAAAGAAACTCCAGTATTTAACCAAATTACAAAAGTACCAAGTGTGGAACGAGATATTGCAATTGTAGTGAACAAAAATGTTTTAGCAGCAGACATCATTAATGTAATAAAAAAGACAGATCGTAAAGGGTTAGAACAAGTGAAAATATTCGATTTATATGTTGGTAATAAGATTGGTGATGATGAAAAATCTATAGCTATTAAGATGAAATTCACGTCATTTGAGCCATTAACAGATGATGTGATTAATGGAAAAGTGAATAAAGTAATTAAGGAATTATCAAAAGAATTTAATGCTCATTTAAGAGCATAAGAAAAAAGCCATCTTATAAAAGATGGCTCAGACTGTTGACAAAGCCCTTTTAAAAAAGGCTTTTCAAATAATAAAATCAA
>CAYPLR010000011.1:0-3251 GCA_964411675.1 uncultured Bacteroidales bacterium
AAAACTTACTTGTTTTGTTCCTCTTAAAGATGCCTGTGAAATTAATATGCTCACTTTATCTAATCATTCCGATATCGATAAAGATATTACCCTACATGGTATGGTAGAATTTTGTCTATGGAATGCTATCGATGATCAAACCAATTTCCAACGTAATCTGAACATTGGCGAAGTAGAAATTGATGATCATACCATTTATCATAAAACAGAATACAGAGAAAGACGTAACCATTTCTCCTTCTTCTATTCTAGTGTTAAACATAATGGTTTTGATTCTGACTTAGATACATTTTTAGGGTTATACAACTCCTATAATTCACCAGATGCAGTTATGAATAAAACATCCTATAACTCTATTGCTTCTGGTTGGAGTCCAATTGGTTGTCATCAATTAAACATCGCACTAAAACCACATGAAGAAAAAACTATCATCTTCTTATTAGGCTATGTTGAGAATGATGATGAAAAGAAATTCACTTCGTTAAATGTTATCAATAAAGAAAAAGCTTATCTATTACAAGAAAAATATAATTCAAAAGAAAAAGTAGAAAAAGCATTTCATGATTTAAAGAAATATTGGAACGATCTATTATCGATTTTCCATGTTGAAACAGAGAATGAAAAATTTGATAGAATGGTTAATATATGGAACCAATATCAATGCATGGTTACCTTTAATATGTCTAGAAGTGCTTCTTACTTTGAGTCTGGTATTGGTAGAGGTATGGGATTTAGAGATTCCTGTCAAGATTTATTTGGATTCGCACACCTTATTCCTGAAAAAGCTCGTGAAAGAATTATCGATATCGCTTCCATTCAATTTAAAGATGGTTCTACTTACCATCAATATCAACCACTAACAAAACGGGGTAATGCTAATATCGGTGGTGGATTCAATGATGACCCATTGTGGCTGGTAGGTTCTACTGCACAATACCTAAAAGAAACTGGAGATTTATCTATCCTAAATGAATTAGTCCCTTTCAATAACGAAAAAGGATCTGAAGTTCCTCTTTTCGAACATTTAAAAGTTTCTATTAATTATACTATAAATAATTTAGGTCCACACAATCTTCCTTTAATTGGTAGAGCTGATTGGAATGATTGTCTTAACCTAAACTGTTTCTCTAAAACTCCTGGCGAATCTTTTCAAACTGCTGCAAACTATGAGAGCGGAAAAGCCGAATCAATTTTTATAGCTGGTATGTTTATCTATTATGGACGTGAATATGTGAATATCGCTAGATTATATGGTAGCGATAAAGAAGCAGATCATATCAATATAGAAATCAAGAAAATGGAAGAAAGTGTTATTAAGCACGGTTGGGATGGGGAATGGTTCTTAAGAGCCTATGATGCATTTGAGAGAAAGGTTGGCTCCAACGAATGTAGCGATGGTAAAATTTATATTGAGCCTCAAGGTTTCTGTACCATGGCTAGAATTGGTGAAAACCTTGGATTAGGCAGGAAAGCTCTAAATTCAGTCGAAAAATATCTTACCAATGATTATGGGGTTGAACTTCTATATCCAACCTATAAAGAATACCATATTGAATTAGGTGAGATATCTTCTTACCCTCCTGGATATAAAGAGAACGGTTCCGTATTCACACACAATAATCCTTGGATAGTAATCGCAAATGCAGTAATTGGTGAAAATGAGAGAGCATTTGATGTTTATAAACGTAATTGTCCAGCATATCTAGAAGATATTTCTGAAATACATAAAACAGAACCTTATGTATATGCACAAACTATTGCAAGCCGCGATGCTAAAAATTATGGAGAAGCAAAAAATAGTTTCTTAACTGGCGCTGCTTCTTGGTCATTTGTAGCATCAAGCCAAGAAATTCTAGGAATTAAACCTGATTACGACGGCTTACAGATAGAACCTCATCTACCAAAAGAAATGAAAAACGTGAAAGTAACAAGAATTTATCGGGGAATAAAATATAATATTGAAATATTAAATAATCATGCACCTTATCAAATGATAGTAGATGGAAAAGAAATCGAAGGAACAACTATTCCATACAAGAAATCATTGAAAGAAGTGAATGTAAAAGTATATATTTAATGGATACAACAATAAAAATGGATTACGAATTTATCGTAATCCATTTTCTTTATTTCGTAAGAACCTTTATCATTTCATTTCTAATCTTATCATAATGCTTTTCATCGATGCCAAAATCCATCTTTCTATACGTCCATAAAGCATAACCAATATGATGATCATTAAATACTTTCACAATATCCTTCAGCCATCGCAATGAATCATCGACTGGTGCTTGGTCAATAACACCAAACTCACCACAATACAATCTTACATTCATTTTCTTGGCAGCTACAACCGCTTCATTAATAACATATTCTAAAAATTGAATCCCCATATTGCCATCAAGGCCGCATTCAAAAACATCATTTCCTTGAACACCTAATGCCTTTGATTTTTCTTTATAATAAGCAAAGCTTTCTGGATAATGAATCGCTCCTATATTTTTTATTTGAGGCATCCAATGAGCATTTTGATGAGTAAATACAATTGGTTGATAGCAATGGAAAGTAAAAATGATATTTTCATCCATTGGCTTTTCTAGTAGTTTTACTGTAGTTGCACTATTCCACAAGATTCCACCATAAATAATAATCTTTTTTGGAGCTATCTTTCTTATTTCTTTTACTGTTTGATTAATTAATTGATTCCACGCATTTGCATTATCTTCTTCTACAACTTCATTTAACAATTCAAATACAACATTTTCATGTTTTGTAAATCTATTCGCGATTTTTTTCCATAAGTTAGTAAATCTATTTTGTAGATCATGATTTGAAAATAGATTGTTCTTTTCTTTACTTCCCGCATCATTAAAGTCATATCCATATGCTTTATGTAAATCTAAAATGATATCTAAATTACTTTCTTTAGCCCAATTGATTATTTCTTCTATTCTATTAAAACCTTCAGCCTTGTTTGTTCCGTCATCTTCTTCCATTACATTGTAATCAATAGGTAATCTTACATGATCAAATCCTAACGATTTAATATATGAAAAGTCTTCTTTTAATATAAAAGTATCATAATGTTTCTTTGTATGAACACATTGGCTTAAAAATCCACCTAGGTTAATTCCTTTTTTAAGTTCCATTTTTACCTTCCTTACTTTTTTAACACGATAAATATATTATATATTCTTGTTTTATAATTGTCAACGGAAGCAATTCCATTTTATATGCTAAATGTAGTGTTG
>CAYPLR010000011.1:3351-5400 GCA_964411675.1 uncultured Bacteroidales bacterium
GAAACAGCCTTGCCATCTATGACAATAGCAGGATTTGACATTATTCCGTACTTCATCATTTCCGACATATCGCTTACGTTTATAACCTCCTCGGTTATGCCACAGTTTTTTGCAGCCTCAACAGCGTTTAAGTGATTCTGTTTTGACTTTTTACAACAGTTACCAAAAGTTAATATTTGCATTTTTTACCTCCGTTTTATTTACAACATTTTGTGGTGCAATTACATTTTTGTTTGCGTTTCTTGCCATCATAAAACACCTTTAGATTCTTTGGTAAGGCATATTTCGTTTGTTTTTCCTTTGGGTTCTCTAAATGTATTTCATTTAAGATTGCTCTTGCCAACAATTCTTCAGGTGCTATTTCGTAAATTGAGCCCTTATACTCAAATACCCTACAATCTACCTATTCATCACTTATTTCGCCACAACAGGAGCAATTGTTTTCTTGTATCGATTTACAAATGTCACGGCCGTTTATGCGAATAGTCGGAGAAGATACAAAATGGTATTCCTTCGCTATTTCCTCGGTAGTCATTTCAATCTTTTTATACTCCAAATCGTATCCTGCTAATTCCAATGCAGGTTTTAGAGCAGTGATAACACTTTCAAGTTGCTTGTCATTGCTTACGCAACGTTCACAGCTAAATAGGTCAAGGTAAAGGTACTCTATAAGTAATTTATCCTTCATTGTTTCCTCCTAAATGAAAATAAAGTTAAGTGCGTTGAAAATGTAGCCGATGGCTATAATACCTACAACCACTATCACTATAAACCAAAACAGTAGTTTAGGTTTTACCGCTTTTGACAGCATTATCATCGACGGCAAAGACAATGCCGTAACACTCATCATAAAAGCAAGAATAGTACCTACTCCCGCTCCTTTTGCAAACAAGGCTTCAGCAACCGGGATTGTGCCGAAAATATCAGCATACATTGGTACACCCACTGCGCTTGCAACAAGAACGCTATACCATTTATCCTCACCCAAAATCTTCTCTATCCATTCGGCCGGTATAAAATTATGGATAACCGCACCTATACCTACGCCTATAAGGATATATATCCAAACTTTTTTCAGAGTGGCAAGCATTTGGTCTTTTGCATAAATAAGCCTATCTTTTCGGATTAATTCGACTCCCTCGACCTCTGCGATAGTACCTTCTAAAATGAAATCCTGAACATGTTTGCCTACACCAGTTTTCTCAATGATTGTTCCACCTATAATAGCAAGCAAAAGACCTACTACAACATAGGCAATAGCTATCGGGAATCCAAACACACTAGCAAGCAGAATCAAGGCTCCCAAGTCAACAAGCGGACTGGAAATAAGAAAACTAAACGTAACACCACTGGATATTCCTGCTCTTGTAAATCCCATAAATATTGGGATAGAGGAGCAACTGCAAAATGGAGTAACCGTACCAAGCAATGCACCTACCGCGTTTGTCCCTATACCGTGAAACTTGCCAAGTATTTTTTTTGTCCTTTCGGGAGGAAAATAACTCTGTATATACGAAATAAGGAATATGAGTAGGCATAGTAAAATGATTATTTTTATCGTGTCATAGATAAAAAAATGAATAACATCGCCCCAATGAGTAGCCATAAACTCAGCTCCAAACATTGAAGTAAAGGCTAAACCGAGTACACTATTGAGCCATTTCATTCCAAGTATTTGGTCTGTTATGAAACTTCCGAGAGCTTTAATTCCATTTATGCCATCAATTATAGCAGCGATAACAATGGTTAATCCTATAACGAGAATTACCGCTATCAGTATAATCAATTTCTTATGGCGTTTCCAAAAACTGTTTTTTTCTATATCTTTCTCCATAGAAAACTCCTTTAATATAGATATCTATCTATGTGAACAGGAAAAAAATATATGCTTTGTCAGCACATACTTTTGTTATTACATTTTGTATCGCCCAAGTACACAAGTAGTTCTTTCAGTTTTGAGCAATCGATCGAGTAATACGTCCATTTCCAGTCTTTTTCAGCTGTAACAAGACCGCAGTCGCAAAGGACTTTCATATGATGAGATAAAGT
>CAYPLR010000011.1:5500-42012 GCA_964411675.1 uncultured Bacteroidales bacterium
TTTCAGCTGTAACAAGACCGCAGTCGCAAAGGACTTTCATATGATGAGATAAAGTCGGTTGAGTAATATTCAACTGTTCCAATATCTTACAGGCGCATAAAGTTCCATTACGAAGCATACCAAAAATACTGAATCTTGTTTCATCGCCTAAAGCTTTTAATATCTCGACATAATTTTTGTCTTCCATAGCATCCTCACATTGATATGTATCTATATTATATGTTGCTTTGTTTGATTAGTCAATCAAATTCCAACATTTTTACAATCTATGAATCTTTCCTGTCATCAGCGTGAACCTTGACCCATAATTTTCTTCAACATACTGCTGAATCATCTTGCAGGTTACTTTTTCTTAGGGTTTACAAGCTTTTGCTCTTTTCATAATATCCTTCAAATAAAGCTGCCCTTTTCCTTCTTCAAACTCTACTTCGACTTCGATATGACTTACAATATTTTTTGGATAAAGAAACCAGCGTCTCCACATGATAGGTTCCAACAAACATATCAACAATTGTCTTGTTTTCTATCTTATAGCCACCCTCTAGTACTTTTAAATCTCGCACCAATGTGGTTGGATCGCAAGACACATAAATCACCTTTTGTGGTTTCAATTCTAGAATCGCATTTAAGAATTCAGTTGTTGAACCACTTCTTGGGGGATCCATAATTAACACATCGATTCCAACATTATCTTTTGCCATTTGCTTTAAGAATTCGGTAGCATCATTACAATAGAATTTAATATTTTTTATTTTGTTTTCAAAAGCATTAGCAGATGCATTAGAGACAGCTTGTTTGTTAGATTCAACACTAATCACTTGTTTTGCTTTCTTGGCTAGTACCATACCAATGGTACCAACACCGGAGTAAGCATCTACTACGACTTCTGTTCCTGTTAAGGAAGCATATTCTTCTACTTTTTGATATAGTTTTTCTGTTTGTTCTGGATTAATTTGGAAAAATGCTTTTGATGATATTTTAAATTTGATTCCTAATAAATAGTCCTCAATATAACCTTTCCCAAACAAGGTTCTTTCATCATCACCCAGAATAATACTTGTTTTTCGATTATTAATATTTTGAATAATTGTTGTGATATAAGGAAACTTATCCTTCAATCGTTTTACAAATTCACTTCTACCAGGGAACATATCCCCGTTAGTCACCACAATGACCATCACTTCTCCAGTAATGTGAGCTTCTCGAACTAGAATAAAGCGAATCAGTCCAGTTCTTTTATCTTCATTATAAGGAGATAATTTTAATTGCTGCATGATTTGTTGAATGTATTTCACAATTTCATTTTGCTTATCTGATTGTACTAAGCAATGATTTAAGTGAATAATGCGATGAGACTCTTCTTCATAAAATCCATAAACGATTTTACCTTCTCGGTATTTATAAGCCACTTGCATTTTATTGCGATAAGCTGTTTCTTTTTCAGCTGGAATGACATAATCAATCTTAAAGGGAAGTTTCGTTTTCTTAAAGCACTCTTCAACAAACCCCTGTTTAAACGCTATTTGCTCTTCATATTTCATATGTAATAGTTGACAACCACCACAAAGATCAAAAACATCGCACTTTACCTCTCTTCTCATAGGGGAAGGCTTTACAATTTTAATCAATTTAAACTTCTGATATTTCTTATCCTCATCAACGGAAAAAATTCCTACTTCTTTAGGCAAGAAGTTAGGAATTTCAAAAGTTTCTCTTCCGTATTGACCAACACCTTGACCTCGTTCATTTAATCTATCACATTTTAATTCCACTTTTTTCACAAGTTCACCTTCTTTATTGGTCGATAAAATTAAGAATATCTTGTAAGATTGGCTCGTAATTTTGTGACATTAACATTAAATGCGTAATGCCTTCATATATTTTTAATTGTCTGTTAGGATTGGTACAAATGGAATATAAAAACTCCACCGATTGCTGTGGGACTAGTTGGTCAAGTTTTCCCCAACAAATTAAAACTGGGTTTTTAATTTCTACTAAATCTTTATTGCAGTTTAAGACAATATCTTTAAATTCATTATAAGCTTTCCAGATATAAGAACGAAGATACTTTCGTAAAACAAAACTTAATCCTGTAGAACTATCACTTGCCACTGCCTTCAACAAGTTCTTATACGCTTCTTGATCTTTTGGCTCTTTCTTTGCAATCGCCTTCTCTAAAGAAGTAAAATTACGAGCACTAAATTCAGTGGTTGTGATTAAAGCTTTGGGATTAAAATATTTATTAGCGGGAGCTAATAGGATCAGCTTGTTGAAATTACGGAAACTAGACAAACAGCTTGCCAGTGCTCCTCCCATCGAAAAACCTAATACATCAATTTCACTATAACGACGATGAATATCATCAAATGTCTCTGTTAAGTGTTTAAAGGTATCTTCCTTATTAAATTTATCATAGTTATAATCGTTTTCAGGACCATGTCCAGGAAGGACAATTCGGTGAACTAAATCATATCTAGCTTCTAGATGGGGAATTAATACATCAAAATCAGTCATATCACTTAAAAAACCATGAATTAAAAGAATGGCGCGCTTCATGTTATTTTTACGAGCAATGATTTTATGATAAGCAAGTCGTTTTTTCTCTAATACATCAGGTCGTAGTAGGTAAATAACTCCTACATAGGTATAATCATAACTTTCAAGCAAATGTTGCATTGAACTATTTTGTTCATGAGTATCGACCTTGATGTCTAGAATTCCTTTTTTTAACACAACATATTCGGCTTGATCTAATAGTTTTTTTGCGACTCCTTGACGGTAATACTCTTTTTTTACTGCCAAACGATGAATGACTGCATAGTGATTATCATTTAACCATTGTCCTTGAACAATGCCTTTATAGCATTCTTCTTCTTGGAAAGAAACAACGAGAACGCCGATGATTTTATCACCATCGGTACAAACCAGAACTTCGTTTTCTTCTAAATCTTTGATAAAGGTTTTAGCACTTGGATAACCATCGGTATCCTGCCATTGTGTAGAACCACTGGAACGAAATAGTTCTTTTGCGTCTTTAATAACTTCTATAATTCCTAGTAAATCTTTAAATTCACCTTTTCTTACTTGATAGCTCATTTGAACACCACAAAATATAAGATTACAAGTATCAATGCTGGTAGCATATTTGCAACCCTAATCCTTTCTTTGATTAAAAAATTAAGACCAATACAAGCAACCATAGTATAGCCTACCATACTGAACACAGCAATAAATTCAGCACTCATAAAATCTCCTAAAAACATGGCAGCGATGGTTAAGCCTCCTTGATAAAGTAAAACAGGAATCGCAGCAAATAAAACACCAAAGCCTAGGGTTGAAGCAAGTACTAATGCAGTAACCATATCAATGACCGATTTTAAATATAAGGTTGCTGGATCCCCTAAGGCAGCATTGACACTGCCAACAATTGCCATCGCTCCTACACCAAATACTAAGGTTGCAGAAACAAAGCCAAGCGAGAAAGATCCTTTTCCCAACTTCTTTTCAATAGCATTGCCCAATGATTCTAAATGAGTATCGATTCTTAGTAATTCTCCTATCAATGTTCCGATAGCAAGTGTTACAATGAGAATCAATTCATAACTAGTGGTAATTGCACCGGTTTCTGGGTTTACTTGTAGCATGGTTCGTAGGACTCCAGCAATACCAAATAATAAACAAACAATTCCAATCGCTTTTAACACCGAATCACATATTTCTTTTTTAATAATTTTCTTCATTAATAATCCTAGAAGACCTCCTCCTAGAATTGCTATAGCATTAACCAATGATGCTATCATATAATCACACTTTCTATTTTAATTTAAATTTTAATACAACTGCATTATGGTCACTATAGACAAAACTAATATCTTCTCCATTTAACGTAATTACATTTTCTACACTAATTTCTTCAATATTATCAGAAATAATAAATCCATCAATCACAACCGTGTAGTTCACATCTTTTTGATAAGGAATATCGGTACTACGACAAGTTGGAGCTTCTTTACTGGTAGCAAAGTTATAGCCCGTTGCTAGTTTCTCCTTATCAAACACATATACCCATTCAGGAACAAATTGTTCTGTTTTAAAGGTATTCAAACTATCTGCGATATCGTGGTTAAAATCACCACCGACAATCACATAATTCCCTTCCTTTTTTTCTTCTTCCAAAATCACATTTAGTTTTTCTAGTTGCAATTGACGATAAACTCCACCTTTATCATAAGCAGATAAATGAACATTAATTAATACCAATTCTTGATCTCCACTTACTGGGATTCTTGTAATCACAAAACAGCGATCTAAGTCAAAGAATTTTACAGGAAATGATTCATCGATTGGTAATTTATAACGAACACTTTCGGTAATTTGATATTTACTAAAGGTTGCAATACCACCTTTTACAGCTCCATGAGGATCATGAAAAGGATATATTAGATAAGAACTATGAAAATTAAGAGCAAAGCTACTAGCATAATCAGAGAAGCTTTCCTGAATCATTGCTAATTGATTTACTTTATAACTACGAGTTGATTCAATATCTACTTCTTGGAAAAACGCAAAGTCAGGAGTAAAGCTTGAAACAATGCTTATTGCTCCATTGGTATTGGTTAAGACAACTTCTTTGCTGCTCGCCGTAGAATTCTTGCCAGAAACTTCTGTTCCATCAAGCATAACTCCACTATCCATGAAGAAAGAGAAATCTTTTGTATAGGCTCCAAACCCAATATTCATGGTAACAATGGTGTATTCTTTTCCCACTTCCATGTTAGCGGTTTGATTATTTTCAATTTCAGCCGTTAAACTGGTTTCATCTTCAATTCGGTAAAACTCAACCGATAATTTTATTAGGTAACCAGCAACAAATAAAACAATAACACAAAATAACGATAATAATGTAACTCCAGCAATTTTCAAAGTTTTTCTCATATTGCATATTCTCCTTATAAAAAGTTTATCATATTTACATCATAAAAACAATTAAAAAAGACGTTCTAATTAGAATCGTCTTTGAAAAAATCATCCTTCTTACCATAGTGGAAAAATATTCTACTTTTTGGTGTAACTAAGATATAGTAAATAGGAATCGTTAGAAATATAACCCATCCTGGATGCCATCGCCAAGTAAATTTTGTAACGATACCGAAAACAATATAAATAATGGCAATAATTAATGGATAGCTAAATTTGATTTTTTCCATGCCAACTAAAAATGGTGCTAATGGAATTAATAGGAATACAACCCATCCTGGATGAGCAAGGCCAAAATAAGCCAATAAAATAAAAGCGATAAGACTGATAAATGGTGTAATTGCTACTATTTTTTTCTTTATGTTCATGATTTTCCTTTCTACTTGTTGATACATCATAAAGTATCACTAGTATATTATAGATTATTTGTTTTGTCAAATAATGGTTTTTATTAGTAATCAAAAAGATGAAACTAGAAAGTTTCATCTTCGTTTTTCTTTTCTACCTTAATTTCTTCTTTATCTTTTTGATTAAATAAAATATGATAAATTGGAATCGTTAGAAAAATCAACCAACCTGGATGCCAACGCCAAGGAAAATCAGTCGTGAAGCCCACTACAGCATAAACGATTGCTACAATTAATGCATAACTAAAGCGAATATGCTTTACTCCAACTAAAAATGGCATAATTGGAATTAATAAAAATACCAGCCAACCAGGATGAGCATATCCCAACTCAAATAAAACAACAAAGATAATTACACAAACAAATGGTGTAATTGCTACAATTTTTTTCTTCCAGTTCATAAATTCCCTTCTTTATATTTTAATATTTTTGTTTATTAGGGATTACTCCCCTTACGCCACCTTTTGGATCCTGCATATCGTTTATATATCGAGGAATAAGATGAACATGCATATGCTGTACTGTTTGCCCTGCTACTTCTCCAACATTAGTTCCAATATTATATCCATCTGGTTTATATAAATCATCTGTAATCGTACGAACAACTTTAATTGCTTTATAGATTGCTTTTATTTCCATTTCTGTTGCCTGAAAGTAGTTATCAAAATGACGCTTAGGCACTATTAAACAGTGACCTTTTGAAACTGGGTAAGCATCATAAAGAGCAACTACTTTATCATTTTCATAAAAATAGTCTCCACATTTAATTTTATCACAAAATACACACATTATAAATACCTCTCTATTTCCCATTGGTGAATCAACACTCGGTATTGATCCCACTCTAATTCTTTCGCAATAATATATTTATTAAAGATGTGTTCTCCTAATGTTTGCTTCATTAATTCACTTTTTTTCAGTTCTTTTACTGCATCTTTTAAGTTCTCAGGCAGATTAAATATTCCATTGCTTTCTCGTTCTGCTCGTGTATATTCAAAGATATTGTCATACACGGGAGCAATGTCAGGCTCTGTAGCTTTAATTCCATCTAGGCCAGCAGCAAGAATTGCTGCTATTGCTAAATAAGGATTTGCTGTTGGATCAACGTTTCTGATTTCTGTTCTTGTTTTTTCTTCTCTAATGGCAGGAATTCGAATCATCGAACTACGATTTGCATCACTCCAACAAATATAGCATGGAGCTTCAAATCCTGGAACTAATCGTTTATAAGAGTTAACAAGCGGATTGGTAATTGCTGTAAATTCACGAGCATGTTTTAAAATTCCATTAATCCACTTATGACAAACATCACTTAGTCCTGTTGGCTTTGTTTTATCATAGAAAAGATTATTCCCTTCTAAATCACTTAATGAACAATTAACATGCATTCCATTTCCAGCCATCCCTGACACAGGTTTTGGCATAAATGTGGCAACTAAATTGTGCTTTCTTGCTACTTGTTTGACTACTTGTTTGAATGTTTGTACATTATCACAAGCTTCTAAAGCATTGGAAAAACGAAAATTAATTTCATTTTGACCAGGGCCTACTTCATGGTGAGATGCCTCTACATCAAATCCTAACTTTTCTAATTCTAATACAATGTCATGGCGACAATATTCAGAACCATCTAGAGGAGCCATGTCGAAGTAACTTCCTTGGTCAGAAAAATTACAAGTTGGTTTCCCCTTTTCATCCATTTTTAAAAGATAAAATTCAGGTTCGACTCCAATATTCAAATCACCAAATCCCAATTTACGCATTTCTGCGATAATTCTTTTTAAATTGCTTCGTGGATCACCAGCAAAATATTCTCCATTTGGTAACTTCACATCACAAATAAATCTCGCTACTTTTCCATATCCATTACTCTCTAAAGGTAGAATCAAGAAAGTTGCAGGGTCAGGAGATAAGAACATATCTGCTTCCTTAATACGGACAAACCCTTCTATGCTTGAACCATCAAACATAATTTTTCCTTCAAGAACATGATTAATCCGTGAAACTGGGACTTCGACACTTTTTATTGTACCCAACATATCGGTGAATTGCAGCTTAATGTATCTTACATTTTCTTTGTCGATTATTTCCATGATTTCTTTTTTTGTGTATTTTTTCATACTATCGTCCCACTTCTTGTGGTACCTCCTATTTTATTTATATTCAGTAACAAATTTACCTATAATTTCTAAGCCTTTTTGCAGTTGTTCTTTCGGGCAAGCAATATTAAAGCGAATGAAGCCATCATAATCAGCACCATACATTACTCCTGAATTGACATAAATTCCATAGTCAATGAGTTTCTTCACAAGTATTTCACTAGATAGATGCATAAAACGCATATCAATCCACATCAAGTAGGTACCTTCTAGTTTTGCTATTTTTGCTTCAGGAATAACCTTCTTAAAATATCGATAAACCAGAGAAGCATTCTTCTTAATATGCTCTACTTGTGCTTCTAACCAATCATCACATTGAGTATAGGCAGCTTTACAAGCTTCAAGTCCTAATAAATTAGGTTCTCCCAATGACCTTATGGATAGTTCCCGTTTCAATTTTTCTCTTAAAGCAACATTTTTTATTATAACATTGGAAGTCATCAACCCTGCAATATTAAATGTCTTGCTTGGAGCAGTGCAAATAACCATATTATCATAATAATCAAAATATTTTCCAATTGAAGTGAATGGATATTCTTTAAAAACCAAATCACAATGAATTTCATCACTAACTAATAAACAATTGTATTGTTTACATAATTGAACTACTTTTAGAATTTCTTCTTCTTTCCATACTCTACCAACAGGGTTATGAGGGTTACAAAGAATCATCATTTCTGCGCCCTCTTTTAGTAATACTTCAAGATTAATAAAATCCATTTCATAAATATTGCCGGTTGGTATTAATTTATTTTCACGAATTCTTCTATTGTTATTGGTGATAACAGAATAAAATGGATTATATACAGGGGATTGAACAATAATCTTTGCTTCTGGTGTTGTTAGTGCACCAACTGCAAAAAACAATGCGGTTACTACTCCTGGAGTTGTAACAATCCAATCTTTTTCAATTTGGTATTGGTAACGACGCCCAACCCAATCTTTTACAATCTCCAAATACTCTTGATCAACATAGGTATAACCAAAAGCTCCATTTTTTATTCTAGAGGTTAATGCTTCCATGATCGGCTTTGCGGTCATATAATCCGAATCTGCCACCCAAAAAGGTAGTATATTCTCTTTCTTTGTTCTTATTTTAATCGAGTCCCATTTTGTTGAACTCGTATTCAATCGATTGATTGATTTGTTAAATTGATTCATTTTTATTCTCCTTAGGCTTACATACATCAATCCACTTTTGAACTGGAACGATTTGTGATAGTTCTTGAGGTGTAAGTCTGACTGCTGAAGCAGCATCCCCACAAGCGGGATAAACGATATCATAGTTTAGTAATGATTGATCAAGATAAATTGTTGTTTCCTTTTTCAACCCAAAGGGGCAAACCCCTCCTACCTCATGATTGGTATGTATTAGTGTTTCTTCAGGAGTTAACATCCGTGCTTTAAAACCAAATTCAGCTTTAAATTTTGCGTTATCAACCTTCACATCACCAGCAGTGATGATAACCATTCCTTGATTACCTTCCTTAAATGCCATTGTTTTTGCAATCTGCCCTTCTTTCACTCCAAGAGCTTGAGCAGCTAAACTTACTGTTGCTGTTGATACTGTAAATGTAATAATTCTTTCTTCTTTATTTTGTTCTTCTAGATATTTTTTTGCTATGATTAGTGACATTTCTTACCTCTATTATATTATTATATTACCAATAGCCCCTATTTTCAAGGAATAATTAAAGTTTTTCTTGTTGCTAGATAATAATTAATATTATATAATTGAATGTATTGGAGGATTTTTTTATGATTTATGTCATCGACTATGAAATCTGTGCCGGTTTTTTGACATTTTTTTTAATTGTTTACTTCTTAATTCACAAAAAACTACCAATCATGGTAAATCGTATCTTTTTTTCTTTGCTAATCTTTTTAGAGATTAATATACTCCTTAACATTTTCTCAACAGTCATGTTGATGCATACAGACTCTTTAAGCTATTTTGTTTTATACACCGTGATGATTTTTTACTACATCAGTGAAGTAATATCTTTAAATCTATTCTTTGGTTATGTCGCTGTTCTGACAAAAATTAATGATAAACTGAAACATTTAAAAATGTTTCTCTTATCGTCCCCATCTATTATTTTCATTTTGTTAGTCGTAACTACTCCTTTCACAAAAGCCTTGGTATACTTTGATGAATATAAAAATTTTATCTATGGAAACTTTTATGTTATTAATTACTTAATTGGATTATACTTTGTAATTTTAGTCTATGTTTTGATGATTAAATATCGAAAAACAATTAGTAAAAGCACCATTTTACCTATTTTTTCTTTTCTCTCTATATTAATTATCATCTCGATAATCCAATTTATCTTTCCTAAATATCTATTCATTTCTTTTATCAATGCCATCGGTTTAGTTATCTTTTTCTTATCCGTTCAGTCTCCACGAAACCATATCGATCATCGTACAGAACTATTTAATGTCTCTGCATTACAAACATATCTCGACTTCGCAAGAAGAAAGAACAAAAGATATTCGATTTTTGCCATCTCTATTGAGTCTTATGACCATTTAAGTTGTTTGTTTGGAGTTCAATCGAGTAATAAATTGCTTGTGAAAATTGCTGATTTCTTAATGGAAAAGTATCCACATTACTTTATATTCCGCTACAATGGTAATAAATTCCTCCTTCTTCTTCCTCAAGATAAAGAGGATCTCGTTGATTTAAAATTCATCTATGAGGATTTCCCTACCACTTGGGAAGTAGAAAATCTCCCTTTTACCATTATGACAAATTCTTTGGCAATAAAATCCGATGTTATAGGGAGTTTTGAAACGTTCTTCTTGTTACTTGATCACACCTTCAGTCAAATGAGAAATCAATCTTTAGGTTTATTTCAAACTATCGATGAAGAAGCCATCAATACTTTTATGGATTTCGAACAAAGCAGTACCGCCCTTGCTCTTGCTATTGAAGAAAAGACTGTAGAGGTTCAATATCAACCTATTTATTCCATATCTGAAGGAAGAATTATTTCTATTGAAGCTTTAGCGAGAATTAAAGACCAAAAAGGGGGTTATATTTCCCCTAACATCTTTATTGATATCGCAGAAAAAAGTGGATTAATCTCAAAATTAAGCGAGTTAGTATTACGTAATGTTTGTCACTTTTTGAAAGCAGTTGACATCAAATCACATAATATCAGTCGAGTATCAATTAATCTTTCAGGAATTCAATTTATGCAAATTGATTTTGTATCAAAAATGGTCGACATCTTAAAACAAGCGAATATCTCTTCCAATTTAATCGGTCTTGAAATTATTGAATCGGTTGCTACTTCTTCCATTATTAAGATTAACGAAATTATGAATGAGTTAATTGCTCTTGGTTTTAGTTTCTATCTTGATGATTATGGTAAAGGATATTCTAATATCGATTGTATTTCCAACCTTCCATTTGAATATATTAAAATAGACAAAAGTATTATCCAAGACTATCAATCTAACAATACAGTTCGACTATTTATGAATGGTCTCATTACCTTATTAAAAGAAAGTAATAAACAAATTGTTGTTGAAGGAGTAGAAGATATCAATCATCTTGAAATATTAAAACAATTAGGAGTAGATTATGTTCAAGGTTTCTACTATTCAAAACCTCTTTCCGAACAAGAAATGATTCGTTTAATCAAACAAAAAGCACTGAAGTTTTAGCCTCAGTGCTCTTTTTTTATTTCTTAATTTCTGTTTTCCATAAACCATGTAAATTGCAATATTCATATACTGCTACTGGTTCATCATCGATCAATGTGAATTTTACATAGGGTTCATCCCCTGGTTTAAGTGCTTTTCTTTGTCCACCATGTTTGGTTTCTAAGTATACCCATTGAATAAAATGAGCTGGAACCATTGGATGTGGAACACTTCCTACTCTTACTTCAACAACATTTTCCTTTACTTCTACAACGGGAACATGCTTTTCTTGCGATGCATCCACTGTATTGGCAACAAGTTCTTCCATTTCTTCCCCACAACAAACAATAGGAACACCACTTTCATGAATCATTCCGATAAGATTACCGCAATGCTTACAAATAAAAAATTTACTCATATTTAAGCCCTCCTCATTATAAAATTATTGTAACATAATCTTTTTATTTAATCTATAGATTTGCAACATTTTTTGATTTTTTTTGAAAAGGCTTTCTTTTTTTGCCAAATTATGGTAAAATGCTAGAGTTAGAATTATACTTTTGGAGGTCTTATGGAAAATAATATTGTGAATGAACAAAAAATTTTTAATCGAAACAAATGGTGCTATAGCTTAGGTGGTATTGGTCGTGATATGACCTATACATTGATGGCTACTTTTTTAATGGTTTATATTCAATACACCATGAATCTAACCATAGCACAGTTTTCAACAATCTCTTTATTACTAGTAGTGGGAAGAATTTGGGATGCCATTAATGATCCTATCATGGGAGCAATTATTGAAAACACAAAAGGTCGTTGGGGAAAATTTAAACCTTGGATTATCATTGGAGCTGTTTTAACTGCTATTATTATCATAATTCTATTTAATGTGAGAACATTCACGGGTTGGAATTTTGTAATTTTCTTTGCTGTTTCTTACTTTGTTTGGGAAATTACTTTTACCATGAACGATATTTCTTATTGGTCAATGCTTGCTTCTTTAAGTACTGATGCAAAGAAGAGAAATAAAATCACCACATTAGCAGTCGTATTCGCTGGAGTTGGTGCTTTTGCTGCCAATGCTATTCTTGCCCTTGCAAGTGGCGATATGGTTCGTTTATATAGTGGCGTTTCTATTGGTATTGCTTTTGCCTTGGTTGCTTGCCAAGCTTTAACTGTTTTAGGTGTGAAAGAAGATGAGAAAGTCATTGCCCAAAACAACGCCAAAAAAGAAAATGTTTCTTTTAAAGATATGGCATTAACCATTAAAAATAATGATCAGCTATTGTGGGTAACACTAGCTATGTTCCTATATAATATTGGAAGTAGTTTGTTAGCCAGTACCCTAGCATATAATATGATTTATTTAGAAATCAATTATGGTGGAATTGAGGGAACACTTCTTGTTCTTTGCTTGGGTGTTTCTAGTATCCTACTTCAAAGTTTCTATGCTTCTCTAGCTAATAAATTTAAACGTCCTAAATTATTACTTTATAGTTTGATTTTAACCCTTGTTGGTTATTTTATGCTATTACTATTAGGCTTCTCTTTTATTCCTATTAACATCGTTACTATTTGTATCTTTGCTATCTTTGTATTCAGTGGCCAAGCTATCTTCTATATGGTATTGACTGTTAACTTAACAAATACCATTGAATATAATGAATATAAAACAGGAGAACGTCGAGAAGGAGTTATTTTCTCACTTCGCCCATTCATGGCAAAATTTGCCAGTGCTGTAACACAATTAATCATTACAGGTATTCTTATTTTCTCAGGGATTTATGCCCTAACAGAAAACGTAAGTGTTCTTGAAACACAAAAGAGTGATTTTGAAAGTAAATATATTCATGGAACCGTTGCTGGTCAAACAGAATATTTAGATAACTTAGAAAACCATGAAATTATTTTTGATCAACAATTACAAGAAAAACTTGATGAAATTGAGAATAAAGAGTTTGCAAGTGAATTAGAAAAACAACAAGCAATCCTTGATGCCAATCAAGAGATTGAAAACCTATATGATATCTTAGAAGATTCTACTTTCACATTAAACCCTGAAACTGGATTATATACTATGGATATCACCCCTTCAGCGAACAAAATCTTTAAGAGTCAATCGGGAAACACCTTTATGAAATTCATTCTTAGAGGAGGAATTACCATCGTACCTATTCTTTTCTTGTGTAGTGCTTTCCTTGTGTTAAAGAAAAAGTATAAGATTGATGAAGAAATGTATGAACATATGATGATAGAAATTAATAATAGGAAACAAAAATAAAAAGGTCAAAATAGACCTTTTTTTATATTAATACCTATTTAATATGTCACCAATATCTCGGCCTAAATCAACAATACTAATTAATTCTGCACAACAACCAGAAATATTGAAATCGCTCATTTCACGAGGAATTGCTAATGTGTTTTTACGCTTGACATAGACTGCTGTTTGATTGGGTTGAAAATCAATTGCTGTTTTCCCTTGTGGAGAAATAGAATCAATCCTGCTGAATTTTTGTAAGTGTGTTGGGGAATAATGAAATCCTTTTTGCTCATCAAATGAGTAAACAGAATAGGTGTTAGATGATAGGTCTCTTTCTTTTAGGCATTTTGCTCCTTTATATGGATCATTTCTTATTTGCATGTTGGTACTATTTTCCATATCATAAACATATACCAAACCCTTAAGAATCGTCACTGTATTATTCCCTTGAGTTCTCGTTGCATTCACATCAATGACTAAACCTGTAATTGCTCCCCTCGTAAATCTAAAAATCTTATACACACCAACAGCATCATACCGATTAACCAATCTTGTATCTTTGATTACTTGACGATAGCGGGGATAATCTTTTAAAGATTCTAAATCCATTTCTAAATAATCGCGAACAATCGAGGCAATTAAGCGATAAAACTCTTCTTTACATATGAGATTAGCACGATATATCTTTACGTAATTATAGAAAGCAAAAACACTATAAAGTACAAAAACTGCAATTGGAATTATCATACTTAACGATAATGAAACAATAAAAGCAATCATGATTCCTATCAGTATCAGATGAAATACAAGAATAAAGATAAGCATTTTAAGTCTCTGAAAATATGGTTTTTGATATTCTTTTTCAAATTTACTAATTTTATTACGATAAAATAATAAATCCATCTTTCCCTCCTAAGAGATAACTTTCACAGTTTTTCCTTTTATTTCAAATTGTATATTTAACGCTTGAAGTGTTTTCTTCAATGGGATTATCATTACACCTCGTTCCTCTAATAATCCATTATACTCGATTTTAAAGCCCTTTTTTGAGAAACTAATGAACTCTTTCTCTTCTTTTCGGTCAGCAACAATATTTAATCCATCTGCTAGTGTAATTGCAGGAAGATAGATCTCCTCTTCTTTCATAAACGGAGCAACAGGAAGTTTTACAATTCGCTCATCAATTTGTGCTGTGTTATCATTGATGGTAAATGTAAATTCTGTCTTTCGTTCTTCTTTTGGCCAATAATGATTGATGAACAATTCTAATGTATGATAGAAAACATCATTGATTCCTCGATGTGTTTCTTTTTCACGATATCCACCGTTGGTAATAAAACAGGCTCCTAATTGGTTCTTTACATCAAAATACATATAGCTTCTTACTCCATAAGCTCCACCAGTATGGCCTCTAAATGGTTTTTCAGGAAATGAATGAAGTACTTTCATTTGAATTCCTTTAGCCCAGTAGCCATCACCATCGCCTTTTCCAAACCAATGCTGTTGAATCATATAATCAACCGTTTCTTTTTGTAATAATCTTACTTGATTGACAATGCCACCCTGTAAAAACATTCGCATGATGGTCGACAAATCAGGCATGCTGATAAATAATCCTCCAGCAGGACCCCGGAAATTCTCTCCTAATGGAAACTTTGGATAACCCCCATTTACAAATCTTTCAGCGGTTATCGCTACTTTATAGCCTTCTTCACCTTCTTTTGGTGGATAATATAAATCAGCAATCAGTTCTTGATGCTCTATATGACAAGCAACAAAACTAGCATCTAATTGTAATGGTTTAAAAATATGGTTTTCCATATAATCCGTATAATATTCCCCACTAGCAATTTCAATCAAACAAGCCATTAAACCACAACCAAAATTAGAATATATGAACCTTGTTCCTGGTTTATAGTCTGAGAATGTTAATGGTGTATAGTAGGGTCCATCATTTTCAACTAATAAATCTTTTACTGTTACCTCTAATCTAGTCCCATTCACCCCATTATATCCTTTTTTAATATTATCATAAGCTGGATTTTCATCATCATAACCATCTACAATGCTTGATGTTTGAAGGGTTAACATTTTAACGGTAATGGGATCATTAGGATATTTAGGATTTCGAATTAAGAAACCAAAATAATCACTAATATCTCTTTCTAAATCTATCTTCTTTGCTTCAACAAGTTGCATTAAAGCAATAGCTCCTACTGTCTTTGATATAGATGCAATACGATATATCGTTTTCTCATTTGTTTCTTTTTCTTTTTCTATTGATTGCATTCCATAAGTACAATGGTTAACAACCCTATCTTCCTTAACAATAACAAAATTGGCACCCACTAATTTTGCTTCCTGACAAATTTGTTTAAAATTTTCTGGTAACTCTAGCATGAAATCCTCCTAAGATTCTATAAAATATTTTTCTAATTGAAGAACATAATCTCCAATCACGATAACATGGTGATTTCCTAATGGTTCTGTAAGGAAATAGGAAACATCCTTATCCATTTTAATTCTAATTTGTGTTCGACATAGATTGCTACGATTTAAATTTTCTAAAATAACTCCTCTGGAAATAAAACATTTTTGTAAATCATGGGCTATCTTAAAAACAGTCACTGTTTCTTGGGGTAATATTCCCCTCACCGCTACTCCTAGTCCTGATTCAAAATGAGGCATAAGACTATATTCTGTTACCATCGATAATGGTAATGTACAATGAGCAAAAACAACTTCATTTTGTTCGCGATTAATTTGAACAGGATTAGCTTGAAAGCCTGATGTTCCTGTAATCTCACGAAGAATATACATACTAAGCATCGCTGGAATATCTCCCTCACAAGTGCCAATATAACCTTCGCTATTTAAAAGTGCTAGTCCCAAACAACTTGTGTTTTGAATTGTTTCCAACAAATCAAAGCATCGAATTGTCAATCCCGACAATTCATATTTATTAATGAGCATTTTTAATCCTTGATAGAGTTTTAAAGCTTTTTCTAATGTTTCTTTATCCATTTTTTTCATGAATATTTGATCGATTATGGGGTCATTCGGTATCACAGCTATTTTAGTCATCTCTAGTAACTCTGATGGATCAATGTCAATCAAAGCAATTCCCATTTTTCTTTTAATGACTTCATAATCTACCATACTAGCAATTAACCAATCGCTTGGTTTCCCAATCACTCCTAATTTGGCTTTGATTACTTCATTATAATTTGCTCTATCTCGATAAAGCTTTTCTAGTCTCTTTACAATATACGATTCACTTCCATGAATGATTTCAGCTTGTTCTTGTTTTTGCTTTAAAAAAGCAAGAATTTCCATAGAAGCCGCTAAGGAATTAAATTCTTCTGTTGTTAGTAAATAAAAAGGTCCTTGTAATTTTTGGTAAATACGGGTAAATAAGGCTTCTGTTCCCCCTGTTCTTACAAATATTAGGTTTAGCTTATACAAAGAAAACTCATTTTCTTCAATCGGACAAAATTCAATGGTTGATATTTTCTCTATCTTTTTCAAGAAAGAATAACTAACCTCATCGACATTTTTTTGTTGGTGAGTGTTAGCTGTTAGTTGATAGAATCCAATTTTCATACAATCGACCCCCTTACTATTATAACAAACAATCTTTTTTTTGTCATTAAATTAATGTTTTAAGAAAACATTAAGATTTTATGATATAATATATACTAGTTTAAAAAGAGGTGATTTCTATTAAAAAAATAGCAACTGTTTTTCTATTCATTTTTCTCATGTTTGTCTCAGGATGTCAATTAACCAATACTGGTTCTTTCATTGATGAGTCTCATGAGATTATCTATTTAGAAATTGATGAAAATGTAACTCTTATGACAACTATCAATAATAAAACTATTTACTGGGAAGTGGAAACTCCTGATTTAGTCATGATTGATGAAGAAAAATTGACAGCAATCGATGATGGCTTAGCTTATATTGTTGCACGAGAAACGACCACCGATAAAATCATAAAGAAATTAGCAATTGTAATTGCTCCAAGTAAACCAAGTTTAATCATGAAAGGTCCCCAAACGATTACTATCGGTGAAAGTGTAACTTTTGAAGTAGAGATCACTCCTAGTGATTATGATCAAAGTGTTATTTGGTCAACCGCAGAATCTGAAATAGCTACTATCGATGAACAGGGGATTGTTACTGGCGTAAAAGCAGGGATCACAAGGGTAATTGCCACATCGAGTAAGGATGGATCTCTTTACCAAGAAATGAATATCATTGTTCAAAAAGAATTTATTGAAGATAGTATTAATAATCAAGTAAAAGAATCAACAGAAACCATTGATGTTGGATCGTTATCTACTGTATTTTCACCAATCATTACCAAAGGTCTTTCTTCTTTAATTGGTGTTAGTACGTATAATCTAAATAGTTATCAAGAGGAAGTCGTTAATGCAACCGCTAGTGGTGTCATTTATAAAAGAAATATTGTTTTAAAAACAGATGAAGAAGTTCTTTACGATCCATCCATTGCAACCGAAGATATCCAATATTATCAATATTATGTTATGACAAATCGTCATGTCATTCAAAATAGTGAAATCATTAAAATCTATCAAGAAAACAATTTAGAAATCGAAGCAGAATTAATTCAATATGATAAAGAAATTGATTTAGCCGTATTAACCTTTTCTTCTAGGTTATACTTTCCAGTTGCTGTTTTTGGAGATTCTGATACTTTAGAACAAGGTGAATTTTGTCTTGCTTTAGGAAATCCTTTTGGTTATGACTTCTATAAAAGTGCTTCTATTGGTATCATCAGTCACCCAAACCGATATGTATCTGACGATACCGATGGAGATGGAGTTTCTGATTGGGATGCAAATTACATCCAACACGATGCTGCCATTAATGAAGGAAATAGTGGAGGTCCATTAATTAATCTAAAAGGAGAAATCATTGGTATTAATACCACGAAGATATCAGCTGCTTCTGTTGATAACATGGGCTTTGCGATTCCCATCAACTTAGCAATCGAATTAGCTTCGGTGTTAGAACAAGGAATTCAACCACAAAGACCAAAATTAGGCATTACCGTAATTGCTGTTCGCGATGTTCTTTCAAGTGCTGAATTACAAAGCGAATATCCAATCCCTGCTGGGGTTACTTATGGAATGTACGTAGCAGAAGTATCATCAGGAGGACTTGGTTACCGCGCAGGTATCAAATCTGGTGATATATTAATTGAATTTAATGGAGTGAAAATCTATAATTCCGCGGAATTAAGAGCAGAAATCGGTAAAATTATTATTGGTTCAGGAGAAACAAAAGAATTGAAAGTATATCGTGATAATGGCATTGTTTCCTTATCATTTGTAAGTTAGGAGGAAGTTAACGAATGACTAAAATTAAAAAAGTAATTAGTATCCTATTTATCATGTTAGGTGCAACAGTATTCATAGGTTGTCAAACGACAATGAATCCAGAGTACCTTTATATCAGTGTCAATCAAACCATTCGCTTACAAACTTCTTTGACTGGAGAATTAGAATGGTCATCAGATAACGAAAACATCGCTATGGTTGACGATGATGGAGCGGTAACTGGTATTAACATTGGTCTTGCCACCATCACAGCCCAATCTGGAAGTCAAGTTAGTAAAGTGATTGTTTCCGTTGAAGCAGAAAAACCAGAAGTTGATTTGTTATTATCAGGAAAGCAAAACCTATTCGTTGATGAATCAACAACCCTTATCGCGACTCTTACGAATACCACTACTAATTCTCCTATTTACTGGGAAACAAGTAATGATACCATTGCAACTGTTGATAATAATGGCGTTGTTTATGGAGTAGCTCCTGGCTTAGTTACCATTACCGCTTCTACTTATCAAGAAAAAACACTAACAAAACAATGGATTATCTTGGTAAGCAGCATCGAAGGCGATGGTGAAATTGTTAATAATGAAATTGATAATAAAACCTATGAGATCATTGGTGAACTTGATTTAACCGCTATCAATGATACTATAATTACGATTGTAGATATGGTTATGCCTGCTATTATTGGTGTTAGTAATTACCAATATCATAGTAGTGTTCCTGGTGCAAATGAGATTCTTCAATTAGATAGCGTCGGTACAGGATTTATCATCAATCGCGAGGAAATTAATAATGGAACGTATCGTTATCGTTATTATGTGCTAACCAATTATCATGTTGTTCAAGATAGAATTGAATTAAAAATCTTTTTTGGAGATCACGAAGATGAAATCCTTGCTGAATATCCAGTTCAAGCAAACTCGAAAGCAGACCTAGCAGTGATTACTTTCTTATCTAACAAAGAAATCACACCTCTAACTTTCGCAGAAACAAACTCAGCCAATGCTGGCGACTTTGTTATCGCAATCGGTAATCCAACAGGATATGACTTCTTTCGTTCTGTTACCTTCGGTATGGTTTCTTGTCCTGAACGCAATTTAGCAGGCGAAACATCTCTATTTGTTCAACATGATGCTGCGATTAACCCTGGAAATAGTGGAGGTCCTTTATTTGATTTAGAGGGCAATGTTATTGGTGTTAATACGATTAAAATTATCGATACGGATGTTGAGAACATTGGTTTTGCCATTGCTCTAACAACCATTATTGAATTTATATCAGGACTTACAAATTATCCAAAGAATTAAAAAGAGCCACTTCCGTGGCTTTTTTTCTACTCTTCTAATAATTTCTTTGTTAGTGTTTTATTGTTCGCTTCTTTACATTTTAAAGTTAGCGATGCCAGTTTTTTCCCATATCCTATCGCTTGCTTGAGAGGCTTACTATTCACGATTCCATAGATAATTCCCGAAAGCATTGCATCTCCTACTCCGGTAGCATTCACAATTTCTTTACTATCAACACTAGTTACTAAAACAGCATCAATGACTCCATTTTCTAAATAACATATTTCTTTTTCTTTATCTGTTATGATGATGTTTTTTGCGTTTTGCTTTTGAAATTCTTGCAAAAGTTTTTCTTTTGATAACTTTTTTCCAACAATCGCTTCTGCTTCTAAAACATTACATTTTAAATAATCAATTTTGTCAACTTTATGAGCGAGTTTTTCAGCTTTTCTTGTTGAAATGGCATCCATGATGATAATTTTATCTTGATAGCAATCTAACAAATAATCGATGGTGTCACTCTCTAGATTGGTATCAATCACTAGATAATCATAAGATTTGATGATGGGACTAATCGATTGAAGATAGGATTTTGAAATGGCTTTAATACTTTGTTGATCACATAAAGCAAGTTCCATATCTCCTTCAGGATTATGAATAGCGAGATAACCTCCTGTACTCAAACCTTTTTCTTCAGGAACAATTATCGATACCCCTAATTCTTTTAGTTCATTTACCAATGCTTGTGATAGGGTATCAGTCCCAACCGTTGTTACAAAGGTAATGGGTAGCTGTAATCTCGCAAGATTCTCGCAAATATTACGAGCAACACCACCAAAGGAAACCGTTATTTCTCCGATATTAGAATCAGAAGGACGAATCTTTTCAAAACTTTTTCCAAAATAATCAATGTTGGAACCACCTATGATTAATATTTTTTTCATACTCATTCTCCTAAAAGTTTATCCATATAATAGTCTAAAATTTTCTTTTTTGTAAAATCACGTAACAAAAATACTTTGCTAGCCATGAGCGCTATTTCTTCTAGTGTCACATCTTTTTCTTTTAGTTCTGGTAAGGATAATAATAATGCTTCTTTTGGAACGAGACCAATAATTTCAGATGATATCACCTTTGTATTTACTTTTTTAGCTTCTTCACAAACAGAAAGAAAGACCTGTAGTAATGATGTCACATGATAATCTGTTACATTCATGGTAACCTGTACATGATTTGTTTCTTTCAAAAACGCCGCTTTTGCTTGAACAAAAGGTAGGCCTCCACTACTAAATCTAATCTTTCGAGCAATTATATCCGCAATACTCTTATCTGTAGTATCTAAATCAATATTATAAGCAATGAGTGGCTTTCTTAGTCCTATAGCTACAACCCCTGCTTGAGGATGGGGTACAGGATCTCCAAAATCGGGGAACCAATCCTTGTTTTTCATTTTTTGTTTCAGCCCTTCAAATTCTCCTCGACGAATATTGGGAAGTAATTTTCTCTCTTCTCTTGTTGCTGATTGGTTATACAAATAAACTGGAATCTTTACCTTTTCACTGATGAGTTTTGCTAATTTGATGACTGCTTCTTGACAATCTTCTTCTGTAGCATTTTTAATGGGTAAAATAGGAATCACATCCACTGCTCCCATACGTGGATGTTCTCCTCTTTGGACATTTAAGTCGATTTTATTGCTTGCAATCATTGCACTTTCTACCATACTCTCTACAACAACATCCATTTCACCGATAATTGTTGCAACACTACGATTATAATCTTTATCCATTTCTAACAGGCACAAAGATATTTTTTCTCTTTGAAAAGGGGAAAGAATAGCTTCCATGATTGTTCTATCTCGGCCTTCAGAATAATTAGGAATAATTTCAATTATTTTCTTCATGTTTATCACCCTTACTTACTCTATTAGTATAACAAAAAATATTAAAAACAGAAAGAAAAAAGCGCCTTTCATTAATTATAACGAAAGGCTTCATTAATCTTATGATAATTTTTCTAAAAAACAATGTTGATGAATGGGACCTAACACAAAATATCCTTCTCCGTGAGGAGCACTCACTGCAAAACCAAATTTTTGTCCTCTCATCTTTAAGTAACCAATTACCATTTCTATACTTGAATCCATTTGGGACTGGTGGCATTTTAAAGCGGCTACTTGTTTCATAAAATCTTCCTTTGTAAGATCGATAATGGTATTAGGTCGATCCGTATAATAATATCCGATCGTTATTCCCTGTGGTAACACTGTATTTTCATCAATCTCTAAACCATGGCGACGAGCTGAATTTGGATACATGGCTGCTACCAATGACCTCCTAGTCGCTTCCCCCACATTTAAATGATCAGGATGTGTTTCATTTGGTAAGTTAGGATCGGGGCATAATACCAAATCAGGTTTTACTGTAATGATGATTCTTGATATATCTGATGACATTCTTACTGTATCATAGATTCCGCCATCTGGATAATCTAGAAAATAGACATCTGCTACTCCCATTAATTTAGCAGCTTCTAACGACTCTTCTTTCCTAATCCTAATTAGATCAATAATCTTTACATGATTATCAAGGGTTCCACTACCCCCATCGGTACAAATTAAATAAGTAACTTTATATCCTTTTCTAATTAGGCGACTAATAAATCCTCCTGCCCCTATTTCAATATCATCAGGATGTGGACCCACAACCAAAACATTTTTATAATTGGCAAGCGAAGGTATTTCTAACGCTTTCTTGAACATTTCTTCCATTCTATCCTCTCCTCTTAAAATAGTTCTTTCTTGTTTATTATATTATACCATAATTTATTTCAATTTATTCAATTTTATACTCGATATTATCATTTAATGATATAATAATTAAGGTGATTAATGATGAAAATTAAAGGAGCACAACAAGCTCTCACAGCTATGAATCAATATATTCTCATGACAATCCAAAACGGGAATGCTCTATTACTTACTCTAAAAGAAGATCATGTTTTATTAATCAACGACTATATTAACAGTTTATTAACAAAAGATGATTTTTTATCTTTGTTTCAGGATTCAGAATTTACCATATATAAAAGTCTTGATAATAGTGAAGAAATTAATCAAGATCATGTTGTTTACAAACAATAAAAAAAGCAGTGTTTTATAAAATACACTGCTTTTTATTATGCTTTTATATTTAAGTAACGATATAAGTTAGGAAGAAACTTACTACAGTTAACACCATTTACATTTGTAAGAAAAATAAATTCTGCCTTTAAACTAGGAATAAAGCCAATGATTGTGTTTGTTCCTATCGTTTCCCCGCAATGATAGATGATTTGTTTATTCTGATGAGTAACAATTCTAATTCCTAATCCATACTCACTATTTTTCCCACTAGGGAGAATATTAGGGTTAAACATTTGCTTACTGATATTGTCTGTTTGAAGAAAATCTAGCCAGTGTATCAAATCATTCACTGAAGAATAAAGCCCTCCATCACCAATCGTTGCACTACACCAATATTGGTCGCTTACTATCAATTCATTATTTATTATTTTATGACCATATGCTCTATTAGCGACCTCCGTTACTCCTTCATAATTCACAAAAGAATTCAACATATGGGCTGGAGTGAAAATTTTTTCTGTTATATATTGATCTAATTTTATCTTTGATATTTTTTCAACAATCAAACCTAGTAATACATAAGCGGTATTACTGTAACGATACTCTTCTCCTACTGGGAAATAGAATGATTCTTGTGTTTTCATGTATTCCAAAACATCTACATCAGCAATTTGCTCTTCAGTGTGAGGCATATTTTCATAATCCATCATTCCTGAGGTATGATTTAATAAATTAATAATCTTTATTTTTTCATAACATTTAGGTAATTCTGGGTAGATGGATTGTAGTGAAGTATCATATTGTAATAATCCATCAGCAACTAATTGAACAATTGCCCGAGCAATAAATTGTTTACTAACCGAAGCCAAACGGAAATTCGTATATTTATCAATATATTCGCCTTTGGTTACTATTTTTTTACCTTTGTATCGTTCAATAATGCTATTTCCAATTTTAAAGTAAAAAGCATAACCTTGATTTTCATCAACAACTAAATCCTTCAACAAGATGTCATCAATTTGGTCAATCTTTTTTATTTCTTTAAAGCCTTCTTCTAGACTTGGAGGTATCAACCGACTTAAGTAGGATACAATTACAGGTAAAGGTAAATAGCGTTCTTGGGGATTCAAATTTCTTTGCTCAACTCTTTGGTAACAAACCTCATAAGGAATGGTAAAGTAATGAGCAATCATATCAAAATCTACGCCATAGGCCTTTACTGAATCAACATATCGTTTTCTTACCTTTGGAGTAATACTAGTAGAATCAGCAATTACATCGATTCCTCTTTGGAGATATTCTGCACATAAGCGATATACTTCAGGAAATATGTCTTCTTCCTTCCAATTAGGGTGAAGCGTTCTTACGAGATCACTAGATACTGCCTTAGCATTAAATTCTTCTTCCAATCTTTTTGTATAGGTTGTTTTTCCACTTCCTTGAATTCCTATCATCATATGTAGTGTACTCATAAAAACCCCCCGCTTTCCGTTTTTTTATCATAAAAAAGACTAAAACATACATTTTAGTCTTTATATTTATTCTTCATCTTCCAAGTCAACTTTTCTAATTAATAATTCAACGAGACGAATTCGTCGGTTCTCAACTTTCCTTATCGTATACTCAAGTTGATAAAATATGTGAATTGGATTCTCAATGCTTTCTTCTTCATATTCAGCATCAAATTTTAGTTTCATACCTTCATATGGAGTAACTTCAGATGCTTCATAAAGCATTCCTCCAATATTTGAATATTTTGAATAAGGAGGAATTCCTAATCGTAGTTTTTCGTAAAGTTCTTCTACTTCCATATTGGAAGATAACAAATATTTATTTTCGTCAATTTTTGTGATTTTTTCTGTTTCTTCATCATCATATTCATCATAGATTTCTCCGACTAATTCCTCAAGAGCATCTTCCATGGTAACAACTCCACTGGTACCACCATATTCATCAGATACAATAGCAAAATGTGTTTTTTCAATTTGCATTTTTCGTAATAAGTCATCCACTTTCGTGCTTTTAGAAACATATAATGGTGCTGATAATAATTCTCTAATGTTAACTACTTTATTTAATATGAGCGTAGCAAAAAAATCTCTTTCTCTTAATACGCCTAAAATATGGTCTTTATCTCCTTCGTAAACTGGCATTCTTGAAAATTGATATTCCAGAAATTGATCACGAATTTTATCGATGGAGTCATTAATATCAATGGCAATCATATCTACCCTTGGTGTCATAATGTCATAAACAGTTTTTTCACTTAAATCAATAGCACTTTGCAACAATTCCGCATTGTCTTTATCGATAACCCCTTCAGTCTCCATGGTATCAATAATTGATTCCAATTCATCTTCGGTAACCATTGGTGCTACTACATTTTCTGTTTTTCTCTTAAACATACCTTTGCGTAAGCGAATAAATAAGTAAGTTACTGGCCATAATATTTTTATTAAGATAAACATGATTCCCGAGTTACGGAGTGCAATCTTTTCTGCGTTCTCTTTGGCATTTGCTTTAGGAAGCACTTCTCCAAAGGTAAGAATAATCAATGTCATTAATATTGTACTAATGATACTAGACCATGTTGGATTTAAAATGGTTCGAGTTGCAATAAATGTACCTACCGTTGTTGCAGCAATATTAACAAAGTTATTTCCAACTAAAATGGTTGTTAATGTGAGATCAAACTTTTCAGTAATATAAACAGCCTTTTTTGCACCTTTTTTCTTTTCTTCCAAATAATTGCGTAATCTAATCAAGTTAACACTTGAATATGCTGTTTCTGTAGCTGAGAAAAACGCTGAAGCCATTAACAATAAAACAAATAAAATTAATAGGGCTAAACTCAAAGCCCAATTGTCGGCGAAAAATTTAAAATTAAACATTTCAGCCAAGCATATGAGAGGAACCAAAAAACATCACCTCTGTCCTTCTTTTTGGTCAACGATAATTATATCAAAAAATAAAAAATTTGTCAAATAATGAATTATATTAAATATTGTTTTTTTGGTTAAGCTTCCTAGTGTTTTTCTTAATTAAGAAATAAATTACAATCGATAGGCCTACCATAATAATCGACCAAAATTGAGATGGCGAAATATTACCAATGAATTTCCCACGATCATCTGCTCGAATGAATTCTATTAGAAATCTAAAAATTCCATATCCCATTAAATATAGGCAAATATTATATTTGAAGTTTTTCTTTAATAATAAGTAAGAGGTTAAGATAAACATCAAAAGTAGAAAAATAGCTTCAAACAATTGAGTTGGATAGACGGCTACTCCAGGTCCATAAGCATAGTAAGAGGGCGCCCCAGCAGGAAACACCATACCTAACCAGGAATCTGTTGGTTTTCCATAGCAACATCCTACAGAAAAACATCCAATTCTTCCGAAACTATGAGCAATCAAGATGCAACAAGGAATAAGTGATAGAACATCTATTAATTTTGAGTCATATTTCTTTCTTCCGAAAAACCAATAACCAACTAAAAATGATATTGTTCCTCCCATTAAACCTCCAAGAAATGTAGTTCCACTTGTTAGTTTAAATCCTAAGTCTGGATTTGATAGGTAATCATAGAATCCTTGCCATACCGCTGACGCAGTAAATCCAATAGCAATAGCAATATAACCATTCAATTCAATAAAATCTAAAAATTTAGGGTCAATTCCTATTTTTTTACCATACACTCGTAATGTAATAATACAAAGAATAATTCCTGTGGTAATGAATACCCCATATAAACTAATTCCCCAAAACAATTCATGTGGATACACTAAATCACCTCATTATATTAGTAATTATATCATTTATCTACTCTTTTTACAAATAAAAAAAGGAAATAGATAATTTATCTATTTCCAATAAAAATTACAATTAGTAATTCTTAGCTAACAATTGGAAGTACGCTTGTGGGTGATCACACACTGGGCAAAGCTTAGGAGCTTTTTTACCATAATGTAAATGACCACAATTTGAGCATTGCCATACTTGTTCATCATCACGAGCAAATACTCTTTCTTTTTCAACATTATTTAATAAAGCAAGATATCTTTCTTCATGTTCTTTCTCAATCTTAGCAACTTCTCTAAATAAAAAAGCAATTTTTGTAAATCCTTCTTCTTCTGCTACTTCAGCAAACTTTTTGTACATTTCTGTCCATTCATAGTTTTCACCCTTGGCAGCATCAAGCAAATTTTCAGCAGTTGTTCCAATGCCATCATGTAATAATTTGTACCAAATTTCTGCATGTTCTTTTTCATTAGCTGCTGTTGTTTGGAATAATTCACTGATTTGAATAAATCCCTCTTTCTTTGCTTTTGATGAATAAAACGTGTACTTGTTTCTAGCCATCGATTCCCCAGCAAATGCTTCTAATAAATTCTTTTCTGTTTTTGAACCTTTTAGTTCCATAACTTCCTCCTTGTAATATATTTTTTACTCTTTAAAACCTATTTGATTAAATCTCCATGATTTGTTTTTCTTTGTCTTTTGCTACTACATCTACATTTTCAATAAATTTATCAGTAGATTTTTGTGATTGTTCATTAAAATATTTTAAATCATCTTCAGAAATTGCCTTATCTTTTTCCATTTTCTTTAATTGATCGTTTACTTCGCGGCGAATATTACGAATAGCTACTTTTGCATTTTCTGCAAATACTTTTACTTCCTTGGCTAAGTCTTTTCTTCGTTGTTCTGTTAACACTGGAAAATTAATTCGAATCACAACACCATCATTTTGTGGAACCAAATTTAAATCTGCTAATTGAATTGCCTTTTCAATATCTTTTAATGATCCTTTATCGTAAGGTTTGATGACAATTTGTTGTGCTTCGGGAACACTAATTGATGATATTTGACTTAGTGGTGTTAAAGTACCATAGTAAACTACAGAGACATTATTTAATACACTTGGATTTGCTCGCCCAGTTCTAACTAAAGCAAGTTCTTTTTTCAGCGCTTCGATGGTTTTAACCATCTTTTCTTCACCCATTTTAATAACTTTTTCTGGCATATTTTTCTCCTTTTCTATTTATTATTGTTACTTATTAAAGTTCCAAAAGAGAAATCACTCGCTGCTTTCGCAATATTTCCCTTTTTATTCATATCGAAAACATAAATATCAATGTTGTTTTCCGCACATAATGTTGCGGCTGTTAAATCCATAACTTCTAAATGATTTTTTAAAACTTCACCATGACTTAGTTTTGTAAATTTTTTTGCATCACCATTCATGCGAGGATTTTTATCATAAACTCCATCGACTCCATTTTTTGCCATTAAAATCAATTTTGCTCCTAATTCAGCTGCTCTTAGTGCAGCAGTCGTATCGGTTGTGAAAAAAGGTATTCCGTTCCCTCCACCAAAGATAACGATTCTATCCTTTTCTAGGTGTGATAAGGCTTTTCTACGAATGTATGGTTCTGCTACTGAAGGAATGGATAATGAAGTCATAACTCTAGTGTCACATCCTAGTGTTTCTAGTGCACTTTGTAAAGCAAGAGCATTTAAAATAGTTGCCAGCATTCCCATATAATCAGCGCTAGAGCGTTCAATACCACAATCAATGGCATCACGGCCACGCCAAATATTACCAGCACCAACGACTACTGATAATTCTGTATTCCCTAAATTATACAAATCTTTAATCTCTTTAGCAATTTCCTTTACTTTGATATGATTAATTCCTTGGGCATCCCCATTTCCTAAAGCTTCGCCACTAATCTTTAAAACAACTCTTTTTTTCTGCATTTTCCTTCACCTTTCAAAAAAAGGCACGTTAAATATACGCGCCTTCAGGATTTTAGTTGTTAACTGCTGCCATTACTTCAGCAACAAAATCGTCTTTCTTCTTTTCGATTCCTTCCCCAACTTCAAGGCGTATATAAGTAACAATATTAGATTTATTATCCTTTACATATTGTCCAACTGTGATATCTTGATTTTTAACGAACATTTGATCAACTAAGCAAATGGCCTTTAACATCTTTTGTACTTTACCTACAACGATTTTATCAACGATATTTTCCGGTTTACCTTCATTCAACGTCTCTTGTCTTAAGATTTCTGTCTCGCTAGCAAGGAAATCTGCATCAACTTTGCTTCGATCTAAATATTTTGGTGACATAGCAGCTACATGCATACAAACATCTTTTGCAACTTCAGCATTATTGCCATCCAAAACACTAAGAACTACAATTCTACCACCCATATGTGAATATGCTCCAAAAACTTGACTATCAGTTTTTGTAAATACATTCACTCTTCTCAAGCTTATTTTTTCACCAATGATTGCTGTAGCGGAGATAACTAAATCTTTTACTGTTCCTTCAGCAGTTTTGGCTTCTAAAGCTTCTTCATCATTTTTTGCATTGCTGTTTAAAATAGCATTGCCGATTTCACTAACAAAATCTAAGAATTTTTGATTTTTAGCAACGAAATCTGTTTCAGCATTTACTTCATATACAACAGCTTTATTACCAGCAATTGCATAAGCACAAACACCTTCTGCTGCAATACGACTTTCTTTCTTAGCTGCCTTCATGATTCCTTTTTCTCTTAACCAAGTAACAGCTTCTTCCATATTTCCATTAGTTTCAACTAATGCTTTTTTACAATCCATCATTCCTGCGCCAGTAATTTCACGCAGTTCTTTAACCAATGCAGCACTAATCATTTTTGTCCTCCTTATTCAGCAGTTTCTACCTTTTTAGTGGCTTCAACAACTGTTTCAGTTTTCTCTACTTTTGCAACTTCTGGAGTTGCTTTTCTTACTCTTTTTAGCTTTTCAGCAGTTTGAGCTTCGCTACCTTCTACAACTACACTTGGAGCAGCTTCTGGTCTTGGAGCAGATTCTGGTCTTGGAGCAGATTCTGGTCTTGGAGTATGAGGGCGTGGAGTATATTGTGGACGACCTTCACGGTTGTCTCTTCCTTCACGATTGTCTCTTCCTTCACGGTTATCGCGATTGTCACGATATCCTCCTCTTTGGTTTCCACGGCCATCTTTATCGTGGAATGGACGTCTAGGACGTTCTTCTGGTGCTGGTTCATCTGTAAATTCAATTACGATTGGAGTTCCGCCTTGTGCTTCAACAACAGCATTTGCCATAGTTCCAACGATTAATTTAACTGAACGAATTGCATCATCATTAGCTGGTATTACGATATCTACTTCGTCTGGATCACAATTTGTATCTACTAATGAAAATACAGGGATTCCCAACTTACGTGCTTCTGCAACTGCATTGTGTTCGGTCTTTGGATCAACAACAAACATAGCCGCAGGAAGACCTTTCATATTTCTAATACCACTAAAATATTTCAATAATCTATCTTTTTCTTTATTAATTAAGATAACTTCTTTTTTAGGTAAAACTTCGAAAACTCCATCTTCTTCCATTTTTTCAATTTCAAAAAGACGAGCAACACTCTTACGGATAGTTTTATAATTTGTTAATGTACCACCTAACCAACGTTGATCAACATAGTATTGACCGCATCTGGTAGCTTCTTCTTTAATCACATCTTGTGTTTGTTTTCTTGTACCAACAAATAAAACTGTTCCATTGTTTTGAACAATCGTAAATAATTGTTTGTAAGCTTCTTCAACTAACGCTGCAGTTTTATCTAGATCGATGATATAGATACCATTACGTTCACCAAAGATATACTCTTTCATTTTAGGGTTCCAACGGCGAGTATTATGACCGAAATGAACGCCTGCTTCTAGCAACTGATTTTTTGTAATAACTGACATTTTTTTCATTCTCCTATTTTTATTTTGTTTGGCCTCCACTATTCTCTCCGAAAACCGCTCCATTCATAGAATGCACTTGACGACTTTCTCCAATAGTGTGTGTATTTTTTTATTGCCTTCCATATTATAACACAAACATTTATTATTTGCAAACATTTTTTTCTCTGGCAATCCATTTTTTTGAGGATTACTCTTTTATTATTTATCAAACATTTTTTTCCGCTTCTACTTGAAATTTATCTTTTGGCTTTTCTGATTTTAAAAGGTTCATTTTTGTAAATAGCGTTGTGAAGAAATCGATTAATGGGCCATAAATTAAAACAGTAATTACGGAAGCTATTCCGAAAACTCCACCTAATAGCCAACCGATGATAAAGAAGATTGCATCATTAATAATCTTAATATAAGCAAATCGCCAGTTTGTTTTTTCCTTAATTGCAATCAAAATTCCTTCAAAAGGAGAAAGGCCTACATTAGCATACATGTATAAAGATATTCCAAAAGTACCCGATAAAAAAGCCAATGATAATACCAATGCACTTGCCCAAAAAGAATTTGGAATTGGTAGGATACTCATCTGAAGAATCACATCAACCAAAGGTCCTAATAAGAATGCAATAGCAAATGTCCCAATTCCAATCGACTTTCGCTTAACAAAGAAAATAACGATTAAAGCGAATAGATTAGTAATCATAATGGATGTACCCACTTTTATCTTGAAAAAGGTGGCTAAACCTTGATTAAAAACCATTAATGCATCACTACCATACTTTGCGGTAACAAGCATTGCTCCTCCCAAGGCCATGAAAATAACGCCTACAACAAGGACAATCATGTTTCTATAATATTTTTTTATAATTCCTTTTAGTTTCATTTCTACACCGAATTCCTTCAATCGCTTGTATATTGTAACATAAACAACAAACATTTCAAAGAACTATTTGTTTTTTCTATTGGTACTACCAATACCACCCTCTCTTTTATTCTCTATTTCTGGTTCTTGATCAATGGTTTGATATTGTAAGAAAATTCCTTGGGCAACTCTATCTCCTTTCAATAGATAAACTTCTTGGTTACTTGTATTTTCAATAGCGATTAGAATATGTCCTTCATTATCCATGTTATTATAATAATCACTATCGATAATTCCTACTTGATTTTTCAGTCTTAATCCTTTTTTAAATCCTAAACTACTACGAATAACAATCATTAAAAATTCATTTCTAGGCATATATGCTTTGATTCCTGTATGAATAATCGTTGATTCATGAGGAAGTAGTGTTAATTCATAGGGCAGATAAAAATCATAGCCAGCAGCATTGATTGTTGATCTTGTAGGTAATTTAATTTCTTGATATTCTTGGATTGTTCTCTTTTTTAAATATTCTTTGGCTGTTACTACTTCAAAACCACGCATATTATTGATCCTCACTCTTTTCTTTATCTATTTTTGCTTTTGGATGGTGCTTTATATATTCTTCTTTTATTTTTTCTAGTGATACATGAGTATAGATTTGGGTTGTTGATAAATTTACATGTCCTAGTAATTCTTGAACACTTCGTAAATCCGCTCCATTATCAAGGAGATGTGTAGCAAAAGAGTGACGAAACATATGCGGTGAGACCTTCAACCCTGTTGAAGCCTTCTCTGCTAAGGCATTTAAAATAACTCTTACTCCTCGTATCGTTAACTCGCTTCCTCGAAAATTCAAAAATAACTTGTCGCTAATTTTACCTTTTTGGCGTGCCATTAATTCCCATCTTGCAAATTCTAAATATGTTTTTATCGAAGAAATAATTCCAGGATGGAGTGGAAGATATCTTTCTTTAGAACCTTTTCCCATGATGGTAATCGATTCATTGAAAAAATCAATATCAGCAACCTTTATGGAACACAATTCACTTACCCGGATTCCTGTACCATATAAAAGTTCTAGCAAGGCAGTATCCCGTTTACCAATTAGGCTTTCCTTATCTATACAAGCAAACATAGCATCGATTTCCTTTGGATAAATTTGCTTTGGAAGACTACGATTTAGTTTAGGTGATGACAGCTCTGCGAAATAATTAGCTTCTACTATTTTTTCAGCTAATAGAAATTTATAAAAACTACGTAGACTTGACAATTTTCGGGCGATTGTTTTTGGACTATATTCTTTCTTTACCAAGGATGATTTATAAAATCGAGGATAATTTTGTTTTAAAGAAAACAAGTCAGAAAAGTCGTTTTCTTTAAGAAATTTTCTAAATTCATTAATATCATTGATGTAATTTAAAACTGTATACTCTGAATAGTTTCTTTCTTGTTCGATATACTCCTTAAACATGTAGATGGCATCAAGTTCTTCCATAAAATTCTCCTTTTAATTTAGAGATCATTTCTAAACTACGTTCTGCATAGGCCATTTTGCGATTCATTTTTTTCATTCTACCTTCTAAAGGAGTAAAAATACCATGATTCACATTCATCGGTTGAAAGTCATGATTAGTAGTACTGATATAATTACTTAAAGCTCCTAAAGCTGTCTCGGAAGTAAAATCTATCAAAGGTTTTCCCTCTAATAGTCTCATCATATTGATAGCAGCAACCAATCCGCTGCTCGCACTTTCTAGATATCCCTCAACACCCGTTATCTGACCAGCAAAAAACAAGTCTTCTCGTACTAGTGTTTGGTAATAACGATTTAGAACCTTAGGAGAATTGATAAACGTGTTTTTATGCATAACTCCATAACGAACAATTTCAACATGCTCTAACCCTGGAATCAATTGAATAATCCGCTTTTGTTCTGACCACTTTAAATGGGTTTGAAAGCCAACCAGATTATATAAAGTTTTTGCGGCATTATCTTGGCGTAATTGTACAACTGCATAAGGTTCAATTAGAGTGAGAGGGTGACGTAAGCCCACTGGTTTTAATGGACCAAATAATAGTGTCTTTTCTCCTCTTGCAGCCATATCTTCGATTGCCATGCAGCCTTCAAAAACTTTTAATTCAAAATCTTTCGGTAGTACTCTATCTGCATTTATGATTTCTTTGTAGAAAAGAGTAAATTGTTCCTGAGTCATAGGACAATTATAGTAGGATGCTTCTCCCTTATCATATCGTGATTTTAAATACGCAACGTCTTTATTGATTGATTCTTCCGTTACAATGGGTGCAACTGAATCAAAAAAATATAAATATTCTTCGCCAAAAAAATTTTTAATATCAATACTTAAAGCATCACTTGTAAGCGGACCACTGGCAATAATCGTTGGCCCCTCGGGAATTTCAGTTATTTCCTCGTGAACGACTTCAATCAAAGGGTGATTGGTAATTGTTTCTGTGATATCCCTAGCAAAATTTTCTCTATCAACCGCTAAAGCTCCACCCGCTTCTACTCGATTTTTATCGGCACTTTTCATAATTAAAGAATTAAAATTTCTCATTTCTTCTTTTAATAGGCCAATCGCATTTTCAATGGATGCTGCGCGTAATGAATTGCTACAAATCAGTTCACTAAAAAATGCTGTTTTATGGGCAGGCGTCATTTTTTGAGGGCGCATTTCCCATAGTTTAACTCGATATCCATTACTTGCTAATTGCCATGCTGCTTCACTACCCGCTAGTCCTGCACCTACAACATTTACTACTTTCATAATCCTCACCATTTTATCTTATTATACCATAGGTAGCCTTTTTTTACACTACCCAACAAAAAATCTACTTTATATAAAGTAGATCTCATTTTTTTAACCTTTGTAACAATCTTTGATATTCTTCACTTTTTCGGTATTCAACTAAATCTTTATCCTGTTCTATGTCGTTGATTAATTGAGAATAGCCATGAATAGCATAATAAATACAATTGGTGGCTTCTTGAAAATTTTCGTTTAATGCATATACGCATCCCAAATTATACCAACAAAAATAATTTTCTTTATTCTTAGAAATACCTTGCAAGTAGTATAGCTTTGCTTGTTGATAATCTTGATAAATATCTTTATAGATGATTCCTAAATTATAATAAGCATTATAATAACCATCTTCTTTACTAATTTCTTGTTTATAAAAGTGAATCGCTTCTTCATATTTTTCAAATCGAGCATAAATAACGCCTAAATTGTAAGCTACCATTTTCATGCTTTTATCAATAGAATAAGCCTTTTTAGTATATGTTAAAGCATCGTCAAGTCTGTCTTGCGTTTCATATAGAGACCCCAAGTTTAAATTTGCCCAAAAATGATTCGGTTTCAATGCGATTATTTTCAAATAACAATCTTCTGCTAATGTAGTTTCTTGATTAAGTTCATATATTTGTGCAAGATCAAACATCATATCTGTGTTAAAAGCATCCAACGATAATGCTGTTTGGATATTTGTAATTGCTACAGGATAATTTTTGTTTTCTTCATACCAAAGTCCCAAACCATAAAAACCACGAGAGTTTTGAGAATCTAGTTTAATCGCCGATGAAAAAACTTCAAAAGCTAATGAATAACTCTTTACTTCTAGATAAAGAAATCCTAAATCAAGAAAATCATCTATAGTAGAATCGATAAAAAACGCTTTTTGATAGATGATGATTGCTTCTTCTATTTTATCCTCATCAATCAATGCTCTTGCTTTTGCAATCAATAAATCGTATTCGTTCATATCACAAAGTAAACAACTAGTACTGATATTAAGTTGTTTAAAAAATGAATTCCAATCGGTACAAAGATGTTCCGATTAGATTTATAATAGCTATAAGTAATAACAAAAGCTAAAGGCAAATATTGAAAAATATAAATAATATTATCGCCACTAGAAACGTGAATAAGAGAAAATACCAATGTGGAAGCGATGATAGCCACAATCGGTTTTAATTTGAATTTTTCTTCTATTGTTCCAAATAATAATTTTCTAAATAAAATCTCCTCAACAAAGGGTGCAAATAAAATGACACTAATCATCATAGGAACCTTACCATTTCCAAATAGAGCATCATTGATAACTTCCTGATTATCTGATGTTCCTGTAATTCCTAATAATTCATAGATTGTTGAAACAACTGCTGTTAATACATAACAAGATACAATACCAATGACAATATAAGATAGGCTTTTTTTAAAATTTACTTTAAATTTTTTCCAGTCTTCTTGAAAATCATGACGTAAAACATAAATAAAGAATCCAATCAATGGCAAGTTAAACATCATTTGTACCATAGATAATATTTCTGCGTAGTGGGGATTATTTTCATCAAATACACTTGCCAAAGGACTATTATCAACAATTGATACTGCCATTAATGTGCTATATATATAAATAAAAGTTAATAACAAATATAAAAACATTCCTAATAGCAAAGCGATAAAATATATATCACCTTTTTGCTTTTTCTCAATATTCATAAATTCACCAACTGCTCCTTATTAATTAAACTAATTATATCATATTTTTATTTGCTTCCCAAGAGATAATAAAAAAGTGAACTAAAATTCACTTTGATATTTTAAAATTTCTTCAACTTT
>CAYPLR010000012.1:0-10245 GCA_964411675.1 uncultured Bacteroidales bacterium
CAACTCGATATCTTACAAAGATTTGAACTCTTTCGCAAAGGACTTAAGTAATTAAGTCTTTTTTAAAATAAAAAACTATTTTCTTTACTAATATATAGATAGTTATACATATTTATGTATTGATAGAGAGGAATTATGAAATATACGTTAAAAGAAATGCCACTGGAAGAGCGTCCCCGGGAACGGTTGGTGAAGTATGGAGCGAAGGCACTATCCAATCAAGAATTGCTCGCAATTTTACTAACAACCGGAACCAAAGGAGTATCGGTTGTTGAAGTTGCCAGTCATTTGCTCATTACTCTGAAAAGCATTCATAACTTCAATGAAGTAACGATTAAAGAATTAACAAGAATTACGGGAATTGGAACAGCTAAGGCAATTCTATTACTAGCGGCTATTGAATTAGGAAAACGGATGAATTCTAATCAAAGTAAACATGTTATTATCACCTCTCCCAAAGATGCCTATCATTATTTACAGGCGAATATGAGCACATTAACTCAAGAACACTTGATTTGTTTATATTTAAATATAAAAAGTGAAGTGATAGAACAACGAACGATTTCTATTGGTACCGTCAATACAACTGTTTTTAATCCCAAAGATATTTTCAAATGGGCTTTAAAATTATCGGCTAGTTTTGTGATTGTTTCACACAACCATCCCAGTGGAGATCCTACTCCTAGTAGTAATGACTCTTTGATGACAAAAAAGATTGTTACAACCGGAAAAGCGGTTGATATTGAAGTGGTGGACCATATCATTATTGGGAAAGGCCGCTACTATAGTTATTTAGAACACCGACAAGGAAAGAAACTAATCGATGATGAGTAAATGAAGGAAAATACTATGATAAAAATCAAGATTAATCAAGAAGAATACTTTGTTACGATAACCAAAAAACGAATCAAAAATATCAATTTACGAATAGATGAACAAAATAGAATATCAATTAGCTGTCCCCTTCGTACAAAAGAGCAAGATATTATGACTTTTATCGATCACCATCAAGAGTGGTTAACCAAAAGGATTCTAAAAAACAATAAAATGAAACAAAATGTAATTCATTTACAAGATGAAAAAGTGGTTTATTTGTTGGGGAAAGAGTATCAAATGGTAGCTACGAAGAGTCCAGAAAAACACTTACAGATCGAGGATGATGTCATCTTCTTTGCTTCTAAAAAAAGCTTTTATTCCTTCTACCATGATTACTTAATCAGTAGAGGAAAACAGTTGTGTGAAGAAAATGGGCAACAAGCAACGATCAAAGTTAAGAAATATAAAAGTAGATGGGGTTGTTGTAAGGTTCGCACAAAAGAGATTATTTTAAATGAGAAACTAATCGCTTTACCAACGGATTTCATTGATTATGTGATTCTTCATGAAATCAGTCACTTAAGAGTCCCTAATCACAGTCCTTCCTTCTACAAAACCCTTTCCTTACTTTGTCCTGAACACAAGAAATACAAAAAGGAAATTAAAAAATATCGACTTACCAACTAAGGTACCCTAGTGATTCGGGTGCCATTTTTCATGGTAAGGATAGGAAATAATGATTTGACTAAAATAAGAGGATTTTTGATTTTTCTCAAAAGAAAAATAATTACAAACATCCATAATCATCAATAAAAAAGCTTTGAAAAAGATAAGGTGTCTAAGGGTAGAGGTTAGAATATCTCCTTTTTCTCAAAAATAAAGGATTGTTTATTCAATATTTCATATGCTAAAATACCACCTAGTAAATGAGAGCCAGGGGAGGAAAAAATGATTACAAAACTCAGAAAATTTGCCGATGATATTGCAAGAGGGGATTATGCTCAAAAAGGACATCAGTATTCACAAGCCATTAAAGCGGAACGAATCAAACACAATATGACACTAGAAGAAATGGCGAAGGGGATTTGTAGTGTCAGTTATTTGTGTAAGGTAGAGAATCAAGATATTGTACCTGCTGAGGATTACGTTCATTCTTTATTTGAAAGAGTGAATATTAACTATGAAAGTCTAGTTGATAGTGAAGCGAATGAAGAACTAAATACGATTATCGAAGCCTATTTCTTTTGTGATATTGAAAAGGTCAAAGATTATTATCAAAATGTTAAATGGAAAATAAACAATGCGAATGTTTATATTAGCCGTTCGTTTTATTTTCTAGTCAATAAAGAATATGAAAAATTCAAGCAAGAAATTGCCATTTTAGATGAAATCAAGAAGTCTTTAACGGAAGAACAGGCTATTCTTTTACTATTTTTAGTTTGCTCTTATTATTTAAATACGTATCAATTCCATGAAGCTTACAAATATACTTGCTGTTTAGAAATCATTACGATTACTCATCCAAAAATTAGAGCCATGAGTTATGAGCAACGCGTTTTCGTTGCTTACCTAATGCATCATTATCCTCAAATGTTACGAGCTCTCGAAATGTTGAAGAAAGAATACTTCATTAGCTATCCTTCTAAACGACAAATTTTAATTGAATTAATTTATCAATTGTTTCGGGGAAAAGATTATCCTGAATTAAGTGCCAAAGCAGCAAAACGAATTAGTTATGATTCGTTATCGAATCTCTGTGATATTGATATTATCTATTTTAAGCATCTCATCCTTTTAGATGCCAAAGAATATAAAACGGTTTATGAAGAAATCAAGGAATATTCCTTAGCGGATCAAGCGAGATTTCTGGCTTTGATTGGTTATTGTGCTTATAAACTTCATAGTGATGAATATCAAAATGAATTTCTTCAATTAAGAAATCAAGTAACCTATAATACGAATGACCTCATCCATCATAAATTTATTAAATTTATAGAAATCAAATTTACTGCTACAAAAACTTATGATTTGCTAGAGTATTTAAAATACGATGTCATTCCGTATAGCTATAATTACCTTCATGATTTTTATAACCAAATCTATCAAGAAGAATACGTAAATATTTTATGCAAATTAAGTCGATATAAAGAAGCAGTCACTTACATGATCAATAAAATGGCGTAAAATTCTTGAAGAAAAAGTGTTTTTAGCGTATAATATGCCTATCATATAGGTGAAGTTATGAACAAGTATTTTCAAGAAATCAATCAATTACCTCAAAGCAATACGCTAACAAAAATGCGAACAATTGCTTTGAACCAAAAAGTGCCAATCATTAATGATGAAGGATTGGTCTTTTTGTTATTTTTAGTAAAAACAAAGAAGGTAAGAAGAATCCTAGAAATAGGGACTGCGATTGGCTTTAGTGCCATCAATATGGCGATGATGAATCAAGAGATTACTGTTGAAACGATGGAAAGAGATGAATCTTTGGTTCAACAAGCCCTAGAAAATATCAAAGAAGCTGGCTTAACCAGTCAAATTACCGTCATTCATACCGATGCTCTTACGTTTGATTTGAAAAATTTAAGAAAAGACTATGATTTGATTTTTATTGATGCCGCGAAAGCACAATACCAAAAGTTTTTTACAAAGTATGCTCCTACCTTAGCGAAAAATGGAATAATTGTCACAGACAATTTATTGTTCCATGGGTTAGTGAATAACGAAAAAGGTAATGTGAGTAAAAATGTACGAAATTTGGTGAATAAGATTGAGTCTTATAATCAGTGGTTAGCCAATCATCCTGATTTCGATACTTCCTTTTTTGATTTAGGGGACGGAATGGCTGTGAGTCTTAGGAGAAATGAACTATGAAAATAATCGTTGACTTAATGAGCGAAAATCTCGCAAACTATCATCAAGCGGATGGAATTATCATCAATTCCCAAGAATATTCGTGCTACAATGGGTTTACAGTTTCTTTCCCAAACCTTACTAGTCTAAGTGCTAAAATCAAAATAGAAGGAAAAATTGCCATTTTAAATATTGATCGTATCATGGAAGAACACGATTTAGAAGAATTCACGAAGTATTTAGATCAAGTACTTCCTTTATTTGATTTTTTTATTTATGGGGATATGGCTGTTGTTTCCTATTTTAGAGAACATCATCAATTACAGAAATTGATTTTTGATGGAAAAACCTTGATCGCTAGTAGTTTTGACATTGCTTATTATCAAAAACAAGAAATCACTTGTTTTCTAGCGAATGAATTAAGTCTACCAGAAATCAAAGCAATCGCAGAGAAAGAACAGTTTGCTTTGGAGGTTTATGGTTACCATCAAATTTTTTATTCGCGTCGGGAACTACTGACTTTATATCAAGAGTTCCGTTCGAATAAAGAATCTTTAGAAAATGAATTGTTATTGTTGAAGGAAGAACTACGCGATGACTACTATAAAATCTATCAAGGGAAACACGGAACCTTTATTTATACGCCAACTATTTATGCAATGTTTGAAGAGTTATTAGAATTAAAAAACTCTATTACTTACATTCGAATTAACGGAATCTTTTTAGAAGAACAAGCAGTTTTAAAGGCCTTAGATTGCTACTCCCAGTTATTACAAGGAGAAGCTATTACGAAAGAGGCTTTAAAAGCGATTAATCCCAATATTTCTTCAGGTTTCTTGGTAAACAAATCGATTTTATTGAAAGATCGACCTGTTCCAAGGAAAAAAGTAGGAGGAAAAGCATGATGAAACAAAAACCATTTGTTGAATTATTAGCTCCTGCAGGAGATCTTGAAAAATTAAAAATTGCTATTTTATATGGGGCTAATGCTGTCTATATTGGAGGGAAAAAATTTAGTTTACGGGCTCGTGCCAGTAACTTTGAACTAAAAGATATCCAAGAAGGCTGTCGCTTCGCTCATCGCCATGGAGCAAAAGTCTATGTAACCATGAATATTATTCCTCATGAGGAAGATTTTACCGGAGTAAAGCACTATTTACAATCACTGGAGAAAGCTAAAGTCGATGGAATCATTGTTTCTAGTATGCAAGTAGCTGAAATCAGTAAACAAGTGACTCCAAACCTAGAACGACATATCAGTACTCAACTTTCGAGTGCCAATAGTAGCGCCGTGAATGAATATCAGCGAATGGGATTTTCACGAGTGGTACTGGCTCGAGAAGTCTTACCAGAAGATATGAAACAGATCGTTCGTAACACGACTTGTGAACTAGAAGTATTCATTCATGGAGGAATGTGTGTTTCTTATTCAGGACGATGTATGTTAAGTAACCACTTAACCAGTCGTGATGCGAATCGGGGTGGCTGTGCTCATTCTTGCCGTTGGAATTATGATTTATTTAGAAAGAATGAAATCATCAATGATAAACCAAACTTCTTTAATATTGGTTCTAAGGATTTAGTCGGTTTACAACATATTTTCCGCTTGATTTCTTTAGGAATTAAATCCCTAAAGATCGAAGGAAGGATGAAATCACTATATTACATTGCTACTGTTGTTCGATGCTATCGGTTATTGATCGATGAATATACCAAAACAGGAGGCGATGAGAGCAAAGTGGATTGGAATTTTTATCTTCGAGAAATCGCAAAAGCAGAAAATAGACTGTCATCGACTGGCTTCTTAGGGGGAAAACCGACCATCCAGGAACAACTTTATCATACTCAAAGTGAAATTCCAACTAAGGATTTTTTAGGTATTGTTTTAAAATATGATGGACGTAGTAAAATAGCAACCATCGAACAGCGAAACTATTTTAGTGTTGGCGATATCGTTGAATTTTTCGGACCTAAGTTAACCAATACCCAGATGCAAATATCCAAAATGATGGATGAAAATAAAGAGCCACTGGATGTAGCTCGCCATCCGTTACAAATCATCAAAATAAAAGTTCCTTTTAAACTTAGCCCCTTTGATATGATGAGCAAAGTGGAAAAAGTAGAATAAAATAAAAATAAAAAATCACGGAAAAGACAAAAATATTTTGCTGATGAAGTGAAAAGAATTCTTAAGGATACAACAAAAGAAAAATCTTGATTGTATCACAATAATTTGATATAATATATTCAAAATCATTACGGAGGTACAAAATGAACGGAAAACATCAATTGACAATTGAAGGATTAGAAAAATGCAAAATAGAGTTAGAAAAACTGAAAACAGTGGATCGTCCTCGAATTGTTGAAGCGTTAAAAGAAGCTCGTGCTCAAGGAGATTTATCAGAGAATGCAGAATACGATGCCGCTCGTGATGAACAAGCAAACATTGAAGCGCGAATTAAAGAATTAGAGAATATTATTAAAAACTCAGATGTCATTGAGATTAATAAAAAAACAACCAGTAATTTAGGAAAGAAAATTACAGTAGAATATGACGATGGTTTTGTTGCGGAATATACCTTAGTAGGTAGCCTAGAAGCAGACCCAAGCGAAGGTAAGATTTCCAACGAATCACCATTAGGAAAAGAAATTGTTAATCGTAGAAAAGGCGATCGCATTACCATCAGAAATGAAAGTGGCGAAGAATTTGATATCATTATAAAAGATATTAAATAGTAAATAACAATAAGGAGACTATCAATGAAATTTATACCTAGTTTAGACAAGAATTTTACTCCAATGATTCTTGAGCTAAGAAAATATCAAGCATTGGTTGCGAAAGCAAAAAAGAAACAAGAAGTTATTTTTTGCTTAGAGCGTAGCCATGGCTATAATTATTTTTATCATATCGAAACATTTATTGACGGAACAGGCCATGATGAAGAGAATTTTACCATTCTAGAGAGAATTGTAAAATCATTATTTTGGATTGTTGGTGGTTATAAATTATATGTTGCCGGATCAAAATATATTGCTGAAGAATTACAAAAAGCGTATTGTAAGGGAGGAACTCGTGAGTTTGATTATGATTTCATGAGTGGTGTTTATGAACAACCAGTGACTATCCTTTTGGTGAAGAAAGAAGAGTTACCGACTCCAAATTACGAGTCCGTTTCTTTCAATAACGATTTAAAAGGTTGCCGTATTGGTTTTGATGCTGGCGGAAGTGATCGTAAGGTTTCTGCGGTTGTCGATGGAGAAGTCCTATATAGTGAAGAAACCGTATGGTACCCAAAAACCACAGCAGATCCTGAATACCATTATCAAGGAATTTTAGAATCCATGAAAAAAGCAGCTTCTTATATGCCTAGAGTCGACGCCATTGGGGTATCTTCAGCGGGTATTTATGTAGATAATCAAGTTAGGGTTGCTTCTTTATTCTTGAAAGTAAACAAAAAAGATTTCGAACGTCGTGTAAAAACAATGTACATTGATGTTGCCAAAGAGTTTGGTGATGTACCCTTAGTTGTTGCAAATGATGGGGATGTCACTGCCCTTGCAGGTGCCATGGAATTAAATGACAATCAAGTACTTGGAATTGCGATGGGTACGAGTGAAGCAGTTGGATATGTAGATGAAACAGGACAACTAAAAGGATGGTTAAATGAACTAGCCTTTGTTCCTGTAGATAAACATAAAGATGCTATGGTTGATGAGTGGAGTTTGGATTATGGCTGTGGTGTGAAATATTTCTCCCAAGATGCCGTCATCAAATTAGCAAAACCAGCAGGAATTGAATTAGATGAAAATTTAGCACCTGCTCAAAAATTAAAAATTGTCCAAAAGTTAAATGAAGAAGGCGATCCAAGAGCCAACGAAATTTTTGAAAATATTGGAATTTATTTAGGTTACACTCTGGCTTATTATGCCCATTTCTATCAAATAAAACATGTATTGTTGTTAGGAAGAGTGGTTAGTGGTAAGGGAGGTAACACGTTATTAGAAGTAGCAAGACGCGTTCTACATAGCGAGTTCCCAGAATTAAATTATGTTGAAATAAGCATGCCTGATGAAAAGAATCGTCGGGTAGGGCAATCAATTGCTGCTGCTAGTTTACCAAAAATCTAAGAAAAGAAGGAAAAACTATGAGCATTTTTGAAACAAAAAACTATATTGACAAATTATCAATACTTGACACCCAATTAGCTATTAAACTAGCTAAAGACACATTTGAACGAAAATTAGCCAAGAATCTGGATTTGACCAGAGTATCCGCTCCCTTATTTGTCTATCCAGATACTGGATTGAATGATAATTTAAATGGAGTTGAAAGACCGGTTTCTTTTGAAATCAAAGATACCAAGAAAGTTGCTGAAATCGTTCATTCTTTAGCAAAATGGAAACGTATGGCGCTAGGGAAATATGGTTTTACAGTTCAAAAAGGGCTATATACCGATATGAATGCGATCAGACGTGATGAAGAGATGGATAACCTTCACTCTATTTATGTCGATCAATGGGACTGGGAAAAAGTAATTTCTCCCGAAGATCGTAATGTAGAGTATTTAAAGGATACAGTTAGGAAAATTGTAAAAGCCCTAGCCAATACCAAAGAAATTGTAAATCAGGAATTTCCTGCTTTAAAAATGAGATTTACCGAAGAAGTAACTTTTATTACGACCGAAGAACTATACCAGAGATATCCAAAGCTAAGTCCGAAAGAACGAGAAAATGCAATCTGCAAAGAAAAGCAAACTGTCTTTCTTATCGGTATTGGTGATAAATTATCAAATGGTGCTCCTCACGACCTACGTGCTCCTGATTATGATGATTGGGCGTTAAACGGGGATATCCTAGTTTGGTATGAACCCTTACAAATGGCCGTTGAATTATCTTCCATGGGCATTCGTGTCAACAAGGAAAGTTTAGTGAGTCAACTACAAAAAAACAATAAAATGGAACGATTACAACTTCCTTTCCATAGTAGCATTATGAATGATAGTATTCCTCTATCCATTGGTGGAGGAATTGGACAATCCCGTATTTGCCTAGTTATGTTAGAAAAAGTCCATATTGGTGAAGTTCAAGCATCGATTTGGAAAGAAGAAGATTTAAAAGCATTAGCCAAACAAAAAATTGAATTATTGTAAGAAACCAACTCAAATAGAAAACTTTTCAAGTTATTTATTTGAGTTTTATTTATGAAAGCTTGTTTCTTTACAATAGACAAAAAAACATATTTTTAGTATAATAAGAATGGTGATAACTATGATATTTGTGTTTTTTAAAATAAAAGCCTTCCTTCCCTATGATTGTTATCGAACTATTTTTGATATTGATTATCGAAAATTATATCAATTGGGGAAACGAGTGATTTTAATCGATATTGACAATACAATTATTCCTTATGATTTAGAATCTCCAGAACAACGTCATTTGGAATTAATTGAGAATATAAAAGAAATTGGATTTCAAGTCATTTTCATTTCCAATAATCATAAAGAACGCGTCGAAAAGATTGCTTCTGCATTTGAGGTTGATTATGTTTATAGTGCGTATAAACCACTAAAAAAGGGATTTCAGAAAGCACTAGCAATGGCAACTTATAAGCAAAAATCAGAAGTCATCACGATTGGCGACCAAGTTGTTACCGATATTTTTGGATCTAATTTATATCAATTAGACGCTATTTTAGTAAAACCAATTAAAAAGAAAAATGAAAAGTGGTTTACAAAGTTAAATCGAATTTCAGAGAATATGATTATTAAAAAGATGTTGAAAAAATATCCTACAATGGCATTAAAAATGATTAATCTTCGAGGTGAAACTATTGAAAACGAAATGTGATGGATGTGGTGTAAAAATCCAAACAACGAATCCCAATGAAAAAGGGTATATTAGAAGTGATGTTTATATCAAAAACCCTGACCATTTTCTATGCGAACGTTGTTTTCATTTGCAACATTACAACCAAGTAGCTGATATTTCAATCAGTGAAAATGAATTTCTAGAGAATGCCAAGAAAATCGCAGCGTCTCAAGCTTTGGTAGTTCATATCGTAGATGCCTTTGATTTAGAGGGAACAATGATTTCCAATATCAATGAATTATTCCCCAATAATAAAATCATGTTAGTAGCAAATAAATTTGATTTGTTTCTTTCATCAACAAAACCCAATAAAATATTAAACTATTTACGAGGTTATGTGAAAGACCAAGGACTTCACGTCATCGATGTTTCCTTGATTTCTGCGAAATCAAGTCAAGATGTGCTACGATTACTCAACAAAATATATAAACTAAAAGACCAAGAAGAAGTTTATTTCTTTGGCGCCACCAATGTTGGAAAATCAACGATTATCAATCAGATCATCAATTTGGTGGAGAGTAAGGCTAGTCCGATTACCGTGAGTAATCTACCAGGAACGACGCTAGGATTAATTAAACTAGCCCTTCCCGAAAAGACCTACATTATCGATACTCCAGGAATTATCCATGATTTTCAAATGACAAAATATTTGGATAAAGCAACGCTAAATTTAGTCTTGCCGCAAAAATATGTGAAACCTAAGGT
>CAYPLR010000012.1:10345-17195 GCA_964411675.1 uncultured Bacteroidales bacterium
AAAATCACGATGAGAGAGGCTCTGATTCAATGAACCATTATCAAGAAAAAGTGTATGAGAAATTTCAATCTGGTAGCACGAATAAAGCGGAGAAACGCTTTGCCCACTCTTTGGGGGTTGCTGAAACTGCAGTAACGCTAGCTCAAAAATATTACCCAGAATTAGATCAAGTGAAGGTATACTTAACGGGACTCATTCATGACTATGCAAAGTATGAAAGTGTGGAACGATATCAAGAAATTGTAGAAACCTATCATTTGGATAAAGAAATCTTTTCCGAAGTAGAAAAAATCTATCATGCTGTATTGGGATCTTATATCGTCCAAGAAGAACTCTTCATCACCGATGAAGAAATCCTCCAAGCAATTTATTATCATGCCTTTGGAAACGAAGCAATGACCCCCTTACAAGAGATAGTTTATCTTGCTGATTTTATTGAACCCAATCGAACTGGAGAGATCTTCGAAGAAGTGAGAAAGATAGCAGCTACCAATATAAAAAGAGCCATTGCGTTAACAGCGCAATACATTCTCGAATATTTGCAAATGAAAGGGGATAAGATTCATAAGAATGCTTATCTTACCTATTATGGATATAAAAAGTACCTAAAGGAGGACGAATGAATTTATTAAAAAATGTAATTATGGCGATTGATGATGCCCGCGTGAAAGACATCAAAATTTACGAAACCAAACAAATTACCCCTTTATTTGACTATGCAGTGATTGCAACAGCCAATTCCAGTAGACAATTACAAGCAGCTGTTGATCGGTTAGAAGAAAAAAGTTTAGAAATTGGTTTTGCCATTCGCGGTGTTGAAGGGGTACGGGGTGGTTATTGGGCGTTAGTCGATTTGAATGATGTATTAGTCAATATTTTTACAGCAGAAGAACGCGAAAGATATGATTTAGATAAATTATGGAAGGATTTACCTCAAATAAAATTGGAAGATTTGCTACCAAAACAAAAATAAATAAGGAGGGTGCAAATGAAAAAAACAAAAATTGTTTGTACTTTAGGACCAGCGAGTAATAATGAAGAAACAATGAAACAAATGTTACTCAGAGGAATGAATGTCGCTCGTTTTAATTTCTCTCATGGATCTCATGAGGAACATAAAAAACGAATGGACCTATTTCGTAAAGTTCGGGATGAACTTTCAATGCCAGCAGCCTTGCTATTAGATACCAAAGGTCCGGAAATTAGAGTAAAGAAGTTTATTAATGATACCGTTATTTTAAAAAACAATCAACCATTCACCCTAACGATTGATGATGTCCTAGGAGATGAAACTCAAGTTGCTATTACTTATCGCAATTTGATCCACGATATTCATCCGGGTTGTAAAGTGTTAATCGATGATGGTAAAGTAGAAATGATCGTTCAAGCAATTGAAGGGGTAAACATTCATTGTTTAGTCACTCGTGGAGGAAAAATTGGGAATAACAAGGGAATTAATATTCCTTCGATTCATTTAAGTATGCCTTATTTAAGTGAGGTAGATAAACAAGATCTCCTATTTGGAATTAAAGAAGATGTTGATTATATTGCCGCTTCTTTTGTTAGAAATAAAGAAGATGTACAAAGTATTCGAAAATTTCTTGATGAAAATGGAGGAGAATGGATTCGTATTATCTCTAAAATTGAAAATCAAGAAGGAATTAATAATTTTGAGGAAATATTACTCAATTCGGATGGAATCATGGTTGCTCGAGGGGATATGGGAGTAGAAGTCGATTATGAAAAACTTCCAGGGATTCAAAAACACTTCATTACTCGTTGCTATCAATCGGGTAAAGTGGTTATTACAGCGACTCAAATGCTAGAATCCATGATAACCAATGCTTATCCAACTAGAGCAGAAATTTCTGATGTTGCAAATGCGGTATTCGATGGAACTTCAGCCGTCATGTTAAGTGGGGAAACTGCGAATGGAGCTTATCCAATTCAAGCAGTAGAAGCCATGAGTAAAATCGCCATTCAAGCAGAAAAAGATAGTTTTTCTTTATCACGATATAAAGAAATATCTTATGACACTCGTTTGGGTGATGTAACCAATGCCATTAGTGATGCAACCTGCACCACCGCTCGTGATGTTAGAGCAAAAGCGATTATTGCAGTAACAAAGAGTGGAAAAACAGCACGAAATATGTCGAAGTTTCGTCCTAAAGAACCGATTATTGCTCCTACTCATTCTCATAAAACGTATCATCAGTTAGCACTCAATTGGGGAGTTTACCCCATCGAAGTACCGACGATGAATACCACAGATGAAATGTTTAAAGAAGCAATTAAAGCCGCAAAAGCAATGAATTATGTTGCCAATGGCGATGTTGTTGTTATTTCTGCTGGAGTAGCTGTGGGAATTGTGGGTGGAACCAATTTAATTAAAGTACATGTTGTTTCTGATGAATAAGAATCATAGACTTAGCCAAAAGCTAAGTTTTTTTTAAAAATAGCAAAGCTTACCAAACAAATCTAAACTTGCTTTGCTAATTTTGTTAACAATTTTTTGTTATTATGTTATAATACGACTAGATTTTACTACTATAGGAGGTTATCATGAAGGTCATTGTTGGGGTTGATATTGGAGGAACAGAAATTAAAATAGGAAAATTTAGTGAGGGTCAGTTAATTGGTAAGAAATCAATTAAAACGGATACGAGTGATTATGGTAGTCATATCATTCATGATATCTTTCAGGTTGTTGATGAATTAATCGAACAAGACACGTTACAAGGAATTGGAATTGGTGTCCCTGGACCTGTCGCAAATGGAATTGTTTTAGGAGCTCAAAACCTTGGGTGGGAAGAAATAGATTTAACAGCAAAAGTAAAAAAACACTATCCTGCTGCCAATGTCGCAATTGTCAATGATGCCAATGCCGCAACTTTTGGTGAAGTTGCTTATGGTAGTGCAAAAGGTTATCATAACGTTGTCATGATCACTTTGGGGACTGGAGTTGGAGGGGGAATTGTCATTCGTGATCAATTACTAGAAGGTGCTTCAGGCTCAGCGGGAGAAATCGGTCATATCCGCGTGAAAGAAACCAATCCACGTCATTGTACCTGTGGTTTATTTGGTTGTTTAGAACAATATGCTAGTGCAACTGGGGTTGTAAAAACAGCATATGAACTACGAAAAGGGAAAGATACCAGATTAAATAAATCCAACTTAACCTGCAAAGACGTTTTCGACTTTGCAAAAGAGGGGGATGAAATCAGTATTCAAGTCATAGAAAGCATGACTGATTATTTAGCCAGCGGCTGTGCAACCATTGCTGATGTAGTCAATCCTGAAGTCATCATCCTTGGTGGTGGTGTCAGTAAAGCGGGAGAGTATTTGTGTGAAAAAGTTGCGAATAAGTTTAAAAAATTATGTTTCTATTCGGTACGAAACACAAAATTTATGTTAGCAACCTTAGGAAACGATGCTGGTATTTATGGGGCAATGCACGCTGCAAGTAAATAATGATGAAAATAAAAACGTTTATTGAGGAACAATATGATGGGAATTGCTATGTCATAATCAATGATAACAAAGCCATTATTGTTGATCCCACGGTATCGAAACAAAAATTAAAACTAGAAAATGGAATACGAATTGTGGCAATCTTTATCACTCATGCTCATTTTGACCACATTATCGCGCTAGATAGTTATCTTGATGAAGAAGTACCTATTTATATCCATCCAACTGCGAGTCATAAATTGGCCAGTCCCTTAAAAAATTTATCTTGCTTTTGTAATCATAAGGTAGCGATTACGGTTCCCAAGGAAAATCTTCATTTGACTCAAGATCAGGATCAATATATCCTAGCTAATATGGAATGTAAAATCATTCACACCAGTGGTCATAGTAATTGTTCCCAGTGTATGATGATCAAAGATGTAATCTTTACCGGAGATACGCTATTTAAAAATGATGTGGGGCGTACAGATTTACCTACTGGTAATTCGAAGAACCTACGAGAATCATTAATGAAATTAACGAGTTTAGAAGGGGATTATATCGTTTACCCGGGGCACGGGGAAGCAACAACCCTCGATTTTGAAAGAAATACAAACCCTTATATCAAAGGAGAACAAGATGTTTAAAATTATCGAAGAAAAAATATTACATAAAGATGTAAAATTATTTAAAATTGCGGCTAGTAAAATCGCAAAGATTTGCTTGCCGGGGCAATTTGTCATCGTTCACGCCACGGAAGAGGCCGAACGGATCCCCTTAACCATCGCGGATTACTCTAGAGAGGAAGGATGGATTACCATTATCTTCCAGTTGATTGGAAGAGCAACCATGAAACTTGCCCAATTATCAGTTGGGGATGACATTCGTGATGTTGTCGGTCCTCTAGGAAAACCGAGCAATCTTGAAAATCTTAAGAAGGTTTGTGTCATTGGAGGGGGAGTTGGTTGTGCAATTGCTTTACCAGTCGCTCGAGGATTGTTTGATAAGGGTGTGGCGGTAGAGACAATTGTAGGATTTCGTAATAAAGATTTAATTATCCTAGAAGAAGAATTTAAGCGTTATAGTGCCAATTTACATATCATGACGGATGATGGAAGTGCTGGTGAAAAAGGATTGGTTACTCATAAATTAGAGGAATTAATCAATAAAGGTCACCAATTTGATGAAGTGATTGCCATTGGACCTTTAATTATGATGAAATTTGTTGCCTTATTAACTAAAAAATATAATATCAAAACAGTCGTTAGTATGAATCCCATTATGATTGATGGCACAGGAATGTGCGGATGTTGTCGGGTCAGTGTCAGTGGAAAGACAAAATTTGCTTGTGTAGATGGCCCAGATTTCGATGCTCATGAAATCGATTTTGATGAAGCAATCGTTCGTAATAAAATGTATGTGGAAGAAGAAAGTACATTGCGCGAACAAACTTGTAATTTATTTAAAGGGGTCACTCATGAATAGTAAGAATGAAATGCGATTATTAGAAATAGAAAAACGATTAACGACCTTTGAAGAGGTTGCTTTAGGATACAATGAGGAAGAAGCTATTCTTGAATCCAATCGTTGCCTAAATTGTAAGACAAAACCTTGTGTGAAATCTTGTCCAGTAGCGATTGACATCCCTCGATTTATTACCAAAATCAAGGAAAAAGATGTCCAAGGTGCTTATCAGGTGATCAGTGAAGCCAATTTATTACCAGGAGTTTGCGGAAGAGTTTGTCCCCAAGAATCACAATGTGAGTCCACTTGTGTGAGAGCGATTAAAGGAGAAGCGGTTGCCATTGGTCGTTTAGAGCGTTATGTAGCAGACCACGTTCAAGGAAATCCTAAAGCACAAATATCGAAGAATCAATATAAAGTTGCTATCATCGGTTCAGGACCAGCAGGCTTAGCTTGTGCGGGTGTTCTCATTGAAAAAGGCTATCAAGTGACTGTTTACGAAGCCATGCATGAAAATGGTGGTGTTTTAGTCTATGGAATTCCTGAATTTCGACTACCCAAGCGAATCGTAAGAGCTGAAATTGATAACTTAAAGCAAATGGGTGTTGTATTTGAGAATAATGTCGTCATTGGTAAAACACTATTACTAGAAGAATTGAAACAAGAATTTGATGCCATCTTTATTGGTACAGGAGCAGGACTACCCAAATTCATGAATATTCCTGGAGAAAACTACAATGGTGTTTTAAGTGCTAATGAGTTTCTAACGAGAATTAATTTAATGAAAGCCTATCAAAAAGAATATGATACTCCATTAAAGAAGATGAAAAATGTTGCAGTTGTCGGTGGAGGAAATGTGGCAATGGACGCAGCACGATGTGCGAAGCGGCTAGGAGCCAATGTTTTTATCATTTACCGCCGTGGTTTTGAAGAAATGCCAGCGCGATTAGAAGAAGTCCATCACGCCCAAGAAGAAGGAATCATCTTTAAAAACCTAACCAATCCGATTGCTATCACAGCAAGTGATGATGGTAGAGTAAAACAAATTCTATGCCAAGAAATGATTCTTGGTGAAGCGGATGCTAGTGGAAGAAGACGTCCAATTGCGAAGGAAGACTCTAACTTTGCGATTGAGGTAGACACTGTGATTATGGCGATCGGAAATTATCCAAATCCGTTACTGAGAACTTCAACAACCCTCGTATCGTACGATAAATACGACTGTCTAGTAGTTGATGAAAACAATCAAACAACTTGTGAAGGAATCTATGGAGGTGGAGATGTAGTGACCGGTGCTGCTACCGTTATTCTAGCGATGGGAGCTGGTAAAAAAGCAGCTTATGCCATTGATCAATCTTTACAAGGAAAGAAATAAAAGGAAGCCTCTCAATGCTTTGAGAGGTTTTTTTATTTATTTAAAGAAATTAGCACTAAACACTTGACAGTGCTAAAACAATGTTGTATAATATTAGCAAATGTAGAAGATAAGTGCTAATGGAGGGGCGAAAATGATATCAAAACGACAAAAAATGGTGTTAAAAGCAATTGTTGAAGAATATGTGAAAACCGCTGAACCTGTCGGTTCTAAGATTCTTACCTTGCGACCCGAATTGAAATTAAATGTTTCACCAGCGACAATTCGTAATGATATGGCTTTATTAGAAGAATTGGGATTGATTATAAAAACACATTCTTCTAGTGGCCGTGTTCCTTCCGAAGAAGGCTATCGATTATATGTCAAGGAGATTCTTACCGAACAGGAAGTAAAAGAGGTAGCTTTCCCGATGATTGATGAAATCTTGGAACGCGATTTAATAAGTCGAGAACAAGCAATCAAGGAAAGTATGTCTTTAGTAACCGAATTAACCAATTATGCTTCGATTGTCATGGGATCAGCGAGTTATAATGCCCGTATTAAGAAACTACAGTTTGTTTC
>CAYPLR010000012.1:17295-19827 GCA_964411675.1 uncultured Bacteroidales bacterium
TTTGTTAGAACATTTACAGAGATGGCAAAAGATAAGTATTTTTTAGCGGGTCAAAATAAAATACTCAGTCAACCAGAATTCCAAAATATTTCTAAAGTGAAAGAACTCTTAACCGCGATTGAACAAAAAGAAATATTTAGAGAAATACGAACCAGTGATGTAGGAATCACAGTTCGAATCGGTAGTGAAAATCAAATCAAAGCCATGCAAGACTGTACCGTTATCACGGTTCCCTATGAAATTACCGAAGGCGAGTATGGTGCTATTGCAATCTTTGGACCAACTAGAATGGAATATCAAAAAATTATTCCATTACTGGAATACATCGCAAAAAACATTAAAAAGATTATTTAAAATGAGCAAAAGAGGAAAGGAAAGATCACAAACTACAGGGTTACCTGTAGTATGGGATTAGAGTGGTTATGAACAATAGATATCGAGAAGAAGAAAAAGTAGAAAAAACAGAAGAAAAGTCTTCAGAAACAGAAACACCGATTGTTGAAGCGGAGGAAACGAATCTCCCTAACAATGAAGAAATACTTGCTGAAAACAAGAAATTAAAAGACCAATACTTACGAGTATTAGCGGATGCAGAGAATTTTAAACGTCGAATCGATGAAGAAAGAATTCGTGAACGAAAATATGGCAGTCAACGGGTCATGGAAAAAATGGTGAGTGCTTTGGATATCTTCGACCAAGCTGTGAACATGCAAACCGATGATGAAAAGCTAAAAGGATTCTTAGCTGGATTCATCATGGTCAACAATAATTTAAAACAGATTTTGGAAGAAGAAGGGGTAAAACCTATCAAAGCCTTGGGTGAACCATTTGATCCTCGTTATCATCATGCAGTAGAGATAGACTGGGATGAAACAAAGGCCGAAAATATAGTAGTACAAGAGTTACAAAAAGGATATTTATTTAAAGATCGAATTTTAAGAGCTTCTTTAGTAAAAGTAAACAAGAAGCCAGAACAAAAAATAAATGAAAATAAACAGGAGGAATAAAATATGTCAAAAATTATAGGTATCGATTTAGGTACAACAAATTCATGTGTAGCAGTTATGGAAGGTCAAACGGCTACTGTTATTACCAATGCCGATGGGGATCGTACTACTCCTTCCGTAGTAGCGTTTAAAGATGGGGAAATTTTAGTAGGGGCAATAGCAAAACGACAAGCCATTACGAATCCAAATACCGTTTCTTCGATTAAAAGAAAAATGGGATCTACTGAAAAAATAGAGATAAACAATAAAAAATATACACCACAAGAAATTTCTGCGATGGTTTTACAAAACTTAAAAGCAACAGCAGAGAGTTATTTAGGTGAAAAAGTAACAGATGCTGTTATTACTGTTCCTGCATACTTCAATGATGCCCAACGACAAGCAACCAAAGATGCCGGACGAATTGCTGGTTTAAATGTAAAACGTATTATTAATGAACCAACAGCAGCGGCTTTGGCGTATGGGATTGATAAGACAGACAAAGAACATACTATTTTAGTATATGACTTAGGCGGCGGTACATTTGATGTTTCCATCTTAAGTTTAGCCGATGGTACATTCGAAGTAATCGCTACCGCTGGTAATAACCGTCTTGGTGGGGATGACTTTGACCAAGTGATTATTGATTACTTGGTTGCTGAATTTAAGAAACAAGAAGGTATTGACTTAAGTAAAGATAAAATGGCTTTACAACGATTAAAAGATGCCGCTGAAAAAGCAAAGAAAGAATTAAGTGGAACGGTAAAATCAGAAATTAGTTTACCATTCATTTCGATGAGTGATCATGGTCCAGTTCATTTAAATATGAACTTAACTCGTGCTAAATTTGATGAATTAACCGCATTCCTAGTTGAAAAGACAGTAGGTCCAGTTCGTCAAGCATTAAAAGATGCAAAAATGACACCGAAAGACATCGACCAAGTATTATTGGTTGGTGGTTCAACAAGAATTCCAGCGGTTCAAGACATTGTAAAACGCGAATTAGGTAAGGAACCTAATAAAGGAGTTAATCCTGATGAAGTAGTAGCGATGGGTGCTGCTATTCAAGGTGGTGTTTTATCAGGAGATGTAAAAGACGTATTATTACTTGATGTTACACCATTATCATTAGGTATTGAAACATTAGGTGGTGTATTTACAAAATTAATTGAACGTAATACTACCATTCCTACTTCTAAATCACAAGTATTCTCTACTGCTGCCGATAATCAACCAGCTGTAGATATTCACGTGTTACAAGGGGAACGTCCAATGGCTGCTGATAATAAAACATTAGGTCGTTTCCAATTAGGAGATATTCCTCTAGCTCCACGTGGCGTTCCTCAAATTGAAGTATCTTTTGATATCGATGCCAATGGTATTGTTAATGTAAGTGCTAAAGATTTAGGGACTGGTAAGAGTCAATCAGTAACCATCCAAAATGGTTCAGGACTAAGTGAAGCTGAAATCAAGAAGATGGTTCGTGAAGCGGAAGAAAACGCAGAAAGCGATAAATTACGTAAAGAAGAAGCTGATTTAAAGAACG
>CAYPLR010000012.1:19927-27635 GCA_964411675.1 uncultured Bacteroidales bacterium
GAAGAAAACGCAGAAAGCGATAAATTACGTAAAGAAGAAGCTGATTTAAAGAACGAATGTGAACAAATCATTTTTGCCGCTAAGAAATCAATCAAAGATCTAGGTGAAGATGTAACAGCTCAAGAAAAAGAAGATATCGAAACAAAATCAAAAGATTTAGAAGAAGCTCTAAAGGGCAAAGATTTAGAAGATATTAAGAAAAAGAAAGAAGAATTGTTGAAGATTAGTCAAAATGTCGCTATGCGCGCTTATCAAAAAGCACAAAAAGAAAGCGGAGCTAAGAATTCATCAACAAATGGAAACTCAAATAGCGGCGATGATGCTGTTGATGCTGAGTACGAAGATTCAAGCAACTAAAACAAGAGAGGGTAATCTATGGCCAAAAGAGATTATTATGATGTGCTAGGAGTTTCTAAAACTGCAACGGATGATGAGATTAAAAAAGCGTATCGTAGCTTAGCAAAAAAGTATCATCCTGATGTTAGCACTGAGCCTAACGCAGAAGAGAAATTTAAAGAAATTCAAGAAGCATACGAAGTATTAAGCGATCAGCAAAAACGAGAACAATATAATCAATTTGGTCATGAAGGCCCAAGCATGGGTCAAGGATTTGGCGGTTTTGATTTCGGTGGCTTTGGTGGTGGCTTTGAAGACATTCTATCATCCATGTTTGGTGGTGGTCGTCGCTCTTCATCAACTGGGACCAATGCTCGCGGTAACGATTTAAGAACCACTGTTACGGTTACATTCGAAGAAGCTGCATTTGGTACCGAAAAGGAAATATCAATTAGCAAATATGAAACATGCCCTAGCTGTAGTGGATTAGGAGCTGAATCAAAAAGTGATATTGATGTATGTCCGAAATGTCGAGGAAGAGGTCGTGTTGTTCAAGAACAATCTACTTTGTTTGGCCGCATCCAAACAGAAGCAGTTTGTCCAAATTGTGGTGGACGCGGTAAGATTATTAAAAAGAAATGTTCGACTTGTAATGGAGAAGGACGCGTAAAGAAATTAGCAAAAATTAAAGTGAAAATACCATCAGGAATTGAAGATGGTCAAGGCTTAAAACTATCGGGATATGGGGAAGCCGGACCTAGTGGTGGTATTAGTGGTGATTTATACATTAATATTGTTGTAAAACCTCATGAGATTTTTGTTCGCGATGGCTTAAACGTTTATATGGAAATGCCAATTACTTTCTCACAAGCAGCATTAGGAGCCATGATTACCATACCAACTTTATACGGTGATGTGGATATGAAAATCCCGGCTGGCACGCAAACGGGAACAAAATTCAAACTAGCCAATAAAGGTATCACAAGTCAACGTAGTGGCAACACGGGAAGCCAATACGTAGCAGTGAATGTGGTAACACCAACAAAATTGAACTCCGAGCAAAGAGATTTATTTAATAAATTATCACGAACCAACGAAAAAACAGAATCCGTTTTTGATAAGATTAAAAAATTTTTTAAGAGCAATTAATGTTACAAGAGCAATTAATGTTGCTCTTTTTATTATGAAAAGAACAAAAAGTGTGGTATAATAATTAAAAATAGGAGTTACTTATGCAACGATACTTTATCAACACGAATGCAATCAAGGGATCCCAGGTGATCATTACCGGACAAGATTATCATCATATCAAAAATGTCATGAGAATGAAGCCAAGCGATCAAGTCCTTGTTTGCACTGAAAAAGAAAAATCTTACTTAGTAGAAATCGTTACTTTTTCAGACAGCGAAGTCTTCTTAACGATTGTTGAAGAACGAAACGATCAAGTTGAACTTCCCCTAGAAGTAACCATTGCTCAGGGAATGGTTCGCCGAGAAAAGACAGAAGAAGTCATTCGTCGTATTAGTGAACTAGGAGCTAGTTGCTATTTACCAGTTATTATGGAACGTTCGATTGTTAAGATCAAAGAACAGGATCCAAAAAAGACAAATCGTTATCAAATCATTGCCAAAGAAGCAAGTGAGCAATCGCATCGCACTAAAATCATGACGATTGAAGAACCTTTGTCCTTTGGCAAATTACTAGAATCATTAAAAAATTATGAGTTATGTTTGGTTGCTTATGAAGAATCAGGTCGAGCAAAAGATCATAGTTTAAAGAAAATCCTCCAAACATTTACAGGAAAAAGCATCATCGTGATTGTTGGTCCTGAAGGAGGCTTTAGTCCCCAAGAAATTAAATCATTACAAAATACAAAAGCAAAATTGATTGGCTTAGGACCAAGAATATTGCGTACCGAAACAGCACCTTTATATATTATGAGTGTGATTAGTTATCAATTTGAAGAAGGAGAAACCAATGAAAATTAGTTATTGTTCCTTAGGTTGTAAAGTAAATCTTTACGAAACAGAAGCAATTATCAATGAATTTCTTGAAAAAGGCTATGAATTAGTCGATTTTGATGAAATCAGTGACATATATATTATCAATACTTGCACAGTTACCGCAATAGCAGATTCCAAGAGTAGAAAAATGATTCGTCAAGCAACGAAAAAAAATCCAGAAGCAATTGTAGCAGTAATGGGTTGTTTTTCTCAATTAAACGCGGAAATAGTAAAAAATATTCCTGGAGTGGATATTGTCATCGGTACAGCAAATCGTCATCAGTTAATTCAACTGATTGAAGAATGTATCACAGAGCGAAAACAAAGCTGCTCTGTGATGAATTACAAAGAAATCAAAGAATATGAAGAATTAAAAATCAAAAAGTTTAGTCATAAAATCCGAGGATTTGTGAAGATCCAAGATGGATGTAATAATTTTTGTAGTTATTGTGCGATTCCCTATGCACGAGGAACGATTAAAAGTAGAAAACCCGAAGATGTTGTTTCTGAAATCGAGTTATTAACCGACCAAGGAATGAAAGAAATCGTCTTAACAGGAATCAATACTGGCACTTATGGTCAAGATTTTACGCATTATTCATTAAGCAATTTGCTAGCTGAAATCGTTGAAAAGGTACCAAATTTAGGCCGTATTCGCATTTCATCGATTGAAGCAACTGAGATTAGCGATGAATTACTTTCGACTATGAGCGAAAATAAGGAGCATATCTGTAACCACCTTCATGTCCCTCTACAAGCGGGATCCGATCCTGTTTTAAAACGAATGAATCGAAAATATAATATCAGCGAATATCAAGCTAAAATTGAAAAAATTAGAAGAACTTTTCCTAAAATTAACATTACAACGGATTGTTTAGCAGGCTTTCATGGGGAAACTGAGGAAGATTTTCAAAATGCGAAAGCGTTGATTGAACAGATAAGTTTTGGGGAAATGCATGTATTTCCTTTTTCTCCTCGTCCCAATACGTTAGCCTATACGCTAGATCATCCTATTGATGCAGCAACCAAAAAACAAAGAGTGAATGATTTATTAGCCTTAAATCAAAAAAAGGCTCTCGAATATCGCCAACAATTTTTGGGTGAAATTTTGGAAGTAATTGTTGAAAAGAATGAAAATGGAATTGCCTATGGTCATTCTAGTAATTATTTAGAAGTGGAATTTCCTTGTTTAACGGCGAAACCCAATGATTTAATCAAAGTAAAACTAATGAAAGCCAATTACCCTATCTCGAAAGGAGAGGTTGTTCATGAATCAGAAACCAAATAAAGATTTTAAAGCCTATCACTTCCAGGATTTTTTGGTTCGTGGACTAGAATCCATTTCTTTTACCTATCCTACAGAAGTACAGGATGTCGTGATTACAAAAATTGAAAGTAAAAATAATTTTATCGTAACGAGTCAAACAGGAACAGGAAAAACCCATGCTTATCTATTACCCTTATTAAATCGAATTACGAAAGAACCCATTATCCAAGCATTAATCATCGTTCCTACCCGTGAATTAGCACAGCAAATCAATCAAGAAATAGAAAAATTAATCAAATTTTCTTCTTTCCCTATCGATGCACGATTATATGTTGGGGGAACGAATCGGGATCAAGAAATCAATCGCTTGGAAAAAAGTCAACCCCAAATTGCGATCGGAACCATTGGTAAAATCAAGGATTTAGCAATTACCACCAACATATTAAAAATTCATACAGCATCTATGGTCGTGATCGATGAAGCAGATATGGTGTTTGAAAGTAGTGAAATTACAGAAGTTGATCCAGTTTTTGCTCGTTTTTCATCTCCTCAAATTCTTGTTTTTTCAGCAACCATTTCTCAAGAATTAACGGTCTTTTTAAATAAATACTTGTCAGGCTGTGAGAAAATCGATTTAATTGGTAAGAAATTAGCAAAAGCTTCGATTGAGCATGTCTTTATTCCTACCAAGAATAAGAATAAAGATGAGTTATTGGTTAGCCTATTACAAACATTTCGACCTTATTTAGCCTTAATATTTGCCAATACCAAGATAAAAGTCGATGAAATCGGGGAATACTTAAGTGCAAATGGGTTTAAAGTGGGGAAATTAACGGGAGATTTAGAACCAAGAGAACGAAAACAAGTATTAAAACGAATCAAAGATGGAGATTATCAATATGTTGTCGCTAGTGATATTGCTTCTAGGGGAATTGATATTCCTGGAGTCAGTCATGTCATTAATTATGAACTTCCTAATGATATTGAATTTTATATCCATCGAATTGGAAGAACCGCTCGTTTTGTGGCAACAGGAACTGCTATTTCTTTCTATGATTATGAAGATGATTATTATTTGGATCAATTACATACAAAAGGATTTGATTATGTCTATAAAACTTTAAAAAATGGAGAATTAGTCGAAACCAAAGAGCGAAATGCAAAGAAAGCACGAGTCACTCCTCGTGATGAAGTAAAATTGCACACTAAAATTCCATTACCTAAGAAAGTAAAACCGGGATATAAAAAGAAGCGAAACGAAGAAATAGCGAAGGAAGCTAGAAAAGCACGTCGCAGCAGAGTTAGCGAAATCTATCGTCGCCGCTCGCATCAAACAAAGGAAGAAGAGTAGGTAACCTTTTCTAAAGTGGTAGAAACATTGCATATTTCAGGAAAAGAAAATCATGTAATTGTATAATCAAGTTAGACTACATTGTATAAAACTGTTGAAAGGAGATGAAGGGATGTTCACAATTGGGGAATGGATTATGATTGGATTATTGAGTCTGATCTTAATCATGGTCATGATTATTTTAATCTTAAGCAGCAAAAAAAATAATCAATCGCAAAAATTAGAGGAATTAAAAAGGTCTCTACTGGATTCCTACGATCATTCTATTCGTCAATTTGGAGATATCATGTTAGGAACAAACAAACAGTTTTCTGACAGTCAGTCACAAAACTTTGCTAACCTAAGAGATAATGTATCCTCCATGATGAATCAAAGTGATCAAAGCATTCAAGAATTAAAGAAATCCGTAGAAGCATCATTACAACAAATTCGCGAAGAAGTTAGGGCATCACTCAGTACCAATACGTTAGAAACAGAACAAAAATTAGATCATATTCGTAAAACTCTTGCTGATTCTATCACACAATTACAAACGGAAAACTCGAAGAAACTCGATGAAATGCGAAATACTGTAGATGAAAAGCTACAAAAAACATTAGAAGATCGAATTAACAAGTCATTTTCTTTGGTGAGTAGTCAACTAGAAGCTGTTTATAAAGGATTGGGAGAAATGCAAAATCTAGCGATTGGAGTTGGCGATTTAAAGAAAGTATTAACCAACGTGAAAACAAGAGGTATTTTAGGAGAACTTCAATTACGAAACATCCTAGAAGAGATTCTTGCCGTGGAACAATACGAGGAAAATGTCGTTACCAAAGCAGGCTCTTCCGATCGAGTTGAATTTGCGATTAAACTACCTGGAAATGATACTGAAAAGGTATATTTACCGGTTGATGCCAAGTTTCCCATTGAAGATTACCAAATCTTACAAGATGCTTATGATACAGGGGACATCAAACAAATAAAAGCAGCTCAAGCTACTCTTCTGAATAAAATCAAAAACTTTGCTAAATTGATTTATGGAAAATACATCGATGTTCCTAGAACAACCGAATTTGCGATTATGTTTTTACCATTAGAAAGCCTTTTTTCAGAAGTAGTAAAATTAGGAGCTTTTGAAGAAATACAACGAAGTTATAAAATCATCATTGCTGGACCAACTACTATGGCAGCAATTCTAAACAGCCTTCATATGGGCTTTCGTACGCTAGCGATTCAAAAACGTAGTAGCGAAGTATGGCAAGTACTGGGTGCTGTGAAAACAGAGTTTGAAACCTTTGGTACAGTTCTTGATGCGGCTCGTAAAAAAATAGATCAAGCCAATAAAGATTTGGATACTTTAGTAGGAACTAGAACGAGAGCCATTCAACGAAAGTTACAAACCGTAACTGCCCTACCCGAAGGAGATGCCCAAAAATTATTATTACCGAAAGAAGAGATTGAATAATCTTAGGAAGGAGGGACTATGAAGCAGAATTTTAATATCAAAGGAATGACATGTAGTGCTTGTAGTGCTCGAATTGATCAAGTAATTTCCAATCAAAAAGGGGTATCCAAAGTTAATGTCAACCTCCTGAAAAATGAAATGATGGTTGAATATGATGAAACCATCATCACTTCCGATAGGATTATGTCCTTGGTAAAAGAAGCGGGTTATCAGGCGTCTTTAAAAACAAATCGTACGATAAATCAAGATAATTCGCTTAAAACAAGGTTGTTGATGTCCATTATTTTCTTAATCCCCCTTTTATATCTATCTATGGGGGAAATGTTGAAGCTTCCGATTCCCAAAATATTTATTGAGAATTTTTTAGTATTTTTACTAGAACAATTGCTCTTTGTTAGTGCGATTGTCATTGTTAATATTCAATATTTTATTGTTGGTTTTAAGAACTTGTGGAAACGAAGTCCTAATATGGACACGTTAATAGCCGTATCAAGTTCCTCAGCGATTCTTTATGGAATCTATTTGCTGGTAGCTTTTCTAATCAATCCAACGATGTTTGAAACAGAAACCCATCATTTATATTTTGAATCAGCAGGAACCATTCTTACTTTAATTACATTAGGAAAATACTTTGAGGGGAACGCCAAACGAAGAACCACCGATGCGATTCAAAAACTGATCGATTTATCGCCAAAAACCGCAACCATCCTAAGAAATAATCAAGAAATTGTTGTGAGAAGCGAAGAAGTCGTTGTTGGTGATTTGGTGATTGTTCGTAAAGGAGAAGGGATCCCTGTCGATGGAATGATTATCGAAGGATATGGTATCCTTGATGAGTCTACCCTAACAGGAGAAAGTAATTTTGTTGATAAGAGTGTCAATGATTTCGTTTATAAAGCTACCATCAATCATAGTGGTTATTTCATTATGAAAGCAACTGAGGTAGGAGAAGATACCGCTTATGATAAAATTATTAGATTAGTCGACGAAGCAAGTAGTAGTAAAGCACCAATTTCACGATTAGCTGATAAAATTAGTGGTATTTTTGTCCCCATTGTCATGGGAATCTCTTTACTTTCCTTGATTATTTGGTTATTACTAGGAAAAACATTTAGTTTTTCTTTACTGATTGCGATTTCCGTTTTGGTAATCTCTTGCCCATGTGCTTTAGGACTCGCAACCCCAACCGCAATTATGGTTGCTACCGGTATGGCTGCAAGAGAACATATCCTAATCAAATCCGCTGCTAGTTTAGAAAAACTTCATGGAATTGATACCGTATTACTCGATAAAACGGGAACCAT
>CAYPLR010000012.1:27735-41813 GCA_964411675.1 uncultured Bacteroidales bacterium
GTTTAGAAAAACTTCATGGAATTGATACCGTATTACTCGATAAAACGGGAACCATCACCGAAGGAAAACCTAAATTAACGGATTTCCTAACTTTTGGTTATGAAGAAGAAAAATTAAAAAACATGGTTTATTCTTTAGAAAAGTATTCAGAACATCCGCTAGCAAAGGGAATCATCAAGTACCTCAACAGCTCAACAGCCTCTTTGGTTGAGGATTATCAAGCGATATTTGGTCAAGGAATTTCCGGTGTCATTCAAAATCAAAAAATCATGATTGGAAATCTTAACATGATGGAAAGTCATCAGATTGATGTTCTTTCTCAAAAAGAAAAAATCAAAGATTTATTATCTCAAGGAAAGATTGTTTTATTAGTCGTCGCTGATCAGTTATTAGTCGGGTTGATTGCTTTACGCGACTCATTAAAACCAACGAGTCAACAAGCAATCAAAGAAATACAAAAATGTAATATCAATGTAGCGATGATTAGTGGAGATTCTCTAGAAAATTCTAAGATTATCGCCAATGAAGTGGGAATAACCGATATTTATGCAGAAGTATTACCATCAGAAAAAGATGGTATCGTTCAGAAATTACAAAAAGAATCTCATCAGGTTGCTTTTGTTGGGGATGGTGTCAATGATACCATTGCTCTCACAAGAGCTGATGTAGCAATTGCTATTGGTTCAGGAACGGATGTTGCGATTGATTCGGCGGATATTGTGCTTGTGAAAAACGAGTTACTCGATGTCCTAAATGCCATTCGTTTAAGTAAAATGACGATGAGAATTATCAAAGAAAATCTCTTCTGGGCATTTATTTACAATGTTATTTTAATCCCGGTTGCTGCAGGAGCCTTGTATTCCTCTTTGAATATCTTACTACAACCAATGTATGCTGCAATGGCTATGAGCATTAGTTCCATTTTTGTGGTAACCAATGCTTTACGAATTAGAAGATTCAAAGCAAAGATTCCAAACGGAGGTGAATCTATCGTGGTAAAAAAAATAAAAATTGATGGTATGATGTGTGAACATTGTAAAGCAAGAGTTGAAAAAACACTTCTTGAGATTCCCAATACAAAAGTAATTGTTGACCTAGCAACAAAAACGGCAACTATTACTTCAGATAAGGAACTCGATGAGAAGGATTTACGTCGTCGCATTAAAAATGCAGGATATACGGTTGTTTCGATCGAATGATAGAAAATAGCTAGAAAAAGAAAAACGCACTGAATTTCAGTGCGTTTTATTTTATCATCGATATAATTTCTTTTTTTAATTCTTCAAGAGCAGTTTGTGCTGAGATTTTACGAATGATTTGGCCTTTTTTGAATAGAAGAACCACATCTTTTCCACCAGCAATACCGATATCAGCATCTTTAGCTTCTCCTGGTCCATTAACAATACAACCCATAACGGCTACTTTTAAAGCTACATTTCCTAGTGTTTCAAGAAATGCTTCTATCTCATCTACAATCGGTAACATATCATATTGTGTCCTACCACAAGTTGGACAGGCAATTAAGGTAGGCTTTTGATATAAGTTACAAGCAGCAAGAATTTCTTTTGCTACCTTTACTTCTTCAAGCGGTGGTGTAGATAAAGAAACACGGATGGTATCCCCGATTCCTGCTTCTAATAGAGCACTCAAACAAATACTGGATTTAACGGTTCCTGCTGTTTTACTTCCTGCTTCAGTAATTCCTAAATGTAAAGGGTAAGGAAAGATTTCGCTAGCTAATTGGTAAGCAGCAATCGTTGTTTTAATATCGGATGCTTTAATAGAAATGACAATATTGGTAAAGTGAAGATCTTCTAAAATCTTCACATGTCGTTTTGCACTTTCAACCAAAGCTTCAGCACAAACTTTACCATATTGTTCATAAATATCTTTTTCTAAAGAACCACCATTCACCCCAATTCGAATGGGAATGTTTTTTTCTTGGCAGGCATCGACTACTTTTTTTACGCGGTCAATCGATCCGATGTTCCCTGGATTAATGCGAATCTTATCAGCACCGTTTTCAATGGCTAGAAGTGCCAAACGATAGTCAAAATGGATATCAGCGACTAAAGGAAGGGTAATTTGTTCTTTGATTTGCTGAATTGCAACGGCATCTTCCTTGTCTAACACGGCAACACGAATGATATCACACCCGTATTTTGCTAGTTCATTGATCTGTTTTACCGTTTTCTCGATATCTTTTGTTGGAGTATTGGTCATGCTTTGAATGGCAATTTTGTGATTACCACCTATAGTAAGATTCCCAATTTGAATTTCTTTAGTTGTTTTTCTGATCATTAGTTAATACTTTACTACTAGATGCTTTTGGTAAAGCAACTACTGCAGTAGTACTTTTCTTTCTTTTCTTTTTCTTACGTTGAGGGGAACGAATTCGATTTTGACGTAAAATATTATAAATGGTACTTCGAGAAACATTGTATCCTCGTTCTTGCATCAATTTCGCAAATTCAGTAAAATTAGTACCGCGATACTCCACTCGGTAAATATGAGCAATTTCTAGTCGTAATTCTGGATTGTACGTATTAATCGGTTTATTATAACGATTCTTGTGAACTACACCATTAGCACCTTCATTTAAAACTTGTCGTTTTAAGTTACGCACTTGGCGAGTTGTAATCTTCAACATCGCTGCTGCTTTAGGGCCGTTAATTTCCCCAGCAATCAATTTATTGATAACGCGAAGTTTTTTCTTTTCTAATCTTTTTAATTTAACTGGTTTTTCTTCCTCACCAATAAGAGGAGCATTCATATTTAATTCTTCCATAAACATTTCCTTTGCTAACATTTCTTTTGTTATTATTTCCTACTTATGTTATCACAAAGTTACAAAAAAATCAAGTGTTGGTTTTTTTTATATTTCTTTAGTAAAACGAAGGAAAAAGTTGCAAAAGGAAAACGTTTGTGATAGAATATTTAAGGTAATATTAAAAATAAAACTATTATAAAAGGAGATTATAATGAAAAAATTATCTATTTTAAGTTTTTTACTTTTATCGGCTTTTTTATTTGTTGCATGCGACAAACCGGTAGATGATCCTATTGAAGAAGATGTAAAACCTACGGCTGTTGAAGTAACAAATGCCGTTACTACGATGGAAATAGGGGACTCATTACAATTACAATGGACCATTACTCCAAGTGATGCTGTAAACAAAGAGGTTACTTTCTCATCAAGCGATAAAACCATTGTATCGATTGATGCAGCAGGAAATCTACAAGCTTTGAAAGCAGGATCTGTTACCATTACAGTAACAAGTGTTGCTGTTGCTAGCATTAAAGATTCATTTTCTATTACAGTAGCAGAAGCTGAAGTAGAAGAAGTAAAACCTACTTTATCAGTAAGTAAAACAGATATTACATTACAAGATAGTCCAACGGATAAAATCGATGTAACATTAGACAAGGGTACTCATCCTGAAGCTGTTGTTGAATATAAGAGTTTAAATGAAGATATCGTTAGTGTAGATGCTAATGGTAATGTAACAGGATTAAAAGGGGGAGAAGCAACGATTGAAGTAGCAGTGAAAGACTTCCCTGAAACTAAAATAAATGTAACAGTAAAAGTTCATCAAAAAATTACTGCTTCTAATCCGATAACCATTTATCTTGGTGAAGAAACTCAATTAGAATTCTTAGTTGATGGTACTCCAGTTACAAATGTAGAGTGGTTAACATTAGAAGAAAAAGTAGCCACTGTAACTAGCACTGGTAAAGTGACTTCTTTAACAGTAGGCGAAGTTGTAATTCGTGGTACCAGTGACTATTATACTTATGAAGTGACTGTTTCTGTTATCAACAATCCAAACATACCAGTATCCTTAGAAGTTACTATGGATGCTACTTTACCACTATTCTTAGATAGTCCCGTAAAATTAAATGTTGCTGTTAGTCCAGCAACAGCTTCTCCTGAAGTTGTATGGACAACATCAAAGGATTTTGTTGCAACCATCAATGAATATGGTGTTCCTAGCTTTTTACAGGGTGGAGATGTGGTATTTACTGCAACTTCAACCGTAGATCCAACTGTTTCAGCATCTATTACTGTTAGTATGCCAAACTATATGAATCCAGAAAATTGGATTGAACAAATTCAATATGAGACAGTCTTACAAGAGATTATCTATGTTCATGGTATGCAAGCAGCTGATGATCCAAATTGTCGTGGTCCATTAAAATTGTTATCAGGTAGTATCAGTAAGTATTTCTTTACTGATTTAGTCATCGATGATACCAAATATAAACTAAAATCAGGAGCTGCTAACTATCCTGAAAAAGCAGCAACGAGTATTGATTTCATCACCGTCCACTCATCAGGAAGTTATACTGGTACAGGAGCTGGAACAGCAAATTGTGAATATACGAATGGTTGCAACGATGCTTCATGGCATTTTTCTGTAGGATCTGATGGAATTTTCCAATCTATTCCAATTACAGAAATTGCATGGCATGCTGGTGATGGTACTGGTATCAAGAATAATTGGTATGATACAGGAATCAAAGCAACAGAAAATGTTCCTGGTTATGTAACATTTAGTGATGATGGATACTATATTGTTAATAATCAAAAATCTACCCTAAAAGCTTCCCAAACATTTAATGGGGGTACAGTCATCAATGTAACTTCCCAAACATTACTTCCTTATACAGGAATTAATACAAAGATTGGTTCTAATGGTAATTACTATGTAGGTACTCTTGGATGGAATAATACCTATAAAACATTAGCTAATAAAGGTGGAAATTTAAATAGCATTGGTATCGAATCAACAGTTAATGAAAATGAAAACATTATGCATACTTGGTCAAATTTGGCCAAGTTAGTCGGTGAATTATGCCGTTTAAAACGATTGGATCCCGTGTTCGCCGTAAAACAACATAACACATTCTCTGGTAAAGATTGCCCAATGACAATGAGACATGCTGGTAAATGGGAATATTTCATGGATATGGTTTACGCTGAATATAATGCTACTAAATTCTTAAAGGGCTTTACTATTCAATTAATTGAAAATAGTCCTTATGTTGCTAGCAATGGATTAATTACTTCTTATCCAAATGTTGATACCGAAGTCGAATATCAAGTAAGAATCTTCAATAATTCTATTGGCTATGATCAAACATTCACAATTAGAACGATTATTCCTGCCGCTAAAGCCGTAACAGCTGAAAATGCGTTCAATCTTCGTACAACTTACGATGTGGTTCGACCTGCATATCAAGCATAAAGCAAACTAAATAAATAAAACTCTTGCATTTACTGAACTTTTATTGTATAATACTCAAGTGAGTAAATCTAGGAGGAACAGTTATGCGCGTAACTTTTTTAATGAGATGTACAGTTTGTAATGAGGAAAACTACTTAACTGAAAAAAATAAGAAGAATACTCCTGACAGAATTGAACAAATGAAGTTTTGTCCTAAATGTAGAAAGCAAACTTTACATAAAGAAAAGACTAAAAAATAAAAAGCATCAAACTATTTTGATGCTTTTTTGTTTACTTATTTATTATTTTTCTTCGCTTTTTCAATGGCTTCATAGCGCTCTTTTAAGGCTTCTTCATAAGGACTTGTTGGTTTAGCCGTCCAATATTTTGCATTCTTAATTTTATCGGGTAAATATTGTTGATCAACCCAAGCCCCTGGATAATCATGAGGATATTTATAGGTTCCTTGGTTCGGATCAAAAGAAAAAGTATTTTTTAAATGTAATGGTAATGAACCACTACGACCCTCTTCAATATCTTTAATGGCTGCGTGAAACGCCAAATAAGTCGAGTTAGACTTCGGTGATAATGCCATTTCAACAACTATCGATGATAATGGCAGAACTGCTTCTGGCATTCCTAGTTCTAAAGCCGCTTCACAAGCTGCTTTGACACGAGGACCTAAGTTTGGATTTGCTAGGGAAATATCTTCGTAAAAAATACAATAAAGTCTTCTAATCAAAGGCAAAAAGTCTTCACTCGTGATTAGTTTTGCCAGATAATGAAGACTGGCATTTACGTCACTTCCACGAATTGATTTATGAAGACCACTTAAGGTATCATAAAAACTATCTTCATTCTTGTCAATACTAACACTGGCTTTTAATAGAACCTCTTTGATAGCGGTTAAGGTCAGTGTTTTTTCATTATTTAATGTGAAATACACGCATTCAATCATATTAATCAGACTACGAACATCTCCATTTGACAAACTAATCATATATTTTTTCGCGTCATCCTCAATGGTAATGTCTTTATCCAAATAAGAGAAAGTACGATAAAAGATGGTTTCTAGATTCTGTTCACTGAGAGGATTTAATCGTAACACCGTACAACGAGACCGAACGGCGGGATTAATAGAATGATAAGGATTAATCGTTGTTAAGCCGATGATTGTGATTGTTCCCTTTTCAACAAACGGTAATAAGTAATCCTGAATATCCTTTTTCATGCGATGAATTTCATCGATGATGACAATCAACGATGGATTATCTTGCGCTTTATCGATGATTTCCTTCAAGGTAGCTTTATTGTCGATCGAGGCATTGAAGGAATAATATTCCCTATTTAATTCATTACAAATAGCAAGAGCGATGGTTGTTTTTCCAATTCCTGGACTTCCATAAAGAATAATCGATGGTAAACTTCGATTTTTCAACATCTTGGTAATGACTCCGTTTTTTCCAATTAAATGGTCTTGACCGACAATGTCTTGTAAATGAATCGGTCGTAATTTATAAGCAAGTGGTTCCATATCTTCACCTTCTTGAACATTTTATCATAATTTCTCGATTTAGTCTAGGTATAAATCCCAAAGATATATCTTTGAATGTGATTTATCTTTGGATATTGTCTTTCTTTGATAAATATTATATAATAAAATCAATAAAGGAGCATTTTGTATGATTATAAAAGACAGTAATACTTTGATTAACTCGCTTATCCATTATGCTCGTGAACAATTATATCTATCTTGTGTCGATGAAATTCATCTACGAAATCGTTTGTTAGCGAAATTTCAATTACAAGAGTATGTTCCTAGTGAAGAGAAAAGTAATAAACTAGAGGAATTGATTACCAGTATTGAACAAATTGCCGTTCGTGACCAATTAGTAGATGAAGGTGAATTAGAAACCTTTACTACAGCCATCATGGATATGATTTCTCCACTACCAAGTTTTGTTCAGACAACATTTTTTGATCTATTACACCATAAATCTAGTGAAGAAGCCTGTCGCTTTTTATTTAACCTTCAAGTAGATAATGATTATATTAAATTAAGTAAAATCAAATTAAACTTATTCTGGAAAGCAAATTTTCCTAATAATTACTTAGAAATTACCATCAATCTATCAAAACCAGAAAAAGACAATAAAGTAACCGCTAAATTAGCGCATGAAGTATCGATCAAGTATCCAAAATGTATTTTGTGTTACGAAAATTTAGGGTATGCAGGTCGTTTGGACACTCCGCCACGTCAAAACATTCGTTTAGTCGATTTTAAACTGGGAGATGAAGATTGGTTCATGCAATATTCTCCTTATCAATATTATGAAGAACATGTGGTTGTTATTCATAAAAAACATGTCAATATGAAAATTGATGAAGGAACTTTTATCAAGTTATGTGATTTTGTGGATTTATTTCCTAATTACTTCGTAGGTAGCAATGCTTCCTTACCGATTGTTGGGGGTTCTATCTTAAATCACGAGCATTTTCAAGGGGGAAAGCACTCAATGCCAATTTTTGCTTCCGCTTCTAAGTATGAACTTGTGAAAAAAGGATATGAAGATTGTCGGATTTCTTATTTAAACTGGTATAATTCTTGCTTGAAAATAACAAGCCCAAATCGAGATAAAATTATTTCATTTGCTAGCGAAATTCTATCTATTTGGAATCATTATCAAGATGAAGAAATTGAAGTGATTCCCCATACAAAAGAACAGCATAATGCAATTACTCCGATTCTTCGTAAAGTAAATCAGGAATATCAGTTATACATCATTTTACGGAATAATCGTACTAATAAAGAACATCCTGATGGAATCTTTCATGCTCATCAACAATTTCATAATATTAAAAAAGAATCCATTGGTTTGATCGAAGCGATGGGGTTGTTTATCTTACCAGGACGCTTAAAAAGGCAATTTACAATGATACAAGACATCTTGATGGGGGCAATCTCTCAAGAAGAAGCAATCAAGCTCTATCCAGATATCATCGTTCATCAAGAGATGATTACCTCATTACAAAAGGAATATGGAATTCATAATTCCAAACAACGAACAGAATTAATTTTGGAAAACTATATCAATCATACTTGTCGGCAAATCCTAGAGTGTACTGCAATATTTAAGAATACACCAACAGGGGATGAACATTTCCGTAAGTTCTTACAAGCAGTCGATTTAGAAATCATAGGAGGATAATATGGCGATACTCGTAACAGGTGGAACAGGATATATTGGCAGTCATACCGTTGTTGCTTTAATAGAAGCAGGAAAAGAAGTGGTGATTGTTGATAATCTATCCAATAGTAAAATTGAAGTTGTGAAGCGCATTGAACAAATAACAGGGGTTCTTCCTAAGTTTTACCAAATTGATCTTTTAGAAAAAGAACAAATGAAAAAGATTTTTAAGGCAGAATCGATTGATGCGGTGATTCATTTTGCTGGCTTAAAAGCAGTCGGAGAATCCGTAACAAAACCACTAAAATACTTTCGAAATAATTTAGATTCAACCTTAACCCTGCTAGAGTTAATGGAAGAGTATCATGTCAATCATTTTGTGTTTAGTTCTAGTGCTACTGTTTATGGAAAACCGGAGAGTGTTCCAATTTCGGAAGAATTTCCAATCGGTGAAGTTAGTAATCCCTATGGTAGAACAAAATACTTTATTGAAAAAATGATTCAAGATTATTGCCAGGGAAACCCAGATTTTAATGCTTGCATTTTACGATATTTTAATCCATTAGGAGCCCATCGCTCTGGATTGATTGGAGAAGAACCCGATGGAATTCCGAATAATTTGATGCCTTATATTACCCAAGTTGCTATCGGTAAATTAAGTCATTTGAAGATTTATGGAAATGATTACCATACTCCTGATGGTACAGGGGTTCGTGATTATATCCATGTCTTAGACCTTGCTAAGGGTCATGTTTTAGCCTTGAAGAAAATAGAAACCAATCCTGGTTTAGTCATTTATAATTTAGGAACAGGAAAAGGCTATAGCGTTTTTGATATTGTGAAAACATTCGAGAGCGTAAATCAAGTAAAAATACCTTATACCATGAATCCACGTCGTCTAGGAGACATTGATGAGTGTTATGCCGACACCACAAAAGCCAAAAAAGAACTTGGTTTTGTTGATAAGTATACCCTAGAAGATATGTGTCGAGATAGTTGGAACTTTCAAAAAGCTACTTTTAAAAAAATGGATTCTTAGTATGATGCAAAATAGCGAAACAATCTTTCGTTTGGAAAGATTAAAGAAAAAATTCATGATATCGTTTGAAGAATCCGCAGAAGTATTCTTTTCTTCTCCAGGAAGAATCGAACTCCTAGGAAATCATACCGACCATAACTTAGGAAAAGTTTTGGTTATGACAATTAATTTAGCAATCTTGGCAGCTGTTAAGAAAAATAATAGTCACTTTATTCGTGCTTCTTTTGATCAAGATGATGAATTTATTGTCGTTGATTTAGAGGACACATTACCCAAAAAAGAAGAATATCATCAGAGCATTGCTTTAATTCGTGGTGTCATTTCGGGAATGAAAAATAATGGCTATTATGTGGGTGGCTTTGATATTAAAATAGAAAGTGCGATCCCTCAAGGAGCAGGAATTAGTTCTAGTGCTGCTTTTGAACTTATTTTTTGTGAAGTGATTAATCAATTATTTAATGAAGGGAAAGTATCAAAACTGCAAAAAGCAATCATCGCTCAAAAAGCAGAAACAGATTTCTTTGGAAAACCTTGTGGATTATTGGACCAAATGGGAATCTCATTTGGAGGAATCAATCATATTGATTTTTATGATCCCCATAATCCAACGATTACCAATGTGACAGCACCACTAGGTGAGTATTCCTTGATTCTCATTAACACGCCAGGAAATCATGCTAATTTAACTCCTTATTACAGTGAAATAAAAAGTGATATGCAAAAGGTAGCAAGCTACTTTAGCCATGATTATTTACGAGAAAGTAGTGAAAATGAATTTTATCGAACCTTACCAGAATTAGTAAAAGTGGTAGGAGGAAGAGCAATTTTACGAAGTATGCATTTCTTTGAAGAAAATAAACGAGTAGATAAAGCTTTAACTGCATTACAAAATCAAGATATTGAATTGTTTTTACGTCTTGTGAATGAATCTGGTCAAAGTTCCTATGATTTACTCCAAAATTGCTACTATCCTGAAGATACAGAACAAGGATTACCACTAGCAATCACCATAACAAAGAAAATGTTACGTCGTGGAGCTGTTAGAGTTCATGGCGGGGGCTTTGCTGGAACGATTTTAGCAATTGTCCATCAAGATGATATCAATGATTACATTAATAAAATGAGTAGCCTTTTTGGGGCATTAAATATTTATCGAGTCATTCCTAATTTAACAGGAACCACCATTCTAAACTAGCCAGAAACTGGTTATAAACTAGCTTTAGCTAGTTTATTTTTTTATCGGAAGTACTTAACAAAGAAAAAATATTATGGTATAATATTCATATTCGTGAAAGAGGTGTTATTATGAATTATAAAAATTTTATCGCTAATGTTCCTGATTTTCCCATTGAAGGAATCTTATTTCGAGATATTACGCCATTAATGGCTAATGGGGAAGCTTTTAGAAGCGCTTGTGATGAATTAAAGGATTTTGCGATTGCTCATCAAGCAGAAGTAATCGTTGGACCTGAATCAAGAGGATTTATTTTTGGTTGTCCCATTGCTTATGATTTGAAGATTGGTTTCATCCCTGTTCGCAAACCTCATAAACTACCTCGAGAAACCATCAGTGTTTCTTATTCCTTAGAATATGGTACTAACACCTTGTGTATGCATAAAGATTCTATTCAACCAGGACAAAAAGTGTTAATCATCGATGATTTACTTGCCACTGGTGGAACAGTCAAAGCAACGATTGAACTCATTGAAAAAATGGGTGGAATTGTTGTTGGATTAGGCTTTTTAATCGAATTAGTTGATTTAAAAGGTAGAGAAGTAATAGGAAATTATCCTGTTAAAGCATTGATTAAATATTAAGAATTATATAAAAAATTCATTGTAAAAACAATGTATTGTAAAAACAATGTATTGTTTGTAATCTCTAGAAAGGAGGAAGAATATGAGTAATCTAGATCGTAAAGCAACGTTTGCTGATGTTATCGCTAAAGCAAGCGAATATTTAAAAAATCCTAAAAACCTCGCCTTGATTCAAGACGCTTACGAAGTAGCCAACGAAAAACATTTCGGACAATTTCGTAAATCAAAAGATCCTTATATTCAACATCCTATCGAGGTTGCCTATATGCTGGCAGATTTACATGCTAGCCCTGCGACCATTGCGGCGGGACTATTACATGATATTCTAGAAGACACGGATGTGGACCGCACTGATTTAGAAAATCGTTTCGGTAAAGATGTTGTTAGTATCGTAGAGGGTGTTACTAAGATCAGTAAATTAAAATATATGACCGTTGAAAAAGCCCTAGCAAGAACGCATCAAAAGATTTTACTGGCGATGGCAAAAGATATTCGAGTAATTCTTGTTAAATTGTTGGACCGTGTTCATAATATGCGAACTTTGGAATTTCAACCCGAAGATAAACAGCGAAAAATCGCCCGAGAAACTTTGGACTTATACGCACCTTTAGCTCATCGATTAGGTATGTATCGAATTAAAGCAGAACTAGAAGATACGGCTTATAAATACTTAGAGCCAGTAGAATATGAACATATTAATTCCCTAATCATTGAACAAAAAATGGTTCGTGAAGAAGATATCCAAAAAATGAAAGATAAAATATCTGAAATTATGGTCGAAAATGATTTCAAGACATTTGAAATCAGGGGTCGAATCAAAAATATCTTCAGCGTGAATAAAAAAATGCGAGAAAAGAATCTTGATTTTGACCAAATCTATGATTTAATGGCCTTAAGAATTCTTGTCCCAACCATTGAAGATTGCTATCATGCTTTGGGAATTGTTCATGGAGAATGGAATCCATTGCCTCGTCGTTTCAAGGATTACATTGCCACTCCAAAGCCCAATTTATATCAATCGCTTCATACAACTGTCGTAGGTTATAGTGGAAAAATTTACGAGATTCAAATTCGTACTTATGAAATGGATAGTGTTGCTGAGTATGGTATTGCTGCCCATTGGGCATATAAAGAAGAAAACAAAGGATATTCTCCAGAAAAAGAGCAAGAAGAAGTCGCTGAAAAGTTAAAATGGTATCGTGATTTGTTAACCTATGCAGAAATAGGCGAATCAGAAGATAATGATCCATTAGAACAAATAAGAGAAGATATCTTTAGTGCTAATGTCTATGTCTTTACTCCAAAGGGAGATGTTTTAGACTTTCCTACCGGAGCAACGCCTCTTGATTTTGCGTATCGTGTTCATACTGAAGTAGGAAATCATACCATAGGTGCTATTATCAATGGTCGAATCGTTCCTCTTACTTATAAACTGAAAACAGGAGATGTTGTCGAGATTAAAACCTCAAAAAGTTTTAATGGACCTACAGAAGCCTGGATGAAGATTGCCAAGACAACTCATGCTCGTCATAAAATTATCTCAATCTTAAACAAACAAAAACGAGAAGCATTAATTGAAAAAGGACGAGATGATTTCGATAAAGCAGTAAAAGCAGAAAGTATTGCAGTTCCAAAACTAGAAGATAAACTAGTTGCAAAAGCTTTTGAAAAATATGCAGTTAACAACCTTGAAGATTTCTTCTTTGAAATAGGAAAAGGTTCCTTATCCGCTCGTGGAGCTGCCAATCGCTTAGCAGGAACAAGCGAAAAAATTGATGATGAAGCCCTATTGAAATATTATAGTGAAACGGAACAAAAACGAATCAAACATCGTGCTAATAACGACTTTGGTATTATCGTCGATGGTTTGGATAAAGCTCAAATCAAATTGGGTAATTGTTGTCACCCTGTTTTTGGAGATAATATTGTTGGTTATGTTAGTAAAGGCTATGGTATTGTTGTTCATCGCCTAGAATGCCATAATATTAAAAGCACTGATAAAGATCGTTATATCGAAGTAATTTGGGACAATGAAAGCGAAAAGAAGAATTTTGACTCGCAAATAACCATCAGTTCTTTTGATCGTCGTAATATAGTTGCGGATATTATTAATATTATTAATAGTATCAATAATATTACGATTACTACAATTTCTTCAGCAAAAAATAAAACGGGTGATTTATTGACTAAGGTTCGTTTGAGTGTTAATAATCTCGATACCTTAAATAATACGATAACAAACTTACAAAAAATATCCGATATTTATACGATTGAAAGGACCATTAAATAATGAAAATTATCTTGCAGCGAGTAAAAAAAGCAAAATGTACCGTTGAAGGGAAGATAACAGGAGCCATTGAACAAGGATATCTGTTATTAGTTGGCTATACTCAAGGGGATGATATCCAAAAGAATCAAAAAGCGGCTAAGAAAATTGCTAATTTACGAATCTTTGAAGATGAGAATGAAAAAATGAATCTTGATATCAAGAAAGTATCAGGTAAGATTCTAGCTATTTCGCAATTTACCTTATATGCCAATACCAATGAGGGGAATCGACCTTCCTTTATTGAAGCCCTAAATCCAGTACCCGCGAAGGAATTATATTTAGCCTTTTGTAAAGAGTTAAGAACTTACGATTTAGAAGTTTATGAAGGTATTTTTGGAGCTCACATGGATATTGAACTAATCAATGATGGACCTGTCACGATTCAATTTGAATTTTAAAAAAACGAATGAGTTTACCCTTGAACAAGGGGAAGCTCATTTTTTTATTTTAAAACCAGCTTTTTTATGCTATAATAA
>CAYPLR010000013.1:0-34145 GCA_964411675.1 uncultured Bacteroidales bacterium
TGTTTTAAAAGAAGAACTAGATCATGTTGTTGAGGATATAAAATAAATATAAAAAAAACTTGACAATAATAAATAAAAGTGTATAATAATATAGGATTTATGAATACTAGTTTTGGCCATGCCAAAACTTATATTTATGCAATATTGAAACGCCCGGAAATGTGGTAGTATTAGCGAAAGGAGGAAACATAAATGCCAACTATAAGTCAATTAGTTCGAAAACCTCGTGAGTCAAAGATTAGAAAGTCTAAGTCACCTCATTTAGGAATTGGATTTAATAGTCTAAAGAAACACTATACCGAAGTAGAAGCTCCACAAAAAAGAGGAGTTTGTACTAGAGTACAGACAATGACCCCAAAGAAACCTAACTCGGCTATTCGTAAGTATGCCCGTGTACGTTTATCTAATGGAATTGAAGTTACTGCTTATATCCCAGGAATTGGACATAAGTTACAAGAACATAGTGTTGTGTTAATACGTGGTGGACGTGTAAAGGATTTACCAGGAGTACGTTATCACATCATTCGTGGAACACAAGATGCTACTGGTGTAGAAAATCGTAAACAAGCCAGAAGTAAATATGGTGCTAAAAGAAAATAATTTATTATAAATTGAAAGGAGGAATGAAAAATGCCACGTAAAGGACATATTCCAAAGAGAAAAGTTTTACCAGATCCATTATACAATTCACCAATCGTGACTAGATTAATCAATAGTATCATGCTTGATGGTAAAAAAGGTATTGCACAACAAATACTTTATGGTGCTTTTGAAAACATCGAAAAGAAAACTGGTCGTCCAGCCCTTGATGTATTTAATGAAGCCCTAGCAAATATTACTCCACAACTTGAAGTTAAAGCTCGCCGTATTGGTGGAGCCAATTACCAAGTTCCAGTAGAAGTAAGACCCGATAGAAAAATGACTCTTTGCTTGAGATGGTTAACTCAATACTCAAGATTAAGAAGAGAAAAAACAATGGAAGAAAGATTAGCCAATGAAATTATGGACGCCGCTAATGGTGTAGGTAATGCAGTTAAGAAACGCGATGATACTCATCGTATGGCTGAATCTAACAAAGCATTCGCACATTATCAATGGTAGAAAGGAGTTAATGTATGCCTCGTGATATATCTTTAGAAAACACAAGAAACATAGGCGTTATGGCCCATATTGATGCTGGTAAGACGACAGTTACAGAAAGAATACTATTTCATACTGGAAAAATCCATAAAATGGGCGAGACTCATGATGGAGCAGCGCAAATGGACTGGATGGAACAAGAGATAGAACGTGGTATTACAATAACCTCAGCAGCCACAACAGCTTATTGGAATGGACATCGTATCAATATCATCGACACCCCAGGACATGTAGACTTTACTGTTGAAGTTAGTAGATCACTAAGAGTTCTTGATGGAGCAATTACTGTATTAGATGCTCAAGCAGGTGTGGAACCACAAACAGAAACTGTTTGGCGACAAGCAACGGAATACAAAGTACCTCGTATTGTTTTTGTTAATAAAATGGACAAAACAGGAGCAGATTTTAATTTTTCTACCCAAAGTTTACATAAGAGATTGGGAGCTAATGCTCATCCAATTACAATTCCTATTGGAGCCGAAGTAGATTTTGATGGAATTATCGATATTGTTACTATGAAAGCTTATCATTATTTAGGTGATGAGCATGAAACTAATGTTGAAATACCAATTCCTGATCATTTAATAGCAGAAGCGAATAAACGTCGCGAAGAATTGATTGCTGCTGTAGCTGATTTTGATGATGATTTAATGATGAAATATTTAGAAGGTGAAGAAATATCAGTAGCCGATCTAAAAAAAGCAATTCGTAAAGCTACATTGACTGTTGATTTCTTTCCAGTTATGTGTGGAACAGCGTTTAAAAACAAAGGATTAAAACTAGTTCTAGATGCCGTTGTTGATTATTTACCTTCTCCAGTAGATGTTCCTCATATTATTGGAAAAGATCAAAATGGTAATGATATTGAAGTGAAATCAAGTGATGAACAACCTTTTGCAGCTCTTGCATTTAAAGTTATGACAGACCCTTTTGTTGGTAAATTAACTTTTTTCAGAGTTTATTCGGGTATTCTAGAAGCAGGTTCCTATGTTTATAATCCTGAAAAGGATAAAAAAGAAAGAGTCGGTCGTATTTTGCTAATGCATGCAAATGATCGTACTGATATTAATGAAATTTATGCTGGTGATATTGCTGCTGCTGTAGGTTTGAAAGTAACAACAACAGGAGATACCATTTGTGATCCGAAACGAACAGTTGTTTTAGAATCAATGGTTTTTCCAGAGCCTGTTATTAGTGTGGCAATTGAACCTAAAACAAAAGTTGATCAAGATAAAATGGGTATTGCTTTACAAAAGCTTGCTGAAGAAGATCCAACTTTTAAAACTTATACAAATAGTGAAACAGGACAAACAATCATTTCTGGTATGGGAGAACTACACCTAGAAATTATTGTTGATCGTATGAAACGAGAGTTTAAGGTGGAGGCTAATGTTGGTCAACCACAGGTATCTTATCGTGAAACAATCAAACGATCTGCTGAAGTTCAAGGAAAATTTGTTCGTCAAAGTGGAGGCCATGGTCAATATGGAGATGTAAAAATTAGATTTGAACCAAATCCTGGTAAAGGTTACGAATTTATTGATGGTGTTATTGGTGGAGTTGTTCCAAAGGAATTTATTAACTCTGTCAATAAGGGATTAGAAGCATCTTTACAAAATGGTAATCTAGCTGGTTATCCAACAATTGATGTAAAAGCAACTTTATTTGATGGATCTTATCATGAAGTCGATTCAAGTCAAATTGCTTTCGAGATTGCTGCCAGTTATGCATTCAAAAATAGTAAAGAAAAATGTGAACCTGTATTGCTAGAACCAATTATGTCTGTAGAAGTAGAAGTACCTGATGAGTATTTGGGTAACGTAATTGGAGAGTTAATCGGCAAACGGGGACGAATTGAAGGTCAAGAAGCTCATGCTCGTTTCCAAAGAGTAAAAGCTTTAGTACCACTAGCCAATATGTTTGGCTATGCTACTTCTTTGCGTAGTAATACTCAAGGAAGAGGTAATTATACAATGCACTTTTCAAACTATGAAGAGTGTCCAAAATCGATTGCTGCTGAAGTAATCAAAAAACGTAATGGCTAGAAAATAATGCTTGCAATTACAAGATAAATATTATAAAATATATATAGAAAAAACTTAGGAGGAAATTTTATAATGGCAAAAGCTAAATTTGAACGTACAAAACCGCACGTAAATATTGGTACCATTGGACATGTTGACCATGGTAAAACAACTTTAACATCAGCTATTACTCGAGTTTTAGCAAAAGAAGGATTATCAAAGGTTATTGCATATGACCAAATCGATGGTGCTCCAGAAGAAAAAGCTCGTGGTATAACTATTAATACTGCTCACGTAGAATATGAAACAAAACATCGTCACTATGCTCACGTTGACTGTCCAGGACATGCCGATTATGTTAAGAACATGATCACTGGTGCTGCTCAAATGGATGGTGCTATCCTTGTTGTTGCTGCAACTGATGGACCAATGGCACAAACTCGTGAACATATCTTATTAAGCCGTCAAGTAGGCGTTCCTCGTCTTATCGTATTCATGAACAAATGCGATATGGTAGACGATGAAGAATTATTAGATTTAGTTGAAATGGAAATTCGTGATTTGTTAACAGAATATGAATTCCCAGGAGATGAAATTCCAGTTATCAGAGGATCAGCATTAAAAGCTATGGAAGGCGATCCAGAAGCTGAAAAAGCAATTGTTAAATTGATGCAAGCTGTTGATGACTATATTCCAAATCCAGTTCGTGAAAATGACAAACCTTTCTTAATGCCAGTTGAAGATGTATTTACTATCACTGGCCGTGGAACTGTTGCAACTGGTAGAGTTGAACGTGGACAAGTTCGCGTTGGTGACCCAGTTGAAGTCGTTGGTATTCATCCAACCATTAGTACAGTTGTTACAGGCGTTGAAATGTTTAGAAAATTATTGGATTATGCAGAAGCAGGTGACAACATTGGTACATTACTTCGTGGTATCACTCGTGAAACTGTTCAACGTGGACAAGTTCTTGCAAAACCAAAATCTGTTACTCCTCATTCTGAATTCCATGCACAAGTAGTTGTTTTGAGCAAGGAAGAAGGTGGACGTCATACTCCATTCTTCTCAAACTATCGTCCTCAATTCTATTTCCGTACTACTGATGTAACTGGTGTAATTGAACTTATGCCAGGAACAGAAATGATTATGCCAGGAGACCATGCTGAATTAAAAGTAACTTTAATTCACCCAATTGCAATTGAATTAGGAACTAAGTTCTCAATTCGTGAAGGTGGACGTACAGTTGGTGCTGGTAACGTTATTAAAGTCATTAAATAATAAAAAATTTAGTCTTGTATAAAAATACAGGACTTTTTTTATTGGAAGTATCATTTTATTGTGACTTTATCACATACAATGATAAGAGGAATGATTTATAATAAATTAAATAATAAAAATAAAAGGAGGGTCTATTGGTGGTTACAAAAACAGTCATTATTGGTGGTGCTGCAGGAGGAGCAACAGCTGCAGCAAGACTTCGTCGTCGTGATGAAAATATGGAAATAGTACTATTAGAAAAAGGAGAGCATATTTCTTATGCGAATTGTGGTTTACCCTATTATATAGGAGACGTTATCCAAAGTCGTGATTCCTTACTACTTCAAACACCCAAAAAGATGGAAGACAATTTCAAAATTCGTGTAAAAACAGGTGCTGAAGTGATTGCGATTAATCGTGACAAAAAAGAAGTAACAGTAAAAAATGGTAAAGATGGGACTATTTTCACAGAAAACTATGATAAATTAGTCATTGCAACTGGATCAACGCCCATAAGACCTAATATACCTGGTATCAATCATCATAATATTTTTACACTTTGGAATATTCCTGATACGGATAATATTAAAACTTATATTGCGAACCACAGTATTAAACAAGTTGCAATCATTGGTGGAGGTTTTATAGGTTTAGAAATGGCAGAAAATCTTCATAATTTGGGATTGCAAATTAGTATTATAGAAATGCAAAATCAAGTTATGGCTCCTATCGATTTTGAAATGGCACAACTGTTACATGAAAATCTTACTGACAATGGTGTTAATCTTATTTTAAATGATGGTGTGAAAGAATTTAAGCATCAGGATAATCAAACAGAAGTGATTTTAAATAGTGGTAAAGTAGTTACTACTGATATGGTTATATTATCGATTGGTATTAGACCCAATAGTCAACTTGCAAAAGAAGCAGGTTTAGTGATAAATCAACGAGGTGGAATTGTTGTCAATGAGTACTTACAAACTAGCGATTCTAATATTTATGCTGCAGGTGATGTTATTGAAATTGACAATTTTATAACCAAAACAAAAACGATGGTTCCTTTAGCTGGCCCAGCAAATAAACAGGCAAGAATAATAGCAGACAATATTGCTGGTGATCAAATTAAATACTATGGTTCAATGGGAACATCCGTAGCAAAAGTTTTTGATCTAGATGTTGCTTCCGTGGGAATGAATGAAAAGACGGTAATTTCTCAAGGAAAAGTAAAGGGATTAGACTATTATGCAATAAAAGTTAGTCAAAAATCACATGCTGGATATTATCCTGGAGCAACGCCATTAGTTTTAAAGATGTTATTTACCAAAGAAGGAACTATTTTAGGAGCTCAAATTGTAGGTCAAGATGGTGTTGATAAACGAATTGATACCATAGCAACTACAATTCGCTTGAAGGGAACGATTTATGACCTACAAGAACTAGAATTTTCTTATGCTCCACCATTTTCTAGCGCAAAAGATCCAGTTAATATGCTTGGATATGTTGCTGAGAATGTACTAAAAGGATTAGTCAAATTTATAGAGTGGGATGAATTTGATACCATCTTACAAGATGAAATAAAGAAAAAAGAGTATGTTTTATTAGACATTAGAGAAACAGCAGAAATAATGGTTTATCAAATTCCTGGAACTTATCACATTCCACAAGGTGAAGTGAGATCACGATTACAAGAATTAGATAAAAACAAAAAAATTATAGTGATTTGTGGTGTTGGTGTGAGATCTTATAATATTGCTAGAGCATTAATGCAGCAAGGTTATGATGCAACTGTATTGTCAGTTGGAACTAGTTTCTATCGTTCTATGCACTATCAAAAAGAAAATGTTTCACCAATTGAAAATGAAAATAGATATAATAAGGAGAAAGATGTTGTGATTGTTGATAAAGCAGTACAAATTTTAGATTGCTGTGGCATGCAATGCCCAGGACCAATCATGAAAGTAAATGAGGCTATGAAAGCTATGAAAGATAAAGAAGTGCTTCAGGTTTCTGCTACGGATATGGGATTTGCACGTGATGTTGAAGCATGGTGCAAGCGTACGAATAATACATTTATTCGTTCTGAGAAGAAAGATAAAATGATTGTCGCTTTGATTCAAAAAGGAACAGGTGAAAAAACAATCGTATCACAACCAGTACAACCATCACAAGGAAAAACAATTATTGTTTTTGATGGCGAATTCGATAAAGCAATTGCTTCCTTTATCATTGCCAATGGTGCAGCAGCCATGGGTCGTAAGGTCACGATGTTCTTTACCTTCTGGGGACTAAATCTACTAAGAAAGCCAAAAAAACAAAAAGTAAAGAAACCATTTATGGACCGTATGTTTGGAATGATGATGCCACGAGGAATCAATAAAGCAAAATTATCAAAGATGAATATGGCTGGCTTAGGTGCTAAAATGATTAAAAGCGTTATGAAAAAGAAAAATGTTTCTTCTTTGGAAGAATTAATGCAGCAAGCGATGGCCAATGGAGTGAAACTGATTGCTTGTACTATGTCAATGGATATCATGGGAATCAAGCGTGAGGAATTAATTGATGGTATTGAGTATGCAGGTGTAGCTACTTACTTAGGCGACGCAGAAGAGTCAAATGTGAATTTATTTGTATAAACTGAAAAATTCTTATAGGAAACTATAAGATTTTTTTATGACAAAAACCAATAAAATTTATATTGAGAAATCATGAAATACTCTACAAAAAACAATGAAATGTGGTATAATAAATCTAGAAATCAGTATTTTAAGATATAAATAAGTTTATTTTTATAGAATAAAAAAGGAGGGTATTTATGATTATAGATACTCATATGCATATTTTTGATGACTGTTATCAAGGGATTCTTGATGAAGTGATTGAAGAAGCAAAAGCAAACAATGTGGGAATTATGATTGCTGTTGGATACGATTATGAATCAAGTTTAAAAGCAATTGCACTTGCAGAAAAATATGAATCTATCTATGCTAGTGTAGGCTTACATCCTAGTGAAGTAGCAAAAGAATCCGATAAAAGTTTAACATGGCTTGAATCTCTCATTGATAAAAAGAAAGTAATTGCCATTGGTGAGATTGGTCTTGACTATTATTGGGATAAGAGTCATAAAGAATTGCAACAGGAATTATTCATTAAGCAAGTATTAATAGCAAAAGCGCATAACCTTCCTATCATTGTTCACAATCGAGAAGCTACTCAAGATTGTTTTACAATTTTAAAGCAAAATTTGGTTTCGGGAGTTATGCATTGTTATTCGTCTAGTGTAGAAATGGCTCACGAGTTTACAAAACTGGGTTATTATTTAGGAATAGGTGGTGTAGTTACTTTTAAAAATAGTAAGGAGATCAAAAAGGTTGTCAAAGAAATCGATTTGAAATATCTTTTAAGTGAAACAGATTCACCCTATTTAGCACCAATGCCCTATCGAGGAAAGATGAATCGGCCTGCATACACTAAGTATGTTGTTGAAGAAATCGCAAAAATAAAAGAAGAAAACAATGTAATTATTGAAAAAGCCTTGGCAGATAATGCCCAAAGCTTATTTAAGTTTTTGGAGGAAAGAAAATGATGAAAAGAATAGGAAAAAAATTTTTAATATTATTAGTTTTATTATTATTAGTTTTCACAACAGGATGTTCACAATTAATTAATAATGAAATATATAATAAATCATATCAAGTCTCTATTGATATCACTGAATTTGAGGACCTTGTTACAGCGGCAGTTGAAAAAGCTTCTCCAGCGATTATCGGCGTTAGTAATTATGAACAAGGGAAACTGGGATTATATGCATTAACTGCCACTGGAAGTGGTGTTATTTATGAGTGTGAAGCAACCTATAATGATGGAGTTACAACAAAAGCATGTGATGAAACCATGGATAGTGATCAAGTAATGATGTATACCTATTGGGCTGTTACTAATCGCCATGTAGTTGCTTCAGATGTTGAGAATTATATCAAAGTGTATTTAGGGGAAGAAGAAGTAAAAGTAAATGCAAGTATGTTGGGATATGATGATAAAGTAGATTTAGCAGTTATTTCCTTTGAACATACAAAATATATTCAACCTGCTGAATTTGCTGATTCTAATCAAGTGCAAAGAGGAAATTTTGCGATTGCCATTGGTAATCCAAATGGCTATGAATTTTATGGATCAGCAACATTTGGTATTGTTTCTTTCCCAAAAAGATATATGAGTGATGATACAGATGGTGATGGGGTTTCTGATTGGGATTCTGAATATATTCAACATGACGTTGCAATCAATCCAGGGAACAGTGGAGGAGCATTAATCAATATTGAAGGAAAAATCATTGGTATTAACACTTTAAAGTTGGTAGCAGAAGATACCGATAATATGGGATTTGCTATTCCCAGTAATTTAGTTCAAGAATTAATTCCTATTTTGGAAGAAGGAGAAAAGCCAACAAGACAAACATTAAAAATTAGTGTTTATGATGTAAAGGTATTGAAGAATCCAGAAGATTATCCTAGTTCTGAAGTTCCCACAATAACAGGGCTTGAAGATATTGCCTTTGGTCTTTATGTGGCGGCTGTTGATCAAACAGGACCAGCCTATGGCTATTTGCAAGAAGGAGATGTTATTATAAAATTTGAAGGAGTTGAAATCAAAAACACTCAGACATTTCGTTCCATTCTAAACAACATCCTAGAGGGAGAAGCCGCAACATTAGAAGTTTATCGTGGTGAAGAAACAATCATTATCATTATTCCTTTCTAAAAAGATTTATTCTTTGGAAAAAAGCTATCAGCCTTTTCAGAGCGTTAACAAAGTTAACGCTCAACTTTTTTTATTCTCATAGGATTGTTGGGTAGGGAATTAATCATTATATTTGATGTATATTTAAACGTCAAATGGAGAAAATAAAAAACCACCTTTTACTACTTTTCAAAAAAGGTGGTTTGTGATCAGTCTAAAAAGGCTTAAGGCCTTTTTTATTTTGTTGTAATATCTTCATAAATTCTAAGAAGTTGTTCTGATAGGGGAGCCATACAATTGGTTGCATCCCCAAAAGCATAAATGTTTTCTAAATTTGTTTGTAAGAAATAATTTGTGATTATTTTTTTATCTTGCTTTTCTAGTTTTAAAACTTTACCAATTTCGAGTTGATCAGTAATTAAATAATCAAAATAAATGATTTCATTTTGAATCTTTAAACTATTTTCATCGATTACTTCCCAATTTTCTTGGATAATCATGGGCGAAAAATTGGTAAACAAAGAAGTATCTATGGGTTGATTAAGAATAAAGACAATAGATTTGTGCATAAAAGGACCTCTTATTATTTCTATTTATTATAATATAAAAGGTGTTAATGTGCAAGTTAAAGAAGGAATGTATCATAATTCATAAAAAGTAAACACGAAAAAAATTGAAAAAACATACGAAGTATGCTAAAATAAATTAATATAACAATCATCATTTCATGGAGATTTAATCATTAGAAAGGATTAACAGGTGAAAAATTATGGGATTAACAGCGGGTATTATTGGTTTACCAAATGTTGGAAAATCAACGTTATTCAATGCCATTACCAAAGCCCACGTTTTGAGTGCAAACTATCCTTTTGCAACCATAGAACCAAATGTTGGACTTGTAGAAATAAAGGATGAACGTTTAATAAAAATTGTTGAAATTGTGAAACCACGTAATGTTGTTTTTGCGTCCGTTTCATTCACTGATATTGCTGGTTTAGTGAAAGGGGCATCGAAAGGCGAGGGTTTGGGTAATCAATTCTTATCCTATATTCGGGAAGTTGATGCTATTTGTCAAGTAGTTCGTTGTTTCGACAATCCCGATATTGTTCATGTTACTGGAAAAATTGATCCTATTGATGACATAGAAACTGTAAATTTGGAATTGACCTTTGCTGATTTAGAAGTGATTGAAAAAAGGATTCCCAAAATAGAAAAGAAAGCCCAATTAAAAGTAGATGCTGATTCAGAGCTAGAATATGGAGCATTGAAAAAAGCAAAAGGTGCATTAGAAAAAGGAATACAATTACGAAATTGTCTATTTTCTGACGAAGAAAAGGTGTTACTAAAAGGTTACAATTTCTTAACATTAAAACCCATGATTTATGTTTTAAATGTTGATGAAAATGAAGTAAGTAAAGATAACGAATATGTTAAGAAAGTAAAAGAATATGCTCAAAAATTTCAAGTCAAAACAGTTGTGATTAGTGCAAAGATTGAAGAAGAAATTTGTGAATTGGATGATGAAGATCGAGCAATGTTCCTTGAAGAATTAGGAATTACGGAGAGTGGCCTAGATAAATTAGTCAGAGAAACTTACGATTTATTAGGATTAGCAACGTACTTTACAGCTGGTGAAAAAGAAGCAAAAGCATGGACTTTTAAAAAAGGAATGAAGGCTCCTGAATGTGCAGGAATTATTCATACGGATTTTGAAAAAGGCTTTATTCGAGCGGAGATTATCGCTTATGATGACTTTATTAAATTTGGAGGCTTACAAAAAGCAAGAGAAGCAGGAAAAATGCGTTCAGAAGGAAAAGAATATCTGTTTAAAGATGGAGATATTGCTTTATTTAGATTCAATGTATAGAGGAAGTTTATGAAAGCAGTAATTTTAAATGTCGGTGATGAAGTTTTAGAAGGTAAAGTAATCAATACAAATGGTTCATTCTTGGCTTCCAATCTATGTAAACTAGGAATTAATCCTACTAAAATAATAACCGTTGGAGATGAATATTTTCATTTACAAGCAGAAATTAAGGAATTTCTTGCTAGTGAGAATGAACTCTTGATAACAACAGGAGGTTTGGGACCCACGCATGATGATTTCACGAAAGAAGTTTTGTTTGCTACATTAGGACTTGAAATGGTGATTAATGAACAAGCAAAATCCTTATTGACAGAATATTTTGGGTTAGAATACGCTCAATGTAATTTGAAGCAAGCTTATTTTCCTAAAGAAACTATCATCATTCCAAATCGCTTAGGTACTGCAGATGGGTGTATTATAGAGAAGAATGGGAAAATATTCATTGTTTTAGTGGGGCCTCCCTTTGAAATGAATCCCATGGTTATGGATACTGTGATTCCTTATTTGCAGACAAAAACAACCAATAATTTTTTAATAAAAGAGTATATCGTAATGGGATTAGGAGAATCAGTGATCGAAGATCGATTACAATCCCTTTATCAAATGTATCCTTTGGTAAAAATTGCTCCTTATGCTAGTTTGGGAAAGATTAGATTTCAGTTAACAGCGGATAAAGCTCACCAAGAAGAGTTTTTGTCGGCTTGTACATCCTTTACAACTCTTCTTGATAACAATATTATTAGTAGTGAAAATGAAGAAATTGAAGAAAAAGTCGTTCAAGAATTAAGAAGAAACCAATGGAAAATTAGTATGAGCGAGAGTTGTACGGGAGGAATGCTGGCATCTAAAATTGTTAATGTCAGTGGTGCTAGTGAAGTCTTTTCAGAAGGATTTATTACCTATAGTAACCAAGCAAAAAGTAAATATTTAAAGGTATCTGAATTAACACTAGAAAAATTTGGTGCAGTTAGTGAAGAAACGGTTAGGGAAATGGTACTTGGGTTATATGATCTAACCAATAGTGAAGTTTGTGTGGCTGTGAGTGGTATTGCAGGGCCAACTGGAGGTACCCTAATAAAACCCGTTGGGCTTGTATACTATGCAATTAAAATAAAAGATGATATTATCATTACTCATTCTATTTTTAAAGGCGGTAGAGAACAGATAAGAATTCGCGCTTGTTTACAAATTTTATTTGATATCTATCAAAAAATTAAGGCTTTTTAGCCTTTTTTTGTCATTTTTCTTTAAAAAAGGACTATGTAAATATTTATATTTAGAAGAAAATATGTTATAATAAAATATAGTTTTATTAGAAATAAAAATCAGGAGTAAGGAGAATTAAATGGGTTTTTTTGATATCTTTAAAAACAAACAAAAAGCAAAAGAAGCTGAAAAATATCGTATCGGTATGGAAAAAGCCCGTAAAGGTGTTTTTTCGAAACTAAAGAATCTCTTTTCTAACTATAATGAAATTACCGAAGAGTTATTTGATGAATTAGAAGAAATTTTTGTCATGGCTGATATTGGTGTAGAAACAGTTGTGAAGTTTATCGATGAGTTAAAAGCAGACAACCGTGTTAAAGGTCTTTCTAGTGCTAAAGAATTACAACCAATTATTATTGATAAAATGTTTGATATCTATTTGAAGGGTGAAATCGTTAATTCCAATTTGCGTTATCAACCCGATGGATTATCAGTTTATTTATTTGTGGGTGTCAATGGTGTTGGTAAAACAACAACCATCGCTAAGGTTGCTTATAAATTGAAGAAGGAAGGTAAAAAAGTACTCATTGCTGCAGGAGATACTTTTCGTGCTGGTGCCATTGAACAATTACAAATTTGGGGTGAAAGAGTAGGCTGTCCTGTAGTCACAAAGGCGGAAGGTAGTGACCCTTCTAGTGTTATTTTTGAAGCAATCATGCTTGCGAAAAAAGAGAAATATGACGTTTTATTATGTGATACCGCAGGAAGACTTCAAACTAAAACAAATTTAATGAAAGAATTAGAGAAAATAAAGAAAGTAATTGCTCGTGAAGTACCTAGTGCACCTCATGATACATTGTTGGTAATCGATGCCACAACAGGGCAAAACGGATTGATTCAAGCAGAAGCTTTTATTGAAGCAACTGAGGTTAGTGGTGTGGTATTGACAAAATTAGATGGCACAGCAAAAGGTGGAATTGTTCTTGCCGTTCGAGATAAATATAATATTCCCATTAAATTTGTTTGTTTAGGTGAAAAACTAACAGATATAGAGTATTTTGATTTAGAAAAATATATATATGGATTGTTCGCAGAAATGATTGATGAGGAGTAACTATGGATATTCTTACTAAGAAAGAGCATTATATTAATTTATTTGATTTTTATGGTGATTTATTAACAGAGAAACAGCAACAATATTTTAAAGACTATTATTTCGATGATGCTTCACTTTCCGAAATTGCTGCAGTATATGGGATTAGTCGTAATGCTATTTTTGATCAATTACAAAAAATATACACAATATTAGAAGAGTATGAAGCAAAACTGGGATTATATAAGAAATTCCAACAATATGCTGCCATCTTTGAAGAATATAAAGACAGTAATAATCCTGAAGTAATTGCCATAATTAAAAAAATGAAAAATATAGAATAGGTGATGAAATGCCATTTGAGAATTTATCCGAAAGGATACAAATGTCCTTACGTCATATAACAGGACGTGGGAAATTAAACGAAAACGACATCGAAGAGATGATGAAGGAAGTTCGTCTTTCTTTATTAGAAGCCGATGTTAATTATAAAGTTGTTAAAAAATTTACCAATGATGTAAAAGAAAAAGCTCTTGGAGAAAAGATTATGAAATCATTAACTCCTGGAGAACAAGTTGTGAAGGTTGTTCATGAAGAATTAAAAGCTTTAATGGGAGAAGAAGCTGTTCCAGTGAAGTATCGTGCGAATGGACCCTCTATATTTATGCTTGTTGGTCTTCAAGGCGCGGGTAAAACAACCCATTGTGGTAAATTGGCTAGTTATTTGCGAAATAAGGATAATAAGAAACCGTTACTAATTGCCGCCGATATCTATCGACCAGCCGCTATTAATCAATTAGTGACGATTGGGAAACAATTAGGAATTGATGTTTATGAAAAAGGAACAACAACAAAAGTAGTGGATATTGTTACCAGTGGAATTGAGTTTGCCAAGACAAAAGGATATGATTTAGTCATTATTGATACAGCAGGACGTCTTCACATTGATGATCATTTAATGACGGAATTAGAAGATATTTCAAAAATCGCTCATCCTGATGAAGTGATGCTAACGATTGATGCAATGATGGGACAAGATGCCATTAATGTGATAACTACTTTCCATGAAAGGTTGTCATTAACGGGATGTATTCTAACAAAACTAGATGGAGATACCCGTGGTGGTGCTGCTTTATCAATTCGATATCTAACTAATGTTCCAATTAAGTTTATGGGTCTTGGAGAAAAACTTGACCAACTTGAGGTATTTCATCCAGATCGAATGGCAGGAAGAATTTTGGGAATGGGTGACGTTGTTTCTCTTATTGAAAAAGCAACAGATACTGTCAACGAAGAAGAAGCAATGAAAATTGCTGAGAGAATGCAAAAAGGTGTTTTCGATTATAACGATTTTGTAAAACAAATAAAATGGATTAAAAGAATTGGTTCTTTAAAAGGAATCTTGGGACTACTTCCTGGTGTTGGGAAACAAATAAAAAATATGGAAATCGATGATAAACAGCTACTATATATTGAAGCAATCGTATCCTCTATGACTTTAGAAGAACGCCAACATCCAGAGTTATTAGCACGCAGTTCTACTCGTCGTGAACGAATAGCAAAAGGCGCAGGTCGCCCCTATCCTGAAGTAAATGCTCTTACAAAGAGATTCGAGGATATGAAACGACAAATGCAAATGCTATCGAATATGAATAGTGATCAATTAGCAACTCAACAAAAAAAGGGATTTCCCCAACCACAAATAAAACAAAAGAAGGGAAAAGGAAAAGGAAGAGGTAATTTCCGTTTCTAAATGTGTTTCATATGGATTATAAAACAATTATTAATCAATTGAATACTTTTAAAAGCGAGTTTATTGATTATTTCAATGAGCGGAAACTGAAAAATGATAAAGATGTGGCAAATATTGTTGACACTTATTTAGTATCTTTAGAAAATAAAAATGTTTCCTTGCAAGCTTTTAAGACAAGAATCATTCATAATGGACATAGTGTTGAAAAATTAATCCCTATCATTAAGAATCGTGTTATCTCTTTAGCGGTTGATTTGGGAACCCGCGATGATTATGAAAAAATTAGTAACTCTCAAAAAATTTCTCCAACAAAGAAAGCAGATTTATTTCTTTGGAGTCAAGAACAAAAAAAGAAACGTCAAGAAGTAAATAATCATATTAATATCATCAATCGTGATTATAAACAAAAACAAAAGGATAATGAGGAAAAACTTCAAGAAAGCCTTAAAGTTTACCACCAAAACATTGCTGATTTTACCAAGGAAATGAATAAAGAACTGGGTCAAATTGAAGCGAAAATGAATGAAGAGTATCATGTAGTGGATTTAATATTGTTAAATGAAAATGATTTGTCTGAGATTAAAAAATTAAAAACGCAGTTAAATGATATATATAAAAAAGGTTTCCAGGATCAATTTACTTGCAAATGTTCTTATTTAACAAAAATCAAGGAAGAACAAACATCAATTCTTTCTGAATCTGAAAAGCAATCCGTGATTGATAAACAATTAGATTTTGAAACAGAAATAGAACTAAACAATCAAAAATTAAAACTAGAGATTCTTCGATATGAAGATATTGCAAAGGATGTTCTATATGATTTAGAAAAAGAATCGCAAAATTGTGATTCTATTTTAGAAAAAAAATTAGCTTGTTTAGAACTAATCAAAAAACATAATGATAAATTAATGAATTGTGAAGATGTAGGAATTGTTTTTGAAAACTTAATCGTTAGGTTATCAGAAATCATCATTGTTTGTAAAATCAATAATCAATATAATCCTTATTGTAAAGTAATTGAAGCTATGATCGATTTGATTGTTGAAATGAAAGGATTGTTCGAAAATTGTTTTGCTAGTTTAAATGATAAAATCATCCAATATCGTGATAATATCTTTGTAAAGTTTGATGAAATTTCCCGATATATTTCTTATAAACGCCATCGTAGTAAAGAAGATATTAAAGAAAGCATTAAGGATTGTCTTACATTGCTTTACAACAATGAAGCTAAATTATATGATAATTATTTAGATGTTACATATCAACTTTTAATACAAATGCAAAGCCAACTAGATGCCATTTTTAAATCGGATACCTCCCTGTTACAATATAACAAACTATTATTGTCTCAAGCAAATTATGAATTTGATATTTATAAATTTGGTTATGAGAAAATAAATGTGAAAGATGAGACACAAAAAGAAAACTTTCTTTTTGTGTATCGTAATCTGCAGGAAAATATAGAAGGACACTTTGCTACAGCTCATGCTGTTTATGATGTAAACATGGAAGATATCGATCATCGTTGTAATGTGTTTATCAAAGAAAACAAAAGAGCAATTCATAAATTAGAATTTGAAAATAAAAAAAGAACAGTTATCATTCATAAAACTGTTCAGAAGTTATTGGAAAATAGAAATCGTAATATAAAATATAAACAAAAAAAGCTATTAAAAGAGTTTAATGATAATATTCAAAGAGAAGAACTTGTTTTTAGAAACAAATTAAAATTACTTACTTAAACTTTTTAAAGCGATTTTAATGAGTACAGCTGTAGGTTGATCAATGTTGTTTTCAATAATAGGAGTCACTGATTTTATTTCGCTTTGGCGATAACCCATAGCTTTTAGTGCTTCAGTAATATAAGTAATCTTTGGATCTTCATTGGTTTTATCTTCTCCAAAGTTGATTTTACCATGAAGGTCAAGAATAATTTGTTGGCTAGCCTTTACGCCAATACCAGGGAAACGTTGTAAATATTTTGTGTCACTATTTTTGATAGCATGAATGACCTTTTCGATACTATCACTAGCAATAATTGCTAAAGCACCTTTGGGACCTAGGCCTTTTACACTAATCAATTGAAGAAAGAAGTCTCGTTCTTCAGGGGTGGTAAATCCATAAATATCCATGATTTCCTCGCGGATATGTAAATATGTCCAAAGCGTGACAATAGCACCTGTCTCAAATTTAAAAGGATTTGCTGTTTTAATTTGGTAACCAATATCGTTGTTTTCTAACACAATATAACTACCCTTTACAATAGTAACTTTTCCTTTGATATAATTATACAAATGAATCACCGCCTTGCTATCAAGTTATGATTCATTATAGCATAAAGTAAAGTAATTGCCAATTAAAAAGTTTGGAGAGTGGAAAAATGAACAATGAAGAATTGCTGTTTGCAGAATATGATAAAAGCTTGCGTCCAAAGCGATTAGCAGACTATATTGGGCAAGAAGATATAAAGGAAATGCTACATGTATTTATTACAACAGCTCGTCAACGTGAAGAAAGCCTTGACCATGTTTTGCTATATGGTCCTCCAGGATTAGGGAAGACAACATTGGCTAATATTATTGCCAATGAAATGGGGAAAAAATGCCACACAGCATCTGCTCCAAGTTTAACTAGAATTGGTGATTTAGTGACATTACTGACAGAATTAGAAGAAGGAGATATTCTTTTTATTGATGAAATCCATCGATTGCCGCAAGTTATTGAAGAGGTTTTATACTCTGCTATGGAAGATTATTTTGTTGATATTATTATTGGCAAAGATGTAACAGCAAATCCAATGAAAATTAACCTAATGCCATTTACTTTAATTGGGGCAACGACTAGATGTGGAGATATTTCCAGCCCTCTACGTGATCGCTTTGGTATTGTTCATCAATTAAATTATTATAAAACAAGCGAATTGCAAAGTATTATAAAACGAACTTCAGGAATCTATAATTTTGAGATTGATGAAGAAAGTTCTTTAGAAATTGCAAGAAGGTCACGTGGTACACCAAGAATTGCCAATCGTTTGTTTAAAAGAGTACGTGATTTTGCCCAATTTGATAATCCTGAATGTAAAATGATTCCTTTAGCCATCACCAAAACATCACTTACCAAATTGGATATTGATGAAGAGGGATTAGACCAAACCGATTATAAGTATATAAATGCGATTATTAGTAGATTTAATGGTGGACCTGTAGGTTTAAATGCGATTGCAGCTTCTATTTCAGAAGATCCTACTACTCTAGAAGATGTGACAGAGCCTTATCTTCTTCAAGAAGGATTTATTGTTCGAACTCCTCGAGGTAGAATGGTGACAGAAAAGGCTTATCGTCATTTAGGAAAAGAAAAATGAGAGTAGAAGAATTTGATTATGATTTACCGGAAGAACTCATTGCGCAAACACCGCTTTTAAATCGCAGTAGTTCACGGTTATTGGTTATGGATAGATTGAGTGGTGAATTGAGTCATCATGTTTTTTCTGATATTGTTGATTTGATTCCTAAAAACTCGGTTATGGTTTTAAATAATACGAAAGTATTACCTTCGCGTATTTATGGAAAAAAAATAGAAACTGATGCAAATATCGAACTTTTATTATTGAAAGAAAAGGAAGGATATTGGGAAGCATTAGTAAAACCAGCACGAAGAGTGAGGGTAGGAACAAAAATTAATTTTAATCATCTTTTAGAAGCGACGATTACTGCTAAATATGAGGATGGATTTTGTCATGTGTCGTTTACCTATGAAGGTATTTTTCTTGAGAAGTTAGAACAATTAGGAGAGATGCCATTACCCCCATATATTCATCAAAAACTGAAAGATCAGAATCGTTATCAAACAGTTTATGCAACAACCCTAGGAAGCGCAGCTGCTCCAACAGCAGGGTTACATTTCACAAAAGAATTACTTGCAAAATTAGAGGAAAAGCAAGTAACCATTTGCTATGTAACGCTACATATTGGCTTAGGAACTTTTCGAGCAGTTACTAGTGAAACAGTGGAAAATCATAAAATGCACAGTGAACACTATTTTATGTCACAAGAAGTAGCAGATATTTTAAATAATGCAAAAGCAAAAGGAAAATTGATTATCAGCGTGGGTACTACTTCAACAAGAACACTGGAATCCATTTATCAAAAGTATCATAAGTTTATTGAAGTGAGTGAGGATACTAATATTTTTATCTATCCTGGCTATCAGTTTCAAGCAGTAGATCAATTGATTACGAATTTCCACTTGCCAAAATCGACACTCATTATGTTGGTTAGCGCATTTTCAAAATTGGAGTATGTAAAACATGCCTATCAAGAAGCAATCAATCATAAATATCGTTTCTTTTCGTTTGGAGATGCGATGTTTATTAAATAGATGAGGAGAATAAAATGGTAATAAAATACAAATTATTGAAAGAGGATTCCAAAACAATGGCACGTCTTGGTCAAATAACGACTCCTCATGGGACATTTGAAACCCCAGTTTTTATGGCGGTTGGAACTCAGGCAACTGTAAAAACACTAACCAAAGAAGAACTGGAAGCCATGGATTCCCAAATTATTCTAGGAAATACCTATCATTTATGGTGCCAACCAGGGTCTGAATTAATTCGGAGTGCTGGTGGATTACATAAATTCATGAACTGGGATCGCTCTATCCTAACCGATTCTGGTGGATTTCAAGTATTTAGTCTGGCAAAACTCCGCGATATCAAAGAAGAAGGAGTTACCTTCAAACATCATAAGAATGGTGCAAAACTATTCTTATCGCCAGAGTTGTCGATTCAAATCCAAAATGACTTAGGCTCTGATATTATGATGTGTTTTGATGAATGCCCTCCTTATCCATCAACTTACGAGTATTTGCAAAAATCGGTTGATCGAACACTACGTTGGGCAGAGCGTTGCCAACAAGCAAACAAAAATAAAACGACACAGGGGTTATTCGGAATTGTTCAGGGTGGTGAATATTATGATCTACGAAAGCACAGCGCTGAAGAATTAGTAAAAATGAACTTTGACGGGTATTCTATTGGTGGATTAAGTGTTGGAGAACCCAAAGAAATTCAAAATAAAGTATTGGAGTTTACCACTCCCCTACTCCCTAAGGATAAACCTCGTTATTTAATGGGAGTTGGTTCTCCAGGAGCGATTTTAGATGCAGTGGAACGAGGAGTTGACATGTTTGATTGTGTTCTACCCACTCGAATTGCTCGTCATGGAACAGCAATGACCCATAAAGGCCGTGTCATTATTAAAAACAAAGAATACGAGACAGACTTTACACCACTAGATGATCAATGCGATTGTTATTGCTGCCGTAATTATACCAAAGCCTATTTACGACACTTATTCAAAGCCAATGAAATGCTTGGCCAAAGGTTATTAAGTATTCATAATGTTAATTATTTGATTACGCTAACAAAAAGAATTCGTCAAGCATTAAAAGAAGATCGTTTTTTAGAATTCAAAGAAGAAGTATACAAAGAGTATGGATTGTATGACAATGATAAAGATTTTTAAAATCAGAAAAGGATTGTTTATCTTATTGTTGCTACTGATGATTCCATTGTTCAGTGGTTGTTATGGTCTCTTTGAAACAGAACTAGTAGCGAATCAAGATGAAATTTTCCTCACCATAAAAGAAAATTTTGTTGAATATTTACCTTATGAAAAAGATGAAATACCTACCTATACTTTAAAGTTTCCTGACTTGTCGATTAATACCACATTGCATAGAACAGGAGAAAACGAAGTTATTTTTAGTGGAAATGATGATTTTGTAGTAAGTGAAGTAATTGCCAAACTATTAGCTGAATATGAAGCAAAAGAACGAATTAGTTACCGTTTAATAACCGAAGAAAAGCGAAACGAAACTCATTTAAATCGTCATGTTATTCAAGAAAACGGAGATATAAAAAGCGAAAAAGTATATTTACGGGTAACGGATGGGGTAATAGAAAATAAAATTGCTTATATGACTTTGGAAAACGGACTACAACTAACTATTAATTTTCGTACGTTTGAAGGAACATATGAAGGAAAAACAAATCGATATTATAGTTGGCAATATACAGAAAGCATGCGCCTTATTCTATATTATCCATTGATGATTATCAAAAATAGTAATCAGACAAAAACAATTTTAATTATTGCTTTACCCAATGCCATCATCAATAAAATCGAAACTAGGTATGAGCCTAGTGGCTTACTAGAAAAAGATGAATATCTAGATTCTTCTTATTATACTTATGAATATGCAAATTACGATTCTCAAACATCAGGGTCCCAATACGACAATAGTACTCAGGTGGAAGCGATCAAAGCATATTATGAACAAAATTTCAATGGCCGGGAAATAGAAAATATTTTTTATTACGATTATCTTGGATATACATTTAAAGTATCTTTCCAGAAAACCAATTTTACAATTACTTATATAGAGCCATTGAAGTAATGGCTTTTTTTATTGAGTAATAAAATAAATTATGGTATAATGTCAATAGTGAAAAATTCTTAACAAGGAGAATCAATTATGTGGATAGATCCAATTGCGTTTGAAATAGGAAACTTAGAAGTTCGCTGGTATGGTATTTTAATTGTTACTGGGGTTTTAATCGCTTTATTTATGGGCTTACGGGAAGGGAAAAAAATTGGACTTGATGAAGATTTCATCTATACAGGATTAATCATTTGCTTACCATTAGCCATGATTGGTGCTAGGTTATGGTATGTGTTATTTAATTTAGATTCATTTGATTCTTTTGCAGAGGTTATTGGCTTAAAAGGAGGTTTCTCTGGGTTAGCCATTCAGGGAGGCGTCATCGTTGCTATTATATTTGTTTTGGTATACTGTTACAAAAAGAAAGTAAGTCCATACAAATTATTTGATATTTTAGCACCAGGGTTATTAATTGGTCAAATAGTTGGTCGTTGGGGAAATTTTTGTAACCATGAATTATATGGACAAATAGTAGATAATGTTGACCTATTCCAAAAAATATTTCCAGAATTCATTACCAATAATATGTATATTTCAGGAGGATATCTATTACCTGGTTTAACCGCAGGCTATTATCATCCTATGTTCTTATATGAATCTGGTTTAAACTTTATTGGTTTGATTATTATATTGATTTTACGAAGAAAAGCAAAGCGCTTGGAAAGCGGAGATTTTTTAGGCTTTTACTTGATTTGGTATGGAATTGTTAGAACTATTACTGAATCCTTTAGACACGAAGGAGAAGTACTCCTAATTGGTGGTATTCGGGTTAGTGTTGTCATGTCTATTGTTTTCATTGTTGGTGGAATTTTGTTTTTAATCTTAAAACGTATCAAAGGCAAGAGAGTTTTATATCAAAATTTAATCATCCCCTTACCTAAAAAAACAAAGTAAAAATAGTCATTGATAAAATAATTGTTATTTTTAGTGATGTGTGATAAAATCAATATAATTGAGGTTATATAAAAAAAATTTTTAAAATTGAGTTTATTTTTTTAAAACATAATGTTATAATATATATGTTAGATACTAGCTACTCGAGGAGGAGATTATGAACAATCAAGAAACATTTGATGAAAAACCGATAATAAAGGTCATTGGTGTCGGTGGGGGCGGCGGTAATGCGGTCAATAGAATGATTGAAAACGACGTAAAGGGCGTTGATTTTGTCGTTATCAATACCGATGCTCAAGTTCTCCGCTTATCTAAAGCTGAGACAAGATTACAAATTGGTAAGCAATTAACTAAGGGGTTAGGTGCTGGAGCAGATCCAAGCATTGGTTTAAAAGCTGCACAAGAAAGTGAAGAAGAAATTAAAGATATACTCCGCGGTAGTGATATGGTATTTATAACTGCAGGTATGGGCGGTGGAACAGGTACTGGAGCTTCTCCAGTGGTTGCTCGTATTGCTCGTGAATTAGGATGTCTTACTGTTGGTATCGTTACCAAACCTTTCTCATTTGAAGGAAGAAAAAGATTAGCACAAGCAAAAGTTGGACTAGAACAATTAAAACCATACGTGGACACTTTAATTGTTGTTCCTAATGATAAGTTATTGAACATGACCGATCGTACAACACCATTATTGGAAGCTTTTAAAGAAGTGGATAATGTATTACGACGTGGTGTTCAAGGAATTGCTGAAATTGTTACCGTTCCTGGTTTAATCAATGTCGATTTTGCCGATGTTCGTAACGTTATGAAAGATAAAGGTACTGCTTTAATGGGTATTGGAATTGGCCAAGGTCCAAATCGTGCTGTAGAAGCTGCTCGTAAAGCTGTTAGAAGTCCATTATTAGAAATCGATATTAATGGAGCAACCGATGCTATCGTATTTATTACAAGTAGTGTAAATATTGGTATGCAAGAAGTTGTTGATGTTATGGAAGAAATTCGTGGTGCTTCTAATACAGAAATCGATTTGATTTGTGGTACTGGTTTCAATGTTGATATTGATGATGAATTAATTGTTACGGTAATTGCAACTGGATTTGATTCACCAAGTAATGGGGAAGATGAAAGTGTTGTTTATTTCGGAAAGCCAACACCTGAACAAGGTAAAAAAGAAATCATTGTTGGTGAAGATAGTGCACCAGTTGTTGAAAGACAAAAGAGCCCTATGGAAGAAGGAAAAGTAGAACGCGATAAAGCAAATCCAAAATTACCTCATTGGTTAAGTAATCGATTTAAATAAAAATAAAAGCGCGAATTAGCGCTTTTTTTGTTTGGGAAAATAAAAAACTCGACAATTAGTCGAGGAAAAAGCAAAGTTTTACTTTTTTGGTGCTTGTTTTTGATTTGACTTGTCGCTTGTTGCAACGGTTTTAGGTTTCTCGTTAACTGGAGATTCTTTTTCAATCTTAGCAGCAGGTTGAGCAGGTTTCTTAAAATCCTTTTTATTGTCTTTCATAAAAATGCCCTCCTTACGCAGTATAGTATATACCTAAACAGAGGTTTGTAAAGAGATTAAATAATGAAAGATTTTCATAAAGCGACAAAGTGATTCTACTAAAAATCCATGGATAATGAAACTATTTTTCTCGATTAATAAATCGAACTATAAAAACAAGAATGACTTAAGAACAGGCGAAAAGACCGCTAAATTTCTTCTTTGGTGGCTTTTTACAGTCTTTACATGTAATTAGACAAAAGCATAATAAAGACGTTTATAAGCCATTTTATTCAATTCAATCATCATTGAAAAATAGATTTTTATTTGACTATTATTAAGATATATCATATAATCTAATCACAGAGTAATCAATAAGCGTTAAGTGCTTCATCAAGGGGAGTATGTTGGAGACGAACACTATCGTGGCGGTTTATTGGTGTATCCGCTGAAGGAAAATAATGCGGATCTCTAATATGGAGGTCTTTATTTATGAAGAAAAAAATAGTATTTCAAATTACATTATGCGCAATAATGGCGGCATTATCAATCGTATTGGAACGATTTATGAGTGTCAATGTTGGTATGCACCTAAAATTCACGTTTTATGGACTACCATTGATGATTATTGGAATTATATTTGGTCCAAAATTAGGTTTTACTACTGGTTTGGTAGCAGGAATTGTACTGCAATTAACAAGTCCCTATGGAATTAGTCTAACAAGTCCTTTTTGGGCATTAGCACCTATTGCCTGGGGAGGAACCAGTGGGCTACTTTATCGTGCTTTTTCTCAAAGAAAAGAGTTTTGGGTTCTCTTGATTGTTGTGATTATTACTTCTTTGTGTGCTAATTTATCAAATACCTTAGCTATGTATATGGAAACGGTATTAATCAAAGATCCTTATTATACGATAGCAGCAATTTTGTTAGATTGGCCAATTAGATTATTAACTATGATTATTTTAGTAGTTCCTTATACTCTTTTAGTAAAGATTATAGTAAATAATCTTAGCTTTTGGCAACAAGATACCGATAGAATAGATAAACAAGAGCAAGAAGATAATCAGTAGTAACTGAATTATCTTCTTTTTAATGAATACGTTTTAATTTGAATGTGTTTCTGTTGAAAAAGAATGAAAATAAGTATATAATATATAAAGTAGAAGGAGTATCAATATGAAGAAAAATTTAGTAATGCTAGCGATAATGGATGGCTATGGTCTTAGCTCAGAAACACGTGGAAACGCAGTTTATCAAGCAAAAAAGCCAAATTTAGATTATTTACTAGCGACTTATCCACATACAACCATTGGTGCAAGTGGGGAAGACGTTGGTCTTCCTGATGGACAAATGGGAAATAGTGAGGTTGGACATATTAACTTAGGAGCAGGAAGAATTGTTTATCAATCATTGACAAGAGTTAATATCAGTGTTCGTAATGATGAATTAATAAAAAAACCAGCCATTCAAAAAGCCATTCAAAAGGCTTTAAAAAACGATGGCAAAGTTCATATCATGGGTTTATTGTCTGATGGTGGTGTACACTCTCATATTACTCATATCTTATATTTATTAGAAAAATGCGTGGCATCAGGTGTCAAAGAAGTGGTAGTTCATGCTTTCCTTGATGGTCGTGATGTTCCTCCAAAATCAGCAAAAGGATATCTACAAACACTACAAGATAAAATTGATGAAGTAGGTCATTCAAAGATTGGTGTCGTTAGTGGTAGATACTATGCAATGGATCGTGATAAGAACTATGATCGTCTTCAATTAGCTTATGATGCTTTGGTTTATAATAAAGGACCTTTTAAGCAATTGATGAGTGGGATGGATGAATCCTATGCCAATAATGTGGTAGATGAATTTGTTATCCCATACATTGTTAATAAAGATTCTAATATTAATGATGGAGATAGTGTTATCTTTGCAAATTTCCGTCCTGACCGAGCCATTGAAATTTCAACTGCATTGACGAATTTAGAAAAAACGCCAATTGTAGGAGGAAAAGTATTTAAAGATTTAACATATGTATGTATGATGTTATATAGCGAAAATGTAAAGGGTGATTTAGTTTTTGAAATCCAAGAACTAGATGACTTATATGGTGATTACATTTCTAGATTAGGATTAACACAACTACGAATCGCAGAAACAGAAAAATATGCTCATGTAACCTACTTTTTCGATGGTGGGGTTGATAAACAATTAAAAGGAGCAACAAGAATTCTTGTGAACTCTCCTAAGGTTGCTACTTATGATATGAAACCAGAAATGAGCGCTTATGAAGTTTGTGAGAAAGCAGTTTCAGCAATCGAAAGCGAAGAATTTGATACGATTATCTTAAACTTTGCAAATTGCGATATGGTAGGTCACACAGGCGTTTTCCAAGCAGCTGTGAAGGCTGTTGAAACAGTGGATGAATGCATTGGTAAACTTTACCAAGCAGTAGAAAAAGTAAAAGGAACTATGGTGATTATTGCCGATCATGGAAATGCTGAAAAAATGGAAGACGAAAATGGCTTACCATTTACAGCTCATACAACAGATCTTGTTCCATGTATTATTACAAAAAAAGGTTTGGCACTACGTTCGGGAGGAAATTTAGGGGATGTGATTCCAACAATGTTAACATTATTGGATCTACCACAACCAGTTAAAATGACCGGAAGAACATTAATTATAAAATAAAAAGAGATTAATAATTATAAGGAGGAAAATAATTATGCCATTTATTAAAGAAATTTATGCGCGTGAAGTATTAGATTCACGTGGTAATCCAACCGTTGAAGTTGAAGTTTATACTGAAAGTGATGGATTTGGTCGTGCTATGGTTCCAAGTGGAGCTTCTACAGGAGAACACGAAGCAGTAGAATTACGTGATGGTGATAAAGGTCGTTATTTAGGAAAAGGTGTATTAAAAGCGGTTGAAAATGTAAATGAAGTCATCGCTCCTGAATTAATCGGAATGAACGTGTTTGATCAAGTTGGCATTGACCAAACAATGATTGAATTAGATGGAACACCAAACAAACAAAAGTTAGGTGCAAATGCTATTTTAGGCGTTTCTATGGCTGTTGCAAGAGCAGCTGCTGATCTTTGTGGATTATCACTATATAACTATTTAGGCGGATTTAATGCCCGTCAATTACCAACACCAATGATGAACATTCTAAATGGTGGTAGCCATGCTGATAATAATGTTGATTTTCAAGAATTTATGATTATGCCTGTTGGTGCTTGCTGCTTTTCTGAAGCAATTAGAATGGGAGCAGAAGTATTCCATAATCTAAAGAAAGTATTAAAAGCAAAAGGATATAATACATCAGTAGGTGACGAAGGTGGATTTGCACCAAACCTAGGTAGTAATGAAGAAGCTGTTCAAGTAATTATGGAAGCGATTAAAAATGCTGGTTATATTCCTGGAAAAGATGTTTTCCTTGCTATGGATGTTGCTTCTAGTGAATTCTATGATAAAGCTAAGAAAAAATATGTATTAGCTGGTGAAGGCGGAAAAGAATTAGATGCGAAAGAATTAACAAATTTCTATGCAGGACTTGTTGAAAAGTATCCAATTATTTCAATTGAAGACGGATTAGACGAAAACGATTGGGAAGGTTGGAAATATTTAACTGATAAGTTAGGTAAAAAAGTTCAACTAGTAGGTGATGACTTATTTGTTACTAACACAGAAAGACTTGAAAAAGGAATTGCAAAAGGTGTTGCTAACTCAATTTTAATTAAAGTAAACCAAATCGGAACATTAACTGAAACATTTGAAGCCATTGAAATGGCTAAAAAAGCTGGTTATACAGCTGTTGTATCTCATCGTTCTGGTGAAACAGAAGATACAATTATCGCTGACATTGCTGTAGCTTTAAATACAGGCCAAATCAAGACTGGTTCAATGAGTAGAACAGATCGTATTGCAAAATATAATCAATTAATTCGTATTGAAGATGAATTAGGCTCTACTGCTGTATACAATGGTCTTAAATCATTTTATAATCTAAAGAAATAAAAAATGAAATCCTAAGGTAATCCTTAGGGTTTTTTAAAAATATGTGGAAGACTCTTAACTTTTATATTAGAATATGGTATAATACAAAATAAGTAAGGGTAAAAAAACATGAAAAAACAGGAAATTATTGAAATCACTACACCTGAAATGCCAAAGGATAAATCAGACTTACCAGTTGATGAGAATGATCTATATTTTGAAAAAGCAAATCAAGTAAAAAACTATCATTTTTCATCAAAAAACTTAAATCAAGACGAAAAAAGAGCAAAAATAAACGCTGATTTGGCTGGCTTTGAAGAAAAACTAATCGCGATGTTGCATTTATATCACTTCCTAAATTTGTTTTCTCTTGCTATGGAAGGCAAAGAAAAATTATCAATAATCCAAAAGGAAATTGATAAGTATGTCATTCAATTTGAAGAAAAGTTTGAAGCATTAAAGAAAGCGAATAACTCCTTGAAGAGAAAAAAAATATTAACCGAAGAAATGGTCAATGAATTATATTATGAAGTTGGGGATTTAGTGACCTATTATGATGATTTAATAGAAGACATCAATCAATATAAAAAAGAGTATTTTCAAAGTTTGAAAATGGCTTCTTATGCTTTTTGCAACGAAAAGACATATCAAGAATTAAAAGAGTATTATCAATATGTAACCTCTGAAATTGATAAATATAGTAGTTTGCAGGATGCTTACGACTATGTTTGTTATCATTCAGGAGAACTGATTACCAATACAATCACTAATTTGTTAGCTTTCATGAAGAAAGGATTAACAAAGAACTATGTGTCTAATTTCACGATGGATTATTTTTTAGAGAATGAAATCATCATGTTTTACGATTATCCAAAATGGATTTCTTTATTTTCTAAAATTAATTATGTAATTAAGAAAAGCGACAAAGCAATTTTTACTGATAAAAATTTCATGACTTCTTATCAAGAATTGGAGTACAAGTATATCATGGTTCTGATTTATAATGAATATCATACGGCAAGGAGAGCATAATGAAGGGGGACTTTCATATTCATACCCAATTTTCAGATGGCACTTTAACAGTAGAAGAAGTTTTGCAAGAAGCAAGTAAACACGTTAATGTGATTAGCATTACAGATCATGATACGTTATCAGGAGTAAAATTAGCTAGTAGTTTAGCAGATACTTATCAACTGAAAGTGATTTATGGAGTTGAATTATCAACGGAGAGCAAAAAAGAATCTGTTCATGTCTTGGGTTATTTTAAAGACTTAAGCACTATATCTATTCTTGAAACAGCATTAAAGACTCAACGTGAACATCGTATTACTCGTTGTAAAGAGATTGTTGCTCGCTTAGAAAAATATTTTCAAATTAAACTAGATATTACCCCTTTATTGAAATTACATAGTATTACTCGTGGTAGTATTGCAAGTGAAATTATTGCCCAAGGATACCCTTATTCAAAAACACAAATTTTTTCAACAATGATAGGAGAAGGGTGTGTTGCTTATCTTCCTAGCACGAAAATGACAACAGAAGAAGGAGTTGCTTTACTGAAGCAAGCACAAGCAACCATCATTCTAGCTCACCCTATTCTTTTAAAAAAGAATAACTATCAGGAACTCGTCGCGTTAGGGATGGATGGACTTGAAGCAATCTATCCCGTCAATACAGTAAATGATACCAGACGATTTAAGAGATTTGCTCATTCTCATAATTTAGTTTATACAGCAGGTAGTGATTTCCATAGTTTCAATGATTTAAAACATGGAAATATCGGTAGCACAATTCTAGAGAAAGAAGCATTGACAGCATTTTTAAAGAAAGTTATGGAATAAGTTATGAATGTTAGAAAACTAGCACTAGAAGCAATAGAAAAAATAACACATAAAAAGGCGTTTTCCAATATCGTGGTGAACGAGTTTTTAAACAAGTTTGAATTATCAGAAGAAGATAAGGGCTTGTTTACTAACCTTGTTTATGGAACAATTCAAAATCTAATTACAATAGATTTTTATTTAGAACCCTATATTCTAAGAAAAAAGCCAAAATCATGGGTAAAAAACCTGTTATATATAAGTGTTTATCAAATTGTTTATCTAGATATTCCGAAGTATGCAATTGTAAATGAATCTGTTGATATTGCTAATATTAAAGACAAAGCGATTGGGTCATTTGTTAATGCAGTGCTTCGCAATTTTTTACGGAATCCTCTACGAAGCCTTGATGGATATGATGATATTCAGCGTTTAAGCATCAAATATTCTCACCCTATGTGGTTAGTCGCTTATTTATTAAAAGATTATTCTTTAGATGTATTGGAAAAAATATTACAAGAAAATTCTCTTATTAAACACGATGCTATTAGAATCAATACCTTAAAGACAAATAAAGAAGAGATAAAAAACAAATTTACAGAAGAAAATATACCATTTAATGATAATTCTTTGGTTAAGAATGGGTTGACTATTTATAAAAGCATTATCAATCATCCGTTATTTATAGAAGGATTCATCACGATTCAAGACATTTCTAGTCAAATGGTAAGTGAGATTGCCAATCCTAAGCCCAATAGTTTAATTTTAGATTTGTGTTCTGCTCCTGGTGGAAAAGCAGCACATTTGGCTGCTATGATGAACAATACTGGAACTATTTTTGCGTGTGATGTTTATCCACATAAAATTAAATTAATGGAACAAACCTTTGAACGTTTGGGTGTGAATAATGTGAAAACACAGCTCATTGATGCTCGTAATGTTGCCAATAAAGTAAAAGAAGAATCTTTTGACTATATTATTGCTGATGTACCTTGTAGTGGATTGGGAGTTTTAAGTCATAAGGTAGATTTAAAATATCAAATTACCCTAAAAGCAATCGAAGAAGTAGAGTATTTACAAGAGGAGATTCTAGAAAAATCATATCAACTATTAAAACATGATGGATACTTGATCTATAGTACCTGTACGATTAATAAAGATGAGAATGAAAAACAAATTGCTAAGTTTTTACGTCGTCATGGAGACTTTACTAAAGTAGAAGAAAGAATAATCTTGCCTTTTGAACATCAGACGGATGGTTTTTATATTTGTAAGCTAAGGAGAAATTAAAATGGCAGTAAATGGGATTTACGATTATTCTCGTGAGCATCTCGAGACATATTTTTTGGAAAAACAACAAGCAAAATTTAGAGCTACACAAATTTTTGAAGCGTTATATCGAGCTAAAATATCTGCTTTTTCCCAAATTACAAATATAAAAAAAGAGGTCATTGCCCAATTAGAGCAAGATTTTACTTTTCCAAAATTAGAGATTGTTACAAAAAGCGTTGCTAGTGATGGAACAACAAAATTTTTATTTCGTTTAGAAGATCAATCCTTGATTGAAACAGTACTTATGATTCATGATTATGGGTATAGTGTCTGTGTTACTTCTCAAGTTGGATGTAATATGGGATGTGCTTTTTGTGCGAGTGGTATGACAAAACGAATTCGAAATTTAACACCCGCAGAAATGGTATTGCAAGTTCTTACAATAGATAACTATCTTCATCAAGAGGAAAAACGAGTAAGTCATGTTGTTGTTATGGGAATTGGTGAACCTTTTGATAATTATGATAATGTAATTGAATTCATTAAAATCATCAACGATCCCAAAGGCTTAGAAATTGGAGCTCGTCACATTACTCTATCTACTTGTGGTATTGTTCCGAAAATATATGAATTTGCAGAATTAAATTTACAAGTGAATTTAGCAGTTAGTCTTCATTTTGCGAACGATGAAAAACGATCTCAGTACATGAAAATCAATAAAAAATATCCGCTAGATACATTGATAACAGCATTAAAGAGTTATTTTGAAAAGACAAATCGAAGAATCACTTTTGAATATATCTTGCTAAAGGGAATCAATGACTCTTTGGAAGATGCCAAACAACTTTGTAATTTGATTCGTGGCCTAAATTGTTATGTGAATTTAATCCCATATAATGAAACAGGAGAAGTATTTAAACGCAGCGATGATAAAACAAGAGACCAATTTTTTGATTATCTCATCAAGAATAAAATCAATGCTATTATCCGTAAGGAACATGGTCATGAAATTGATGCAGCTTGCGGGCAATTACGAGTACAAAAAATGAAGGAGAAGGAATGAAGAAAGGACTAGTCGTCAAAGCTATTAGTGGAGAATACACTGTTTTCTTACCGAATCAACAAATGATTGCGTGTAAACCACGAGGATTGTTTCGTCATCATGAGAAAAGTCCTTTGGTTGGTGATGTTGTTGACATCAACGAAGAAGAAAGAGTGATTATCAACATTTATCCACGAAAAAACAGCTTAGAAAGACCAACGATTGCCAACGTTGACAAAGTTTTTTTGGTATTTTCGGTGATAGAACCAGATTTGAATTTGAACCTTCTTGATCGTTTAATTTCCATGATTGAATATCAAGATATTGAGATTATTATCGTTTTTACAAAACTCGATTTGTTACTAAATAAAGAAAACTTTAATTCTATTTATGACTACTATCAACAATTAGGATATCGAATTTATCGAAATGACACGCCTGATTTTATTGAACAAATAAAACAGGAGGTCAACGAACATCTTTGTGTTGTTGCAGGTCAAAGCGGTGTTGGTAAAAGCACCTTACTCAATATTATTGATCCAGAACTTAATATTAAAACAAACATTGTCTCCACTGCTTTAAATCGTGGAAAACATACGACAAGACATATTGAACTGATTCGAATTTTAGAGGGATGGTTGGCAGACACCCCAGGATTTGGAATTGCTGATTTTGAAGAAATTGATTTATTAACATTGAGTAATACCTTTCGTGAATTTTACCAAGCTAGTCCAAAGTGTAAATTTTCAAAATGTACTCATATTAATGAACCTGGTTGTGAAGTAAAACGACTTGTGGAAACAAACACAATTTTAAGTTCACGCCATCAAAATTATTTATTGTTTGCGAAAGAAATTAAAGAAACAAAGAAAAATAAATATTAAAAGGAGACCGAAGATGATTGTTGCACCTTCAATTTTATCTGCTGATTTCTCAAAATTATTACAAGAAGTAAAAGAAGTCCAAGAGTATGGGGCTAAATTTCTTCATATTGATGTTATGGATGGTCATTTTGTTCCTAATATTACCATGGGACCTGTCATTTATAAGGATTTAAAGGGAAAAGTTGACCTTGTTTTTGATGTCCATTTGATGATAGAGAATCCATTAAAATATGCAAAAGATTTTGTTTCTGCGGGAGCTGATTATATTACTTTTCATTATGAAGCTGTCGATGATAAAATAGAAACCATCGAAGCAATCAAAAAATTAGGTGTAAAAGTAGGAATATCGATCAAACCAAATACCGCTGTTGAGGTCTTACAACAAATTCTACCTTATGTAGATCTAGTCTTAATTATGAGTGTAGAGCCAGGTTTTGGTGGTCAAAAGTTTATGAGCAATGCTCTTGATAAAATTGCTTATCTAGCAGCTCATAAAAAGAAATATAATTATTCTTATTTAATACAAGTAGATGGGGGAATCAATAAAGAAACAGCCTCTTTATGCCAAAAGGCGGGTTGTGAAGTGATCGTAGCAGGAACGTATATTTTTGGAAGCGATGATCGTCAAAGGGTAATCAAGGGATTGCTTGCCTTATGATAGCTAAAATAGTTTGTGCAGGTTTTAATAGTTTTAAAGACATTTATCAACACGATGAAGAGGAATTCATCATTGCTGTTGATGGAGGGATTATAACGACTTCCTCACAAAATATCATTGCAAAGATAGCGATTGGAGACTTTGATTCTTCTGATATTGAACGTTATGGATTTGCATATGAAACAAAAATCGCTTTTCCAAAAGAAAAAAACGCAAGTGATTTAGAACTTGCGATTGAATATGTCGCGGAAATGGATTTTTCCCGAATTGAAATTTATAATGGCAGTGGTAATCGGCTGGATCATTTCCTATCAATTATTCGAGTAATGGAGAAATATAGTCATCTTAATATTCATTTACTCGATAGTAGCAATGATATCTTTATTGCCCAGGGAACTGTTGAATTTAGTAAGGATCATTATCAATATATTTCTTTTTTTGCAGTAGAGAATGAAACAAAAATAACCTTGCAAGGTTTTAAATATAACCTAAATAACT
>CAYPLR010000013.1:34245-41769 GCA_964411675.1 uncultured Bacteroidales bacterium
GTAGAGAATGAAACAAAAATAACCTTGCAAGGTTTTAAATATAACCTAAATAACTATATCTTACAGGTTGAGGATAGTATTTGTTTGAGTAATGAAATTATTGAAATAGGAAAACTTGTTGTTGATAAAAAAGTGATTGTCGTAAAATCATTAGGGTAATAAAAAAAGGCTTAATCGCCTTTTTTTATTACTATGCACGTTCAACAAGACCAGATTTTAAAGCACGAGTTGATACATATACACGTTTAATTTTTCCATCTTCATCCTTAATTCTAACTTTTTGTAAGTTAGCTTTCCATTTTCTCCTAGTTGCACTAAGAGAATGAGAACGACTATTACCTGAAACTGTACCTAAGCCAGTTACATAACATTTACGAGCCATATTTGCACCTCCCAAAATTAATTCTATTTTATTAACCTTACCTATTATAGCATATTATTAATGGTAAATCAAGAAAAATTGATAATATTTTATTTAGCTATTATTTCATTGAAATAGCAAACGGATTGTAAAAAAACGCATCAATTTCAATAGAAAAACGCATTCTTTGAAAGGCGAATTGTCTTGATTAAGAATGCAAATTATGGTATAATGTCTAAGTAGTATTTTTTTAAAATAGACTAATAAGTAAACAATATATATATCAATGGAGGCATTTTAATGCAAATCATGAAACTTGACGGAGCTATATTTAAGACGCTAGTTTTAAATGGTGCCGAAAAATTAAAGAAAGATTATCAGAGAATTGATTCTCTTAATGTGTTCCCTGTCCCTGATGGTGATACAGGAACAAATATGAAAATGACAATTGAAGGTGGAGTTAACGAGATTTATAACTCTCACGAAACTAGTATATATGAAATTTCTAAGAAACTTTCTCGTGGTATGCTGATGGGAGCGCGTGGAAATTCTGGAGTAATTCTATCACAATTATTTCGAGGATTAAATAAAGGATTCGAAGGATTTGAACAAGTAGATGCGATTCGTTTGGCTCATGCTTTTGATAGTGGTGTAAAGCAAGCATACAAAGCGGTAATGAAACCAGTAGAGGGAACTATTCTAACGGTTGCTCGTGAAGCTTGCGAAAAAATGTTGGTGATTTCTTCTTCGAGAATGACAATTAATGAATTCTTTGTAGAGTATATTGCAGAAGCAAAAGCTTCTCTTGCAAGAACCCCAGATATTTTACCAATTCTAAAAGAATCGGGTGTTGTTGATAGTGGTGGTGCTGGATACCTTGCTATTATTGAAGGCATGGCTGAAGCTTTAGATGAGAATTTTACTGTTTCTGATACATTTGATGCAGCACATGGATCAACACATTCACCAGTAGCAACTACTAAGGAAATAGAATTTGGTTATTGTACTGAGTTTATTTTACGTTTAAGTGAGGAATTTAAACCAGAAGAGTTTGATGAAAAAATAATTTATGAAAAAATAAATCCTTTAGGAGATTCTATTGCTCTTGTTAAGGATGAAGATTTGGTAAAAGTTCATGTTCATACATTAAAACCAGGAGACATCTTAAATATCGGTCAAACTTATGGTGAATTTATTCATCTAAAGATTGAAAATATGACCATTCAACATCATGAAATCGCTGAAATTGCTCATGTTGCTGAAGGAGAATGTCCTTGTGGAGAGGAACATCTTCCAAAAGCTGCTAAACCAGATATTCGTAAAAAGTATGCGATTGTTGTTGTTGCTAGTGGAGAAGGGCTAATTAAAACCTTTAAAGATTTGGGAGCAGATTATGTTGTTTCTGGTGGCCAAAGTATGAATCCTTCTACGGAAGATTTCATCCGTGGTTTTGATACCTTAAACGCTGAAAATATTTTTGTATTCCCAAATAATAAGAATATTATTCTTGCTGCTAATCAATCAGCAAAAATTTATACAGAAAGTCATATCCGTGTTGTTGAAACAAAAACATTAGCACAGGGATTCTCTGCATTAACAATGATTGATTTAAGCGGGGAGCCAGAAGAAATTATTCAAGATTTAGAAAAAGTAATTGCCAATGTTACCACTGGTTTAATTACCTATTCTATTAGAGATACTGTATTAGAAGGAATTGATATTCATAAAGATGATTTTATTGGTATTTGTAATAGTAAGATTGTGGCTTCTCATAAAAGACGTAGTGAAGCAACAAAGGAATTATTAAAAAGCGCTATCAATGATGAAAAAGAAATTATCACCATTATTTATGGAGCTGACGTTACCGAAAAAGAAGTAAATGAATTAGTAAGATATATTGAGAAGAATTATAGCAATCTTGAAGTAGATGTAATTGAAGGAAATCAAGAAGTCTATAGTTATATTCTAGCAATAGAGTAGAATGGGGCTTTAAGCCCTTTTTCTTGTTATGGATATGGTGAAATTATGAAGGAAATTTTATTAAGCGAAGTATCATACATAACTCCCAAGCAAGTTTTGTTTCTTAAAAAGAGCAATATCAACACTGTTGAGGATTTGTTGTTTAATTTTCCAACTAAGTTTGAAGATTATACAATTAAATCATTCAAGGATATTGTTCCCGAAACAAATGTAACGATTGCTGGTGTTGTTCAAACAAAAGCTACTGTTACCAATGTGAAAACAAAACTTTCCGTTATGAATTTTTATCTTGACGTGGAAGGAAGAAAGATAAGGGCTACCATTTTTAATCGTCATTTCTTAAAATCAAAGATAAATTATGGTACTTATGTTCGCTTAACAGGCAAATTTAATGAAAATATGCGTAATTTTACCGCTTCAGAAATTCATTTTAATGAATTTAGTAGTGCTGTTAATCCCATCTTTAATATCAAAGGAATTACTGATGAAAAGATGCTAGAACTAAAAGAAAAAATCTATGATGATTATTGTGATGAGATAACAGAAGATTTACCAGCAGAAATTAGAACAAAGTATAATTTAATCGGTTTAAAAAGAGCAATAAAATATATCAATATCCCTGATGAAATTGAAGAAGTCCAATTAGCGATTAATCGAATTAAATTTGAAGAATTATTTTTATATCAATTGAAAATAAAATATATGTTATACATGAGAAAGCATTTCCCTCAAGGGGTATCCATTCATTTTGATCAAAAACGAGTTAATGATTTTATTAAAACATTACCTTATGAATTAACCATTGATCAAAAACGTTCCCTTGATGAAATTTTTATGGATATGCAAGCCCCTTACAAAATGAATCGCTTGTTACAAGGAGAAGTTGGGTCTGGTAAAACAGTAGTCGCTGCTATTGCTTTATTTGCTGTAATTACAGCTGGTTATCAAGGAGCAATTATGGTTCCTACTGAAGTCCTTGCTAATCAACATTATATTACTTTTAAAGATTTATTTAAAAATGAAGATATTAATATTGTAATGTTATCTTCATCGGTAAATAATAAAGATAAAAAAGTAATCCTTACAGATTTAGTTGATAAAAAAGTAGATATTATCATAGGCACACACTCGTTATTTCAAAAAGATGTTGAATTTCATTCACTAGGTTTAGTGATTACTGATGAAGAACATCGATTTGGGGTCCGCCAAAGGGTATCTATTGTTGGTAAAGGTCATTTAATCGATCATTTAAAAATGAGTGCAACACCCATTCCGCGAACATTGGCGATTAGTGTTTTAGGTGAATCAGACATTTCTCTAATTAAAACCTTACCAGGAAATAAAAAAGAAGCAATTACTCGCTATATTCGCTATGAAGATCGTGCCATTGCGCTTGAACATATGAAACAAGAATTAGCGGCTGGCCATCAAATCTATGTTGTTGCTCCCATGATTCAAGAATCTGAGGTAATGGATTTACAAAACGCAACAGAAATATATAATAATATGACAGAATACTTTAAGGGTATTTGCCAAGTAGGATTAATTCATAGTCGCTTGAAGACGAATGAAAAAGAACAAGTAATGGCGGATTTTTCAGCAAATAAAATTCAGATTTTAGTTTCAACAAGCGTTATTGAAGTAGGTGTGAATGTCATTAATGCCACAACGATGGTTATTCTTGATGCTGATCGTTTTGGAATTGCTCAGCTACATCAAATGCGGGGTCGTGTTCGTCGTAGCGATGAACAAGCATACTGCTTTTTAATTAGCAACACGGAAGCTCAAAGCGCAATAGAACGATTGAAACTTGTTGAAGAAAATAATGATGGATTTATGCTTGCCGAAGAAGATTTAATTATTAGAGGCCCAGGGGATTTCTTTGGGGAGAAGCAATCAGGTACTATTCCATTTAAAATGGCAGACTTAGTATTAGATAAGGAAATATTAGAGATGGTTAATGAACTTGCTAATCAAATCATGGATGAGCAAAAACTATTTACCAATCCTGAATATGAAGAAATTAAGAAAATAGTAGATAATAATTACCAGCAAAACAAAGAAATGCTTGACTAGGAGGCACTAATGATTAAATTAGCAATTGATGCAATGGGTGGCGATTTTGCACCAGAAGCCATTGTAAAAGGGGTTAACTTAGCAATCACAGCATATGACGATATTGAATTAGTCTTATATGGTGATGAACAAGAAATAAAAAAATATTTACAAGTAAATGATCGTGTAAAAATAGTTCATGCTCCTAAAAAAATTGATATGGGAGAAAAAGATCCTATTGGAGAAATCCGTCGTAATCGCGATACTTCCCTTGTCATGGCTTTTCAAGCAGTAAAGGATAAGGAAGTAGATGGTGCAGTGACAGCGGGACCAACCCAAGGAACCATTGCTGCCGCCCACCTTGTGATTAGAAGAATTAAAGGAATGAAAAGAGTCGCTTTATGTCCTACTTTACCAAACATTGGGGGAAAATCACGCTTATTACTTGATGTTGGAGCGAATGTTGAACTAAGAAGTGAACACATTGTGCAATTAGCGGAATATGCAACTATTTACCTTCAAGAAACAGCTCAAATCAAGAAACCATTAGTAGGATTATTAAATATTGGTAGCGAACCAGGAAAAGGTCGTGAAGTAGATAAAGAAACCTTCCAATTATTGTCACAAAATCAAAACATTCATTTTTTTGGTAATATTGAACCAAAAGAATTGTTTTTCACCGATTGTGATATTTTAATTACGGATGGATTCACTGGCAATATGGTGATGAAAACCAGTGAAGGCGTTGCGAAAATGATTGGTAAATACTTTAAAGATGAAATCAAGAAAAGTTTCAGTGCTAAAATTGGATATCTTTTCATGAAAAAAGTTTTTAAGAACTTTAAAAAGGCATTGAATCCAGATGAAATTGGTGGATCAAATTTATTTGGTGTTGATGGTGTTGTTGTGAAAGCACATGGAGCAAGTAGTGATTATGCATTCTCGAAAGCGATTAATCAAGCAAGATTAACAGTTCAAGGGAATGTAATAGAGAAGATGAAAACTATTATTGGAGATGATACTAGTGACAGTTAGAGAAGATTTTGAAACTAAATTTTCACAAATTGCCAAGCGCCTCCATTTAAAATACAAAAATTTGGAATTATATCGAATGGCTTTTACGCATAAAACTTATGGTAATGAGCATAATTGTCCTTATAATGAACGTTTAGAATTTTTAGGAGATGCTATTCTTGATTTTCTTGTTGGAGAATATTTATATGGTAAATTCCCTGATATGCTAGAAGGAGAACTATCGAAAACGAGAGCAAAATTTGTTTGTACAGAAGCAAATGCCGAGTATTCCAAGATTTTAAAACTAAATGAAGGATTATTACTGGGAAAAGGTGAAGCAGCACAAGGGGGAGACACGAAACCAACCGTTTTAGCTGATTTATTTGAAGCTTTTTTGGGCGCTGTTTATCTCGACTTAGGAATCGGAAAAGTGAGAGACATTCTTAATCAAGTCATATTTTCTCGTTTTGAAACCATCGATCAAGGTTTCTTTGTAGATTATAAAAGTGAATTACAGGAATATATTCAAGCTGAAAGTAGAGAATCTTTAATTTATAATTCGAAAGAAGAAGGTCCTAGTCATGATAGAACCTATCTTGTTGAAGTAATACATGAAGGGGTTATTTTAGGAATCGGATCAGGAAAAAGCAAAAGCAAAGCTGAACAAGCAGCAGCAAAAGATGCTTTAAGTAAGATGGCAAGGTAGAAAAGGCATTTACAAAATAAATACCTTTTTTATATTTTTAAAAGAGAGTGTTGCAATTTTAATTAAAAGAACTTACAATATATGAAAGAGAACATTAGGAGTAGCCCATGAATCGATACTATGATTTATTAAAGAATAATTTCCTAGATTTTAATCGCATTTTATTGGATAAATATCATCAATTGCAGTTAAATGAACTTGATGTTGTTATTCTAATGAAACTAAATAGCTACTTGATTCAAGGAGAAAAATCGGTATCTTTTGATCAACTTGTTTCAACAATGACGGCTACTGAGGAAGAATGTAGTAATCGTATTATCGACTTAGTCAATAAAGAAATCATATCGATGGAACTTTCGAAGGAAACAGGGAAAGAAACATATAGCCTAGATGAACTTTATCGAAAACTTAGTTTTATCATTGATGGTGACGATGAAAAAATAGATAAACAAGAACAGAAACAATGGATAAAGACGACAATTAACGATTTAGAAAGAGAACTTAAGAAAATATTGACCCCATTGGAAATCCAAATGGTTAATAAATGGTATATTGATTATCATTACCAATATGAAGAAGTATGTGAAGCTTTATTAGAAACTTTAAGAATAAAAAATCGTGGAATGAATTTCATGGATCGTTATTTGTATAAACAACACAATAAAGTAGAAAGCACAGTAGAAGTAAAAGAAAATATCCAAGATCTATTCAGTAAGGTTTATAATGGACACCAATGATATTTTAGAAATCCTCACTTTAATGCACCCCGATGCTCGCTGTGAATTAAATTATAAAACAAAATTCCAACTATTAATTTCTGTCGTATTGTCTGCTCAAACAACCGATATTCTAGTGAATAAGGTAACAGAAGTGTTATTTTTAAAGTATCCAAAAATTATAAATCTAGCAGAAGCCGATGAAAGCAGTGTAAAAGAGATTATTAAAACAATAGGGCTTGCCAATACAAAAGCAAAAAATATCATTGCTTTGTCGAAAAGATTACTGGCTGATGGTCATCAAGAAATTCCTTGTGATTATGATTATTTGATTACTCTTCCTGGAGTGGGTCGTAAAACTGCCAATGTCGTTCTGGCCGAAGGCTTTCATATCCCGAGAATCGCAGTGGACACTCACGTATTACGGGTATCTAATCGTTTGGGATTTGTTAATAGTAGTGATCCCGTGGTTGTTGAAGAAAAATTAATGCAATTATATCCTCAAAGATTATGGCATCAAGTTCATTTACAATTACTATTTTTTGGTCGTTATTTTTGTAAAGCAAAAAATCCTCAATGTGAGCACTGCCCATTGATTTCTATATGCCAATATAAAAGCACATTAGACTAATGTGCTTCAGACTGTTGACAAAGCCCTTTTAAAAAAGGCTTTTCAAATAATAAAATCAACT
>CAYPLR010000014.1:0-40893 GCA_964411675.1 uncultured Bacteroidales bacterium
AACTCTTTATTGAAAATGCTTTTTAGAAAGAAATAATATAGTAATCCCTTCATGAAGCCAAAGCTCTTTTGAAAGGAAGATTTATTGACGACTATTGCTCTTTTTTGATTTGTTGTACAAGCAAGAATGCCAACAATTTCTCCATTAAGTTCTGCAATATAAAAGAAATCTCTTTGAAACGCAGAAATAAAGGCTTGTTCTAGCTTTTCTTTTGATTTGGATAAGGACTTTAACTCATCATAATATGCTTCAACAAAAATTTTACTCATCTCTTGATTGATTGGATACTTATAATCTATCATTCGTTTTATTTGAATTTGACTTTGTGTCATTGCTTCCTCCTTTAAAAAAATAATACTTTTATTTATCATAATAGAAAATGTTTTCTTTGTCAATGAATCAATATCGTATCAATTGACTTAAATGGTAAAAAATGGTAAATTAAATATAGATATATTCGATAATAGAAGAGGGTAGTTCTTTAAGGGTACCCCTGTTTTTATTGTTGCTATCAAACACGAGGAGAACACTATGTATGCATTGTTAGCTTTTTTACCGATTGTATTAACCATTATTTTAATGACGATTTTTAATTTTTCTGCGAAGAAAGCTTTACCCATTGCATGGCTCCTTTATTTTGTGATTGGACTAATATTTTGGAAAATGTCCTTTAAAACATTAATAGCTTGTACTATTTATGGCTTTTTAAGTTCTCTTGATGTGATTGTAATTATTTTTGGTGCGATTGTCATTATGAATACCTTACGAAAATCAGGAGGCATGAATACCATTAACAAGGGCTTTATGTCAATAACAAAAGATAGTAGAATTCAGGCTTTAATCATTGGATTCTTATTTGTTTCTTTCTTAGAAGCTGCTGCTGGCTTTGGGTCTCCTGCAGCATTAGCTGCTCCTATGTTAATTAGCCTGGGATTTCCTGCAGTTGGAGCAGCTGTGATTACTTTAATTTATGATTCTGTTGCTGTTTCTTGTGGTGCCGTAGGAACTCCTATTTTAATGTCATTATCCTTATTAAACGGAGCCATTGATGCAAACACTTTATCGTCATGGACTGTTTTTACTAATGCCATTGTTGCTATTTTTATTCCTTTTTTAGGAGTTGCAATCCTAACAAAAGTGTTTGGAAAAGAAAAATCATTAAAACCAGCATTTGCTGTATTCCCTTTTGCATTATTTACAGGGATGTGTTTTTCAGTATTCTATGTGTTAATTAAAGTACTCATTGGGTTTGAATTTGCTTCTTTGTTGGGATCATTAATTAGTTTGCCAATTGTTATTTTTGCAGCTAAAAAGGGATTTTTAATTCCTAAGGAGATTTGGAGTTTCCAAGAAGGAGAAGGAATTAAAACAGATGTAGTTGCGAATGCTTCTCCCATAGAAGATCATCATATTAGTTTTGTGAAAGCATGGTTACCTTATATTATCATTGCCCTGATTTTAGTAATTACAAGAATTGATACTTTAGGATTAAAAGAAATCTTACAAAAGAGTATATTTGTAATCAAATTTGAAAATATATTAGGTTTTTCGGAATTATCTTATAACTTCCGTTGGGCATATTTACCAGGAACCATTTTCATCATAGTTGCTTTATTTACCCATTTTCTTCATAAAATGAATCGTGACCAAATTAAAGAAGCCTGGGTTGTAACGGTAAAACAAGTCGGAAGTGCCACGATAGCTATTATTTTTGGTGTTGCTTTTGTTCAAATTATGCGCTATTCGAGTATCAATGATGCAGGAATTCCAAGTATGATATTGAGTATGGCAAATGCCCTAGCAAAAGTAGGAAGTATCGCATATGTGATTATTTCTCCTTTTATTGGCGTATTAGGTTCCTTTATTTCTGGATCAAATACTGTTTCTAATGTTTTATTTACCACACTACAATATGAAGTAGCCACTCAAATCAACATCCTACCTGCTGCCATTGTTTCTATGCAAATAACAGGGGGTGCTATTGGAAATATGGTTTGTATTAACAATGCTGTTGCAGTTTGTGCAACACTAGGAATTATTGGGTCCGAAGGAAAATTAATTAAAACGAATGTCATTCCAATGATTATTTATACAGTATTACTCATTATTGTTGTTGTAATCGGTTTGATGATTTTTGCTTAAAATTGTAAAAGCAACGATTAAGTGCTTTACAAGCAAAAATATAGATAGTATAATTTTAGTGTAAGTATCTTAAACACTGAAAGGAGGTGCGTTATGAAAACTTTTCGTTTAAAAAGAATAGAAGTAATGTATCTACTTTCAAGTAGAATTTTAAAAGAGGAAACGTTAGAATAAAACGAACTCTTTTTAGGCAATCCAACAAAATGATTGGCACTTCTATTCTTTGAGGTGCTTTTTTATTGCCGAGAAAGGAGGCTTGATAATTTGAAAAGAATTAATTTTGAAAGGAAAAATCGTGTGAATGGGTGTTGTTACTTTTGGTGAGAAGCTACAAAGCTTCCGAATAAAGGGTAGATTAACACAAAAAGAGGTCGCTAATATCCTAAAGATTTCGCGACAATCCATTTCTAAATGGGAAAACAATCAATCGTTACCAACGATTGATTTCTTAGTCCCTCTGTCAGATATCTTGAATTGTACATTAGATGATTTATTACGAGTTAAGAATTAAATTAGCAAGTGTTTTTCAAGATGGATCATTGAATTGCAAAAGTGAATGTGAGATTTATACTCATATTCACTTTTTTATTAGAATAATATGATATAATAAAGTTAACAATAGAATGATGAGAAAAGAGGCACAAAATGGAAAAAGTAATTATCTTAGCGGGAGGTTGTTTTTGGGGAGTAGAACGATACTACCAACAATTAGAAGGGGTTTTAGACACAGAAGTAGGCTATGCCAATGGTAATTTTGCAAATCCAACCTATGAAGATTTGAAAGCTCATCGTGCAAGTCATGTTGAAGCAGTAAAAATTGTGTATGATGATGAGAAAATTCTACTAGCTAAATTATTGGAGCATTTATTTCGAATTATTAATCCATTTACTGTCGATCATCAAGGGGGAGATTATGGCCACCAATATCGAACGGGTATTTACTATATTGATGAAAAAGATGAGACGATTATTCAAGAATTTATAACAAATGAGCAAAAAAAACACAATCAAAAAATTATGGTTGAAGTAGAAAGATTAAATCACTTTTATAATGCTGAAGATTATCACCAAGACTATTTAGAGAAAAATCCTTTTGGATATTGTCATGTTAACTTTTCCGTGATAAAAAAAGAAGAAAGAAAAAAATAACGCATCATTTACAAATTAAAACCTAATTATAGTATAATAAAATAGGTAATCAGGAGGAGAGAAAATGATTGAAAAAATTTATACTTATTCAACAAATGATGAATTAAAGATTGAAAAATTGATATTTGATGACAATATCAATTATATTCATATGGTATTTCCTAAAGGAGAAGGACTACCAGAACACAATGCAAATAACAATTTATACATTACCATAGTAAGAGGACAGTTATCCATTACACTAGGAACTCAAGAAACACATGTTTATTCAAAGGGGACTGTCGTTACTCTTCCTCAAGGTACAAAAATGAAAATTAGCAATCTTCATAATGAAGTTTTAGAACTGATTGTTGTGAAAGCACCAATTCTTAAGAAATAAAAATTTTAAAATTAAAATTTAGGAAAGGAGAAATAATATGGAAAAATATGTTTGTACTGTTTGTGGATATATTTATGATCCTCAAGATGGTGATCCTGATGGTGGTATTGCTCCAGGAACAGCTTTTGAAGACATTCCTGATGATTGGACATGCCCTGTTTGTGGTGTGACAAAAGAGCAATTTGAAAAAATGTAAGGAATAGTAAAAATCTAAGGGGGCTTTTTAATGAAAAAATATGATTTAATTATTATTGGATCAGGGGCTGGCTTGATGGTTTTAGAAGAAGCCCTAGCCCGAGGATTTCATTGTGCAATGATCGAAAAAAACAAGTTCGGAGGCACCTGTTTAACTAAAGGCTGTATTCCATCCAAAATGTTAGTTTATCCTGCTGATATCATTCGCGAAACAGAAGAAGCAGCACGAATAGGATTAGATTTTAAATCACCTAGCATTCATTGGGAAAAAATATCAAAACGCTTATGGAAACAAATCAATTATAGTGAAAAAATCGAAAAAGAGTTTTCCAAGGAGAAAAATCTAACTATCTATAAAGGAATTGCAGAATTTGTTGATGATGTTATCATTAAAGTAAAAGATCAAAATGGAAATACCTTAGAAGAGATTATGGGAGAAAAAATAATCATTGCAGCAGGTGCAAGAACCTTTGTTCCCCCAATCACAGGTCTAGAATCAACAGGATATATTACTCCAGAAACATTTTTTGGTGATAAATATCCCGAAAAGATTTGGAAAAGCCTTGTTATCATTGGGGGCGGAGCAATAGGTGCTGAATTTGCCCATATATTTTCTGCTTATGGTTGCAAAGTCACTCTTCTAGAAATGCGTCCAAGAATAATTGCTACAGAAGAAGAAGAAATTAGCAGGCTTGTTGAAAAAACATTTGTTCATAATGGAATTCATGTTTTTACCAATCATCGTATTTTATCAGTATACACAGAAGATGGTAACAAGAAAATAGTGATTGAGGATAACAATACAAAAGAACAAAAAATTGTTGTAGGAGAAGAAATATTTGTTGCTTCAGGAATTCGTTCGAATAGTGATTTGCTGAAGATTGAAAATACAAGTATCAAAACTGATCAACGTGGTTGGATAATCACAAACCAGTTTCTAGAAACTTCAACAAGCAATATCTGGGCTATTGGTGATATTAATGGCAAATACCAATTTAGACATAAAGCCAATTATGAAGCTGAAATTTTAATTAACAACCTCTTCACAAAAGAGAAAAAAGAAGTATCCTATACATCGGTTCCTTGGGCGATATTTACCTATCCTCAAGTTGCTCATGTTGGCTTAACAGAAGCTCAAGTGAAGGAAATGAAGGTTAAGTATTGGACAGGAACGAACTATTATCATGAAGTAGTTGGGGGAATTGCGATGGGGTACTCTCGTCATGGTGATAGTGGCTTTGTGAAGATTATTGTTGGAGAAGAAAAGAAGATTTTAGGGGTTCATATTGTTGGTCACCATGCTTCTCTACTCGTTCAACCATTTGTCTATTTGATGAATTCAAGCCATAAGTGTAGTGAAAGTCAAATAAAACGGAATGTTAAATCAATCGAAGAACTCCGAGTAATTTGTCCGCCACTGGGTACTTATATGCCAATTCACGATTCTATGGTAATTCACCCTTCGTTAAATGAATTAACAGCCTGGGTAATTGATAAAATCAACTGGGAAAATCCTAATACATAAAGAGAAGCAAGCTAAAATTTGCTTCTTTTTTTAAAAAATTATAAAAAATCATACATCTTGTATAATTCTTTGGTATAATAAAGTGATAAGTAATGGAGGTTCGTTATGAAAATATATAAAAATATGACAGAATTAATTGGAAAAACACCGTTATTAGAGTTGATAAATATAGCGAAGAAGTATCAACTGAAATCTAGGATTCTTGCAAAGCTAGAGTATTTTAATCCATCAGGAAGCGTAAAGGATCGAATTGCGAGAGAAATGATTGAAGAAGCAGAACGAAGAGGAATATTAAAACCTGATTCGATCATTATTGAACCGACAAGTGGGAATACGGGAATAGGTATCGCTGCCATCGCTGCAGCTAAAGGCTACAAAGCAATCATTATTATGCCTGAGACAATGAGTATAGAACGTCGGAAATTAATAGCTGCTTATGGAGCAGAATTACTGTTAACAGGAAGTTCTTTAGGAATGAAAGGGGCAATCGCGAAAGCAGAAGAATTGGCACTGACGATTCCCAATAGTTTTATTCCTGGTCAATTTACAAACCAAGCCAACCCACAAGCCCATATCAAGACAACAGGACCAGAAATTTGGGAAGATACAGAAGGCCAAGTTGATATTCTAGTTGCTGGTGTTGGTACAGGAGGAACAATTAGTGGTACTGGGGCTTATTTGAAAGAGAAAAATCCTAATATTATGATAATCGCGGTGGAACCTGCTAAATCAGCTGTGTTAACGGGAGAAAAACCAGGTCGACATGCCATTCAAGGGATTGGAGCAGGATTCATTCCCGAAACTTTAAATCAAAAGATTTATAATAGCGTCATCACAGTAAAAGATGAAGATGCCATTGCGAAAGCGAAAGAAATAGCTGCTTTAGAAGGCGTTCTCGTTGGGATATCTTCTGGAGCTGCACTTTGGGCAGCACTAAGTATCGCTCAGAAACCAGAAAATGAAGGAAAAAACATCGTTGTTATTTTACCTGATACTGGAGAACGCTATTTAACAACTTCTTTATTTGGAAGTACAGAGTAAAAGCTGGAGAAAAAGATGAAAGATGAAAAAAAAGTAATTCAAAAAACAGTGGAAGAAATCATTGCTAATTGTCAAGAAGCCACGATTCCTATGTTTTGTGGAGAAAATAAATTACCCAATCGTGATGTCATTATTGATATTGTGAAAGAAATTCGAATGATTCTTTTCCCTAGTTATTTTGATCTTGAAATATCGAATAAAGTAATTCCTGAATATTTTATTGGAAATCACTTAACCAATCTATATGATAAACTAAAAGAGCAAATCCGATTAGCGATACTAAATAAACATGGGGAACTTCTTGAGGAAGGTAAAATTGAATTAGAAACACAAAAGATTTGTAATGAATTCTTTGCCAGAATTCCAGAAATACAAAAATTACTGTTTAAGGATATTAATGCAGCATTTGATGGAGATCCTGCAGCTCAAAGCAAGGAAGAAATTGTATTTTCCTATCCTGGTTTCTTTGCCATTCTAGTGTATCGATTAGCTCATGAACTATATATTCGCCATGTTCCCTATATTCCTCGTATTATGACAGAATATGCTCATAGTGGAACAGGAATTGATATCAATGCAGGAGCAATTATTGGAGAATACTTCTTCATTGACCACGGAACAGGAGTTGTTATCGGTGAAACAGCAGTGATTGGACATCATGTTAAGTTATATCAAGGTGTTACCTTAGGTGCTTTATCAACGAGAGAAGGACAAAAAATGGCGGGTAAAAAACGTCATCCAACCGTAGAAGACAATGTGACAATCTATTCTGGTGCCACCATTTTAGGTGGAGCAACCATCATTGGAGAAAATTCTGTGATTGGTGGTAATGCATTTATTATTGAATCCATTCCTAAAAATACAAAGGTGAGTGTAAAAACTCCAGAGTTGAATATTCGACCAGATAAAAAATCGCAATAAAGGAGTAGCTATGTTAAGTATAGAGGTATTTTCAAAACAAAATAAACAGTATATTGAAGAAGCAACCAAATTACTATTAGATAATTTTTACGAAGCCTATAAAGAAGATGCAAAAGAAGAGATTTTACGTTGCCTTAGTGAAGAACGAGTAGCTTTTGCTGCAGTAATTGATGACCATTTAATAGGATTTATTGGAGCAATTCCCCAATATGCGAATACAGGTTGGGAACTTCACCCTTTAGTGATAAACAAAGCCTATCGTTTTCAAGGAATAGGGACATTATTGGTAAAAGCATTAGAAAAAGAGATTGCTCTTCGAGGAGGAATCATGATATACCTAGGTTCTGATGACGATGAAGATAAAACAACATTAAGTAATACTGATTTGTATCAAAATACCTATACAAAGATTGAAAGCGTTAAGAATCTCAGCAAACATCCATATGAATTTTATGAAAAGCTAGGATATAAAATTGTTGGAGTAATTCCTGATGCCAATGGTATTGGAAAGCCTGATATTATCATGGCTAAACGAATTCAAAAATGATAAAAGAACTACTAATCGGGGTGATATATCTAAAGAAAGATATGTTATTTTAATTAGTAGTATTTTTTATTATCGATTAGTAGTATAATAGACAAAAACAATTCATCAATAATTTGCTTAACATTTACAAAATATTTTGCTATAATACGTAAAAATAGGTGGGTTCAATATGAGAGATTATACACATATAAAAAGAATTATTATTAAAATAGGTTCATCATCACTAGTAAATAGTGATAAAAGCCTGAATGAGAACAAAATAGCAGAACTGATGGCGATTATCAATGCAATCAAGCAGCAACAAAAAGAAGTTGTTTTGGTTACCAGTGGTGCTATTGCTGTAGGAATGAATAAATTAGGATTAAAATCACGACCAAAAGCAATTCCTTTAAAGCAAGCTTGTGCAGCATTAGGACAAGTATCGTTAATCGAGACTTATGAAAAGTATGCTCAAACAGTTCAAATGCTTTGTGCTCAAATCTTAGTAAACCACGACGATTTTGAAAATCGTCAACGAATGTTGAATTTGAGTAATACTTTTGAAATGTTATTTGCAAATGGAGTCATCCCAATCGTGAATGAAAACGATGCTTTGGCAACCGAAGAAATTAAAGTTGGTGATAATGATACTTTATCTGCCTTATTAGTTCCGATGATTAATGCGGATTTACTTGTTTTGATATCGGATATCGATGGATTATATAATAAAAATCCTCGTGAATTCAAAGATGCTATGCTAATAGATTATATTGAGAATATTGATAATTCTATTGATAACATGGTTGGTGAGAAAAAATCTGATGTAGGGACAGGAGGAATGGCAACAAAGATTAAAGCCGCCCGAATGGCAACCAATTCAGGATGCAATATGCTCATTATCAATGCTAATAAACTACATCAAATCCTAGATTGCCTTGAGGGGAAAGTAGTCGGAACTTGGTTTGCAAGCCGTAAGGAAAAAATGAAATCGAAAGAACACTGGATTATTTATAACACTTATGCAAAAGGAACTATCATCATTGATCAAGGGGCAGTAGATGCCATTTCTAAGCGAAAAAGTTTATTACCAAAAGGAATTTTAGAAGTAAAAGGTAGATTCTTAAGTGATAGTGTTGTTTTTATCGAAGATGAGCAAGGAAAACAGCTTGCAAAAGGGATTGCAAATTATAGTAGTGAAGAAATTAGTCATATCAAAGGAAAACCTAGTAGTGAAATTCTTCCATTATTGGGGCATAAGAATAAAGATGAGGTCATTCATGCCAATAATTTAGTCATTATTAAAGGAGAAGATCATGGAAACATTAAATGAAATAGTTAATAAAGCCAAAATGGCTTCTCAAATTCTTGCTTTAAAAAGTAGTCAAGAAAAAGAGGAAGCATTAAAAAAAATTGCAAAAGATCTATTAACCCATACAGATGAAATTATTGCTCAAAATAAAATAGATTTAAAGAATGGGTTAGAAAAAGGTCTAACAAAAGCCATGCTTGATCGATTAGAATTAACACCAACAAAAATCGCTACCATGAGTAATGATATATTAAAAGTAGTATCACTAGAAGACCCAATTGGAGAAGAACTAGAAGTGATTACAAGACCCAATGGTTTAGTTATCAAGAAAATTCGAGTACCTTTTGGTGTTATTTGTGTTATTTATGAGTCCCGACCTAATGTTAGTGTGGATATTGCTTGCTTATCGATTAAAACAGGAAATGCCTGCATCTTAAAAGGAGGAAGTGAAGCAATCAATAGTAACCGTGCACTAGTCAAGGTTATGCAAGAAGCAATCAAACCATTTCTTCCCATAGAAACTATTACTTTTATCGATAGTACTGATCGAAATACTGTGAATAAACTAATTACCATGAAAGGGCAAATCGACTTAGTAATCCCTCGAGGGGGAAAAGGGTTGATTCAACATGTGATTCAGGAATCTCGAGTACCAGTGATTGAAACAGGAGCTGGTAATTGTCATGCTTATATTCATAAAGATGCCAATTTATCTATGGCTGAAGAAATCGTGATAAATGCAAAAGTAAGTCGACCTTCTGTTTGTAATGCCATTGAAACAGTACTTGTTGATCAAGAAATTGCAGAGAAGTTTCTTCCTAATCTTATGAATAGATTGCAACAAGTTCATGTAGTGATCAAAGGCTGTAAGCTGACAAAACAAATCATTGATTGTGAATTAATTGAAGAAGAAGACTTTTATGAAGAATATAATGATTATATCATAAGAATAAAAGTAGTTCATGATTATCTAGCAGCGATCGAACATATTAATCAATATGGTACAAACCATTCTGATGTCATCATTTCTGAAAATGAGACGATTTGTGAGGAGTTTTTAAATCGAGTCGATAGTGCTTGTGTTTACGTCAACGCCTCAACAAGATTTTCTGATGGTGGTGAATTTGGTTTTGGTGCAGAACTTGGAATCAGTACTCAAAAACTTCATGCTCGTGGGCCAATGGGATTAAAAGAGATGACCTCTTATAAGTATAAAATCTATGGAAAAGGACAAATCAGAATATGAGTTATAAATTAGGTTTTCTTGGAGTAGGAAAGATGGGAAGTAGTATTTTAAATGGAATTATTACTGCCAATCTTTATCGAAAAAATCAGATTCTTTTATATGATGTGAATCAGACCGTTAAAGATGCATTGAGAAATGAAGATTACTCTGTTGCATCAGATGAATTAGAAGTTGTTGAAGCATGTGAATATGTCATACTTGCCATTAAACCACAAATGTTTTTTGAAGTACTACCTAAAATTTCAAAAAGTAAAAATAAGCCATTATATATTAGTATTGCTGCAGGAATATCAATTTCAAATTTGCAATTATCATTAGGAAAATTAAAAATTGTTCGTGTCATGCCGAATACTCCTGCTTTGATAGCCAAAGCAGCAACAGCAATTGCGAAATCTGATGAAGTAGATGAAGCGTCCTTTCAAGAGGTTAAACAAATATTTACTAGTATAGGGATAGTAAGAGAAATCCCAGAAATCTTGATGAATGAAATAGTTCCAATCAATGGTAGTATGCCAGCATATTTATATTATTTTGTTCAAGCATTTATTGAAAATGCAATAAAAAATAAGATAGACTATGAAATAGCTCGTGACTTAGCCTGTCAAGCAATCATTGGATCAGTAAATATGATTCTTGCTACTCAAAAATCACTTGATCAATTGATTAAAGATGTTTGTAGTCCTAAAGGAGCTACACTTGCTGGTCTAGAAGTTTTGGAAAATCATGATTTTAAAAAGATTATTGAGGAAGCCTGTGAAGCTTGCATTAATAGGTCAAAAGAACTAGGCCAATTGAAACCGTAACCAAATACGGTTTTTTTTAGAAAAAGATATTGACATATGTCAATAATGGGGTTATCATTATTATAGACATATGTCAATAATAAAAAAGGAGGTGAAGAAATGCCAAGATTAGATGGAACAGGTCCACAAGGATTAGGATCAAACACAGGAAGAGGGATGGGATTATGTAATAATGCCAATCTTTCTTTGAAAGAAGGTCTAAATAGCGGCTATGGATGCCGTAGATTATTTAATCGTCGAGGAATTTGCCAAAGTAATCGATTTTTCAATCAATACAACACAAATTTTACAACAAAAGCAGAAGAAAAAGTTTTATTGGAAAAACAAATTAAATTATTAGAAGATGAATTAGCCAAATTACAAGCAAAAATAGCGATTGCAAATGTTTAGTTAAATTGTACCCTTTCTTACTTGGAAAGGGTTTTAACATAGAAAAATATTGACATATGTCAATAACAAGCATATAATAACATGGCGTGAAAAAGAAATTTTACTAATAAAGGAATGATGAAATGAAGGTTCATGTTTTAGTAGAAGATAAAGTTAGAAGAAGAGGTTTTATTGCCGAGCATGGTTTATCATTATTCATTGAAGATAATCAGTTTTCGATATTATTTGATGTAGGTGCTACTGATATTTTCATTCATAATGCTAAACAGAAAGAATTGAATCTAGATCATTTGGATTATGTGATCATTAGTCATGGGCATTATGATCACGGTAATGGACTCGATTTTTTAATACCAGCATTAAAGACAAAAATCTTAATACAAGAAGTTGGATTAGATTCTAAGTATGCGAAAGAACAAGAAAATTATCGAGAAATCGGTTTGTCTAATAAAAGTGAACTAATAAAAAGATTAGATTCAAATATCATAAAATTAAATGGCGATTATCAAATTAATGAAAAGGTCAGGATTCTTAATAGCCTATCTTCCAAAAATGATTTTGAAAGGGTAGCACCAGAATTTTATGTTTCTAAAAATCGACACATAGTCAAAGATTTATTTACAGATGAACAAATTTTAGTCATAAATAGTAATAAAGGTTTAATTGTATTTTCTGGATGTAGTCATTTAGGAATCGTAAATTGGTTGGATCGAGTTCAACAAAATTACCCTAATGTTCCTATTTATGCGCTATTTGCTGGAATGCATTTAGAAAAAGCAAGTGAAATGCAGTTAAATAAAACAATAGAAAAATTATCGCAAGCTAATATTAGCCATATTTATCCAATCCATTGTACTGGATTCATGGCTACTGCAAAAATAAAAGAACATTTTTTAGATAAATGTTCAATTTTGTATACTGGTGATACCGTAGAAATATAAAAAATAGAACAAGGAGTTTTAAAATGAGTGAAAACAAAAAAGCTTGTGCAGATAATGAGTGCACAAAAGAGTCATGTGAAGGATGCAGTAGTAATCCTCAAAGTTTGCTAGAAAAATCGAATCAATATAGCAATGTTAAAAAAGTGATTGGTGTTGTCAGTGGAAAAGGTGGAGTAGGAAAATCGTTAGTTACTTCCCTATTGGCCGTAGCCATGAAACGAGCAAATTATAAAACGGCAATTATGGATGCTGATATTACAGGACCATCGATTCCTAAAATGTTTGGTCTAAAAGAAAAAGCAATGGGTAGCGAAATGGGAATCCTACCTGTAAAAACTAAAACTGAAATAGATATTATGTCTATCAACTTATTACTTGAAAATGATACCGATCCAGTTGTTTGGCGTGGTCCATTGATTGCTGGAACAGTAAAGCAATTCTGGACAGATGTTGCATGGGGTGATGTTGATTTTTTATTTGTTGACATGCCACCAGGAACTGGTGATGTTGCTTTAACCGTATTTCAATCACTTCCAGTAGATGGCTTGATTATTGTTACTTCTCCCCAAGAATTGGTATCAATGATTGTGACTAAAGCAGTTAAAATGGCGGAAATGATGAATATTCCGATTCTAGGAGTTGTTGAAAACATGAGCTATGTGTTGTGTCCAGATTGTAAAAAGGAAATTAAAGTGTTTGGAGAAAGCCATATTGAAGAAATTGCAACAAAACATCATATTGAAACCATTGCAAGAATTCCACTTAACCGTTTTTTAGCGTTGCAATGTGATAAAGGGACGATTGAACTGTTTGATGGAGATTGGTTAGAACCAATTGTAGAAAAGCTAGAAAAATTATTGAGCGAATAAGAGAATAATTATTATTACTCTTTACAATTATGAATTTCATATGTGAAAAATATCAATATAATCAAATTTTCAATTATAAAAATCAACATAATTGGATACTCAAAAGATATTTCTTGATTATCATGAAAAATACTGTATAATGAAGAAGTAAAAATTTAAAGGTGAGACTAATTTATGGGAAAATTTGATAATAAAAAAGTTACTGAACAAGATTTATTTACAAAATTTGATATGCAGAAGAAACCAGTGAAACAAAAATGGTATCTTAAAATACTAGCATGGTTAATTTGCTTGCCTGTTTTATTATCTTCCAAACATAAAGTTATTAAAATAGGAATGGAAAATGTGAAACCACCCTATGTTTTATTATGTAATCATAATGCTTTTTTGGATTTCAAAGTTGCTACTAAGGCTATTTTTCCTTATAGTGCTAATAATGTAGTAGCCATTGATGGCTTTATTCATCGAGAAAATTTACTACGTAGTGTTGGTTGTATTTGCAAGCGTAAATTTACCAATGATATTGTGTTAGTTCGTCATATCTTATACACCATCAACAATCTAAAACAAATTGTTGGTCTATATCCTGAAGCAAGGTATTCTTTGGTAGGAACTCCATCGGTATTACCCGATAGCTTAGGAAAAATGTTGAAACTGATTAAGGCTCCAGTTGTTGTTTTAAATATGAAGGGGCACTATCTAGATAGTCCTTTTTGGAATTTAAAGCATCGTAAGAACCGTACAGAAGCAACTATGACAAAAATTTTCGATCCAGAAGAAATCAAGCAATTATCAATTGATGAAATCAATAATAAAATACAAGAAGCTTTTGCTTATGATGAATATCAATGGCAAAAAGACAATAATATCCGTATTACTTACAAAAAAAGAGCAGAAGGTTTGCATAAAGTGTTATATAAATGCCCTAGTTGCCTTGTTGAACATGAAATGGATAGTAAAGATCATACCATTTTTTGTAAAAAATGCGGGAAACAATATGAAATGGATGAATTAGGACAACTTCATGCAACAACAGGAAAGACAGAATATTCTCATATTCCTGACTGGTATGATTGGGAACGAGAAGAAGTAAGAAAAGAAATTCTTGCTGGTAAGTATTTGATTGAAGATGATGTTCTAGTAGATAGCCTACCAAATTCAAAAGGATTTATTCCTCTTGGAGAAGGACATTTCAAGCATGATCTAAATGGCTTTGTTCTTGATTATGAAATTAAGGGTGAAAAGAAAACATTGGTTAAAGATGTTGCTTCGATGTATAGTTGCCATATCGAGGTAGAATATAATGACAAAGGCGATGGTATTGACTTATCCACTCTAGATGATACTTTCCATGCTTATTTTAAAAATCTTAAAAATGTAGTAACAAAGATTCATTTTGCTACGGAAGAGCTATATAAATTAGAAAAAGAAAACAAGGTTACTAATTAACCTTGTTTTTTATTTCGCTTCATCATTGCTTCATAAATTAATATAGAAGCAGCAACACCTACGTTTAAGCTATTATTACTTCCCTTCATGGGAATAAAGACTTTAAAGTGTTCTTTTTCATACCATTTTTGATTGATTCCAAATCGTTCATTTCCAACAACAATAGCAATTTTATCTTGGTAATCATAGGATTGATAATCACTTCCTAGTTCTGGCTCTCCAAGATAAATTTGATAGTGATTGGCTAGTAACCATGCTTCTGCTTCAGCGAAAGTTGTTTCCCAGGTAGGAATTAATAAGTTGCAACCTCTTGCTGAAGCGGTTAATTTAGGATTGTTTCGTTTAGTAATCGAATCAACACAGATAACGGCGTCCACTTGGGCACTATCTGCAGTACGGTATATGGTTCCAAGATTACCTGGATTTTCAAGACGGTCACAAACAACGATGAAATTGTGATTGATTAGATCATTTGATGAGAAAAGTGGCAGTTTAATAATGGCAATGAGTCCAATGGAATTTTCTTTTTGGGAAAAAGAAGAAAAGGTTTGTTGATTGATCAAATAGGATTCACTGGCTACTTGGGTGATACGATTGATTAACTCCATTGTTTCAGGTTTGTAGGGATTATTTTCATCCTCACAAATAAAAAATTGATGAAACTGTAATCCTTTGGTGAAAGCTAGTTCAATCACATTTACATCATCAGTAAATACGTAGTTCATTTCATGATTGTTTTTCATAAAATCGCGTAAATTTTTAATAATTTCATGCTTTTTGCTTAATCGTTGGTAATTCATTTTATCACATCCTTTATCATTATATCATAAAAATAATAAATGAGAAATTTTATTGTGAATTGTTTTTACTATTTTTTAATGATATAATAGGGTAACAAATTAAGAAAGGAACCATAATATGAGTGATGCTGTATCTAAAATAGTTAATTCTTGGTGGATGTATGCTCTTGCCATTTTTGTAACTATTTTTATTTTAGTTGGAACAAGTTATTTTATATATCGCGCTTGGAAGCGGGGAAAAGAATTAAACATGAAGGAAGAAACACTGAAAAAAGTGGTGGTTTCAAGTTTAACTTTCTCAATTGCCCCTTCCATTGGAATCTTTATTGGAGTTATTACTTTATCAGGTGTGATTGGTATTCCACTACCTTGGATAAGATTATCGATTATAGGAGCTCTGCATTATGAATTAATGGCAGCATCTGCTGCAGCTAGTAGCCAAGGAGGATTGGTGGCTAGTGGAATGGATGCTTCTCTTTATGTAACCATTGCTTGGGTTATGACCATTGGAATTATTTGGGGTTGCCTTATCTGTCTCTTTCTTTTTAAAAAATATCAAACGAAAGTAACGGAAGCGACTCAGAAAAAAGAAAATAGATGGATGAATAAAATTTTGTTTACTGCGGTTTTTATTGGTATTGTTAGCGCATTTAGTGGACAAGCATTTTCTTGGTTGATTCCGTTTATGAAAAAGACATTTGATGAAGCAACAGGAACTAGAATTGATGCTCTAACCAAAACAACTTATGTACCCATCGTTGTTTTGTTTGTTTCTTTTCTATCAATGATGTTATTTGATTATCTAATTAAGAAAAAAGGACAAAAATGGCTAGAAAACTTTTCTTTAGCATTTAGTATGTTGTTGGGTATGACAGCAGCTGTAGTACTTGGATTAGGAGGTATTATCTAATGAATAAAGATTACAATGAAACCATGCATCGCCATGGGCGAATCTATCTTGCAATAGCTATTTTCATTATGCTTTTAATCCCAACTGTTATGTGTTTGGTACTAAAGGTTGCTCCGATTTGGTCTGCTATGATTTCAGCGATTATCACTGTTTCTATCTTAAATTTACCTGGTGGGTTTGTTGAAGTGGGTACTTATGGACCATTAATTGGAACAAGTGCTACTTACTTGGCTTTTGTTACGGGTAATTTAGTTAATTTAAAAGTTCCTTGTGCTGCTAATGCTCAAGATGTGGCAAAAACAGAAATAGGAACACCAGAAAACGAGGTAGTATCTACTTTGGCAGTTGGTACCTCAACAATCGTAAATACCGTTATTATTACCTTAGGTGTTATTTTACTAGTACCACTAGCACCAATTCTAACATCCAAAGTATTGGGACCCGCTTTTACATGGGTAGTTCCTGCTTTATTTGGTGCTTTAGGTTATAAATATTTCAAAGAAATTCCACTTTTGGGAATCATTGTCTTTTCTATCTCAACAATAGGAGCTCTATTATTCCCTAAAATTGCGAATGATGTTTCTATCTATATTATTATTTGTGTTGTTTTATCAATCTTATTATCTCGTTTATTATATGCAAAGAAGGTTATTTAGAGGAGGTAAATTATGAAATATGTTTTATATGGATTCTTAATCCTATTAGCAATTATTGTTGTATTATTGATTATTGCTATGATTAGAGCCATTGCTATAAAAAAAGAATACACTCCAGTAACTAAAATCATGGGTGATGTTGAAAGAAGAGAAGAGTTTGCCAAGAAATTAGGGGATTTAGTAAAGTGTAACACGATTACTTATGTCAATCCTGAAGATGCAGAGCGTTTCCTTCATTATCATCAGGTAGTAAAAGAAATGTTTCCTTTGATTCATCAAAAATTAGAAAAAATAGAAATAGAAGGGCATAATTTTTTATACAGATGGAAGGGAAAAGATCAATCAAAAAAGCCAATCTTATTAATTGGTCACTCTGATGTGGTTCCTGTTACAAAGGATGGTTGGAAGAAAGATCCATTTTCTGGCAATTATGATCAGGGTAGAGTTCATGGCCGAGGAGCTCTGGACAATAAATCATCTTTCTATTCTTTTATGCAAGCAGCAGAAGATTTATTAAAAGAGGGTTTTGCACCAGAAGCAGATGTTTATTTAGGATCAACATCAGATGAAGAAATTGCTGGTGTTGGAGCAGTTCGAATTATGAAATACTTAAAAGCTAAAAACATTAGATTGGCTTTAGTCCTAGATGAAGGGGGAGCCATTATTACTGGTGTTTTACCTACATTAAAAGCACCATTTGCTGTTGTTGGTATTTTAGAAAAAGGATTTGCCAATTTGGAATTTGTGAAAACAGGAATTGGAGGTCATTCTAGTACTCCAAGTAAGAATACTCCTTTGGTACAAATTGCAAAATTCATTAGTGAAGTTGAAAAAAAGAAGCCTTTAAAGAAGAAATTTATCCCTGAAGTGCAAACTATGTTTGAGTGTATGGCTCCTTATATGAGTTTTGCTTATCGTCTATTGTTTGCTAATTTTTGGTTATTTAAACCATTGTTAACACAACTATTACCTGCTGTGTCTCCTTATGGAGGTGCCATTCTTGGGACAACTTGTGCCTTTACGATGGCAGAAGGAAGTTCAGCACCGAATGTCATTCCAACAAAAGCGAAAGTTATTGTAAATATTAGAACTCATCCAATTCAAGATATTACTTCTTCACTAAATGCATTAAATAAAGTTGCGAGTAAATATGGCATTATCGGAACCATGATTAATGGGGCTGAAGCAACTAAAAAGGTAGACACGAATGCAAAAGGATACCAATTATTAACTGAAATGATTAAGCGAAATTTTCCTGATGTAGGAATTGCCCCTTATGTGATTACTGGTCGAACTGATGCACGGGAATATGAAGAAATTAGCGATTGCTCGATTCGCTTTGCACCAACAAGAATGACCAATGAAGATTTAAAGGGAATGCATGGAATCAATGAAAGTATTGCTATTGATAGCATCATTGAAGCAATTCACTTTTATAAAGAATTAATAAAGAATTATCAAGCATAAAAAAACTCCATGATTGGAGTTTTTTATTACTTATTTAGTGTTTTTTGATAATCTTTAGAAACTTTCATGAAAGTTTTAAAGAGTTCTTGATAATAGATTGCTAGATTTTTATTTTTTAATTTATCTAAAAGAAAATTTAGTAATGCATTTTCTCGTTCGCTATCTTCTACGGGAAGATTATGTTCCTTTTTATATTGAGATATTTGGGAAATAAGGTTCATTCTTTTTTCAAACAACACCAGCATTTCCTGATCAACAGCTGTGATTTTTTCTCTCAAACTCATTAATTCATTCATAGTATCACCACCTAGTTTTATTCTAGCATATTTTGAAAAAATAGTAAATAAAAACGAATGGCCAAAGGTTATATTGATTTTAGGGAAGAAAAGGTATATAATTAAAAGAAAAGCGAGGTAAAATGTGATGATAATTCCCATTGAAATAGGTAGTAATTCTTATGAAATCATTGCTTTACCTCATCTTTTAGATGAAATTGATCAATATATAAAGTTTTCCAATCAAACGATGATTATTACAGATCATAATATCCCAACAACTTATATAGAAAAGATTAGTTCAAAAGCAAAAAATATATCTGTTTATACAATTAAAGCAGGAGAAGAAAGTAAGTCCTTGGTGAACTATGAAGTTATTATAGGCAGATTATTGGAGAGTAACTTCACAAAGAAAGACATGATTATTGCTTTAGGTGGAGGAGTTGTGGGTGATCTAGCAGGATTTGTTGCTGCTACCTATAAAAGAGGGTGTCGCTTTATCAATATTCCTACTTCAACGCTTGCAATGATTGATAGTTCACTGGGGGGAAAAGTAGCCATTAATGTTCACAATGTAAAGAATGCTATTGGGACATTTTACCAACCTGAAAAAGTTTTGATTGACTTATCTACTTTATCATCACTACCAAAACGTCATTTCAATAATGGTCTTATCGAAGCAATTAAAGCAGGATTGATTGGAGATAAAAACTTATTTGAATTATTTACTACCAATCAATATCATCTTCACCTCGAAGAAGTGATTATCAAAGCAATCTATGTAAAGAAAAAAATAATCGAACAAGATTTATATGATCATAATATTCGTCAAGTATTAAACCTAGGCCATACCCTAGGCCATGCCATCGAAAGTTATTATATGGGAGAAATACTTCACGGAGAAGCAGTTGCTTTGGGATTAAACTATGCATTATCTTCAGAATTATTAGAAAAATTACATAAAATATTAGATAATATGGGAATGGTTTTGAATTATCCATTTCATTTCAAGGATGTACTACCTTATATATTAAATGATAAAAAGATTAGTAGTAATGAAATAGTACTAGTAAAAGTGGATCAAATAGAAAAACCTTATCTTATTTCTATGAATCAAGAAAAGTTATCGAGTATGGTACAAGGAGAATAACATGGCATCAATCTATCAAGGTAATTTAAAAATAACCATTTTTGGTGAATCACATAGCAAATCAATTGGAGTTGTGATTGATGGATTGAAAGCAGGGCTAGCTATTGATTTTAAGAAAGTTGCTTTTGAGCTGACCAAAAGAAGACCTTATGGCGAAATCTCTACTTCCCGTCAAGAAAGTGATGAATTGCAAATTATAAGCGGTTATTGGCAAGAGCGAACAACAGGGACACCACTTACCATCACCGTTTTAAATCAAGATACAGATTCTAGTCAATATGAAGATAGTAAAGATTTTCTACGCCCATCTCATGCGGATTATACTGCTCATTTAAAATATCATGGCTTTCAAGATTATCGTGGTGGAGGTCATTTTTCTGGTCGCTTGACGGTAGCAATTGTGATAGCAGGAGCGATTTGTGAGCAAATACTAGCCAAACAACAAATTAAAATAGGAACTCATATCAAAAGACTATATGGCATTGATGATGAACCTTTCGATATTACCAATATAGAAAAAGTCATAGATGACATAAATAATAAAAAATTTGCTACTATTTCTTCTCAAAGACAAGAGAAGATGATAGAAGCCATTCAAGAAGCTAGAGATAACCGAGATTCTGTAGGTGGAATTTTAGAAACAATCGTAATTGGAAAGATAAAAGGATTGGGAGAGCCATTCTTTCATTCTTTTGAATCAGTAGTTTCATCGCTCATTTTTAGTATTCCGGGAGTAAAAGGAATCGAATTTGGCTTAGGATTTGGTTTTTGCGACCAATTAGGATCTGAGGTCAATGATGCGTTTTATTTTGATGGAAGCGTAAAAACAAAGACAAATAATAATGGCGGCATCAATGGGGGAATTACCAATGGAATGCCAATCATCATCAAAACAGTAGTAAAACCAACCCCATCGATTGGCTTACCTCAAGAAACCATCAATATTAAGACTTTAGAGCCTGCTAGTCATGAGATAAAAGGCCGCTTTGATCCTTGTATTGTTCATCGCGTTCCTGTAATAATTAATAGCATGGTGGCTATTGCCCTAGTTGATTTTATCATGTCACAAAAAGCAAACGAATGGATGGAGTTATAATATGGATTTTGGCTTAATTGGTAAGAATATCCATTATTCTTATTCTCCAGAAATCCATCAATTCTTTGATAACAGTCGCTATGAAATTATTAATTTAGAACAAGAAGAATTAGCTGACTTTTTAAAAAAAAGGAATTTTAAAGGCATAAATGTTACGATTCCTTATAAACAGATAGTCATTCCTTATTTGGATTCTTTGGATGAGATTGTAAAGAAAACAGGTGTTGTGAATACTATCGTGAATGAAAATGGTGTTCTAAAAGGTTATAACACTGATTATTATAGTTTTATACGATTATTAGAACAAGAAAAAATCGAATTATCAGGGAAAAAGTGTCTCATTTTAGGATCAGGAGCCACTTCAAAAACTGTTTTTACCATTTTGAAAGAAAAAAACGCCTTGATAATTGATGTTGCTTCTCGTTTTCCCCAAAAGAAAATGGTATCCTATCAATCGTTAGTTCATCAACATTACGATATTGTAATTAATACAACCCCAGTAGGAACCTATCCCGCGTATAACGATGCACCCCTTGATATAACAACGATTCCTCAAGTTACCTATCTTATTGATTTTATTTATAATCCATTGCGAACAAAACTGATCAGAACTGCAATCAAACAAAATATAAAGGTAGTCAATGGAATAGAACTCCTTGTTGCACAAGCTTACTACGCTCGGAAGTTATTTGATCAAAAGGAATACAAAGAAACAATCATTGATGAAATTGTACAAAAAATTACCCAAAACAAACTAAATATTGTTTTAATTGGTATGCCAGGTAGTGGAAAAACATCTATTGCTCATGAGATAGCAGCTAGATTACATCGACAAGTAATCGATACTGATGATCTAATTGAACAAAAAGTTGGCGAATCCATCGATAATATTTTTATAAAAGAGCAAGAAATAGGGTTTCGTAACATCGAAAAGCAAGTAATCGCAGAATTAAAAAGTAAAGGGAATATCATCGCCACTGGTGGCGGTAGTGTTCTTAATGAAGATAATATGGCAAAACTATGTAGTGAGGGTGTTGTTTTTTATTTGGTTCGTAGTAAAGAGTCTATTTCTCTTACGAATAAGTCGAGACCCCTATTAAAAAATATAGATGATTGGGAAAAATTGGCTAATAAGAGGGAGCATTTGTATGTAAAATATGCAGACTTCATCATAGCCAATCATTCTAGCATAGAAGAAATAGCTAACGAGATCTGTAATAAATACTGGGAATATATAAAAAGAGGAAAATAATATGATTATAACATTAAAAAAAGAAACTCCTAAACAAGAAATCAATAACATTATTACACAACTAGAAGCAAGTGGCTTTAAAGTTGTCGATATGGTCAATGATGATATTCATTTGTTAGGTATTCTTGGTGAAACTAGTTTCTTAGAAGAACAAAATATTGGAGCTAATAATTGGGTTGCAGGCGTAACTAGAATTACTGCCCCTTATAAGAAGGCCAGTAGAGAATTTCACCCTCAAGATACAATTGTTGATGTAAATGGTATCAAAATTGGGGGTAAAGAAAAGATTGTTATTATAGGAGGACCTTGCTCCGTTGAAAATAAGGAGCAGATTATGACAATTGCTGAAGGAGTTGCTTTAGCAGGTGCTAAAATGCTAAGAGGTGGAGCTTACAAATACCGCACTTCACCTTATACCTTTCAAGGTCTAGAAAGCGAAGGAATTGCTTATCTAGTGGAAGCAAAGAAAAAGTATAACCTGCCTATCGTTTCAGAAATTACTACAGTTGATAAAATTGAAGAATTTGTGGCTAATGTTGATGTAATTCAAGTTGGAGCACGAAATATGCAAAACATTGAATTGTTGAAAGCTTTAGGAAAAACAAATAAACCGATAATCTTAAAAAGAGGATTATCGAGTACAGTAGAAGAATGGCTGATGAGCGCTGAGTATATTTTAGCGGAAGGAAATTCACAAGTTATTTTATGTGAAAGAGGAATTAGGACATTTGAAAAATCAACTCGTAATACCCTAGACTTATCGGTGATTCCTCTGATTAAGAGATTATCACACTTACCGATTATTGTTGATCCCTCTCATGCCACAGGTCATTGGGAATTAGTAGAATCTATGTCATTAGCAGCGATTGCTGCTGGAGCAGATGGATTATTAATTGAAGTTCATAATGATCCGCAGAATGCTTTAAGTGATGGTCAACAATCATTGAAATTGAAGAATTTTGCTACTCTGATCGAAAACGGGCGTAAAATTGCTCGTGTTATAGGAAGAGATATCTAATGGATGTCAAGATTTATCCTGGTTTCGCTCAAGGGGAAGTGAATTGTCCTTATTCTAAAAGTATTATGCATCGGGCATTAATCTGCGCTAGTCTTGCTTCTGGATTAAGTGTGATTAACAATGTGACTCTTAGTGATGATATCATTGCAACCATTGATTGCTTACGAGTATTTGGTGCTGATATAAAAATAGCAGGAAACCAAATTATTGTAAAAGGAATCGAAGAAGGAAAAACCAAAAATAAAGTATTAGAAGTCAATGAATCTGCTTCTACACTACGATTTTTAATTCCTATTAGTACTTTGTTCTTTGATGAAGTTGTCTTTAAAGGTAAAAAAAGCCTTTTTAATCGTCCATTGATTGTTTATGAAGAGGTATTCAAAGGACAAAAATTAAAATTTATCAAAGAAAATGCTCAATTAACTGTTTCTGGAAAATTAAGAAGTGGAGACTACCTATTAAATGGAAATTGCTCTAGTCAATTTTTTAGTGGTTTATTATTCTATCTTCCATTATTACCAGAATCATCAACAATAAGGATTAGAAAACCTTATTATTCTCAAGGTTATGTAGCATTAACCATTGATATCCTTAAAAAATTTGGGATTGAAATCATTCAAAAATCAAAATACGAATTACATATTCCTGGGAATCAAACCTATAAACCAGCCACCATTAGTAATGAAATTGATTATTCTCATTTGGCCTTTTGGTTGGGATTAGCTACAATAAGTGGTAATCTCGTTTGTCACCAGGTAGATGGGGAAAGTAAACAACCTGATTTTAAAATCATCAGGATTTTACAAAACGCAGATGTGAGAATCAGTCGAATTGGGAAATCGTTATTGTGTGAAAAATCAACCTTCACGCTAGATAATTTGGGGGTAGATAACCAACCAGATTTGGGACCGATTCTTGCTTGTATTGCCAGTCAATCAAAAGAGGAAGTAACCCTAACTGGAGTAAAGAGATTAGTCAGTAAAGAATCGAATCGTTTAAATGCAGTATGTAATAATTTACAGAATTTAAATATTGAAGTGACTAGGTTTTCCTTGGATAAGATTATGATTCATCCAGGAAAAGTAAAAGCCCTTGCCCCACTAGATAGTTACTCTGATCATCGTATATTCATGGCATTTGCTATTCTAGCGACAATAAGTGAAAATCCAGTGATTATTAAGAACTACGAATGTATTCAAAAATCCTACCCTAACTTCTTAAGGGATTTAGCACAATTACAAATTAAATTTGAATACATCAAATAAAGGAAAAAATATGAGACTTTGGCATTATCAATTATTACCTTATATTCCTAACTTGCAACTCTTGTCACAATGGCGTGAGTTGAATTCCATTTATGTAAAACAAAATTCTCATATTCTTATTAATTATTGCTATGAATATCCAATCGATCACCTTTTTTCTTATAGTCAATTAGTGATTGAGGAAATGAAGCGTCGTGGTTTTCAAATAAAAAGTTTTGAACATTATCATCATTTTTTCGAGAATAAGAGCTATCAAGTCTTGAAATATCTATTTCCTAAACATCATAATCAAGAGTACTTGATTATTTGTTGTTACAATTTATATGAAAAATATCTTCGTGGGCAAAACTACAAAGGTGGAGATATCAACTATCTTATCGATATCATCAATAAGAGATAATGGGAGTTATATGAAAGTACTAGCAATCATCGATTCTTTTAAGGGGACATTAACTTCTAAAGAATTAGGCAAAATTACCAAAGAACAACTAACAAACAAAGGAATAGATTGTGATTATTTTCCCATTTCTGATGGCGGAGATGGTTTTTTGGAATGCATTGAAGAACTAATTGATACAGAAAGGGTAGAATGCACTGTTTTCGATCCATTATTCCGTGAAGTTAAAGCCTATTATCTAAAAGATCAAGAAAATACAGTATATGTTGAAATGGCGCTAGCTAGTGGAATCAATTTATTACAACGACAAGAATTAAATCCCTATCAAACTTCAACTTATGGTACAGGTCAATTAATTAAAAAGGCCATTGAAAATGGAGCAAATAAGATTATTGTTGGTATCGGTGGAAGTGCAACCAATGATGGGGGAACCGGGATGCTTGAAGCATTAGGTGTAAAATTCTTCCAAAACAACCAACTTCTAGAGAGAATGAACTCTCAACAACTAGATTTGATTACCACTATTGATACGACTGAATTTAAAAAACGAACAAAAGATATTGAATTTATTGTATTAAATGATGTGAAGAATCCTTTATTAGGACCTAGTGGAGCCACTTATATTTACTCCAAACAAAAGGGAAGCACACTTCATGATTTACCAATACTTGAAGCAAAAATGACTCACTATGTTCATGTTTGTATGAAAACATTTAACTATGATCATTCTTCATTCGCTGGCACAGGAGCTGCTGGAGGACTAGGCTTTGCCTTCAAAACCTTTACTAATGCTGTTTTTCACCAAGGAACTGGGTATGTACTAAAACTAATGAATTTTAAAACCATCCTTGGTCAATATGATACCATCATTACTGGAGAAGGTAAGATTGATAGTCAAAGTCTATTGGGAAAAGTTGTTTTTGCAATCAAGAGTCAAGCAAAAGACAAAAAAGTGATTCTTGTATGTGCTATTAATGAATTAACAAAAGAGCAAATTCAAGAAAACGATATTGAAGAGGTGTACGCTATTGTTCCTCGTTTTACTAGTGCTGAAGAATCCTTAAAGAATCCACATTATTTTTATAAACTTTTATGTAATCATATTAATTTAAAATAAAAAGCTAAATAGAAAATCTATTTAGCTATTTTTTATATGACAATAAATAGTAATAATAAAGAAGTTACCAGTAAACTTCCTGTTAGGATTAATCCGTATTTGGTAAAACGTAAGAATGAGAAATCAATTCCTTGATCTTTTAATATCGTCATCCACATAATTCCTGCAAGTGCCCCAACAGGAGTCAGAAAAGCACCAATATTAGAACCAATAATCGTAGCATAGATTCCAAGAGGTAATAACTCTGTACTTAATCCAGGTAAAAGATAAGAATAAGCCAAAGTCATTGGAATATTATTGATGACATTATCCGTTAATGTTGAAGTAATTCCATAAACAAAGATTGTTTTTAGATTACTATTAGCACTGATATTAGATAATGCAGTAGAAATTTTTTCCATCACTTGATGTTCTTGAAGGGATAAGACAATGGTGAACATTGAAATCACAAAGAAAATCAAATTCCAAGGAGCTCGTCGATAGCTTCTTTTTATAATACATTGTCCTTTGCGCATGAAATCACTAATCGTAACAATAATTAGTAACAAAAGACTAGATAGTAAAGCAATCAACCACATTTCCATTTTTATATATTTAGAAACAGCCAATAGAATGGTACAAGCAAATAAAATGATAATTGCAGTAATCGTTAGAAATTTATTTTTTATCGTTACTTTAATCGGTGAAGGAGGAGTAAATTTTTGTTTTAAATTATGATTAAACAAAAGTAGTAGGACTCCAATCGACACAACTCCTGCACCCAAGGTAGGAATCACCATGATTTTGAAGTATTCAAGAAAATCAATATTGAAGACTGAAGCAAGATAAATATTCGTTGGATTTCCTATATAAAGCATCATGCTATAGGTGTTGGCAACAACAAATTCCATGACAAGATAAGGAATCGGATTTATTTTTGCCGCTCTTGTGAAATAACAGATAAATAAAGTGAAGGTAATGATAATAATATCATTGCTTGTGAAAACAGTAAGAATAGCGATGATTGCATATAAGATAAAAAACAACTTATATTGTGAACCTTTTACCAAAGAAACAGCTTTGATAGCGATATAGTTGAAAAAATTACATTCATCAAGAATAATGGAAATTAAAGAAACACTAATAAAAAGGACAAGAATTTTTAATGGATTTAACGAATTATTCGCTAATAAGCTTGTTATTAGTACTTTAATGGGTAATAGTCCGAGAATTAAAATGAGTAGCGCTCCCAAAGAAGAGATAATCCAAAAAGAATCAAAATGCTTATTCCCGATCTTAATAACAGGTTTTTTTAAAATAAAAATAATCATTATAATACAAGTGAGTAAACTAATACTCAAAGTTAACAACATGGTAACACTTCCTAAGCAGCAAAATTATACAACTTTGTTTGTATGAAAGCAATAGATTTTTGACAAAACGAATGGCATGCAAAAAAACGAAAAAAAATGGTATAATATAATTGTATAAAAATATAAACTTATGCTTTTAAAAAAATAAGTTTTGGTGTATAATATGATAAACAAATATGGATATAGGAGAATAAATATGGAAAGATATGAATTAAATAAGAATTTAGCACAAATGTTGAAGGGTGGCGTGATTATGGATGTCACTACTGTGGAAGAAGCACTGATTGCAGAAAGAGCTGGAGCTGTTGCAGTAATGGCTTTGGAAAGAGTTCCTTCTGATATTCGTAAAGAAGGTGGAGTTGCTCGTATGAGTGATCCAAAAATGATTAAAGAAATCAAAGCAGCTGTCAGCATTCCTGTAATGGCAAAAGTAAGAATTGGCCATATTGTTGAAGCTCAAATTTTGGAAGCTTTAGGAATCGATTATATTGATGAATCAGAAGTATTAACACCTGCTGATGACTTATACCATATCAATAAACACGAATTTAAAATTCCTTTTGTTTGTGGTGCTCGAAATATTGGGGAAGCATTACGTCGAATTGGCGAAGGTGCAAGTATGATTAGAACCAAGGGCGAAGCAGGAACAGGAAATGTTGTTGAAGCAGTAAGACACATGCGAACCATGATGTCAGCAATCAACACATTAAAAAACTTACCAAAAGAAGAATTAATGACATTTGCAAAAGATAATAATGCTCCATATGATTTAGTTTGTTGGGTAGCAGAACATGGAAAATTACCAGTAGTTAATTTTGCTGCCGGTGGTGTAGCAACCCCTGCTGATGCTGCTTTAATGATGCAATTAGGTAGCGAAGGCGTTTTTGTTGGTTCAGGAATCTTCAAGTCAGAAGAACCTGAAAGGATGGCAAAAGCCATAGTGAAAGCTGTTGCTTTTTATAATGATCCAAAAATTGTTGCTGAAGTATCAGAAAATTTACCAAAAGCAATGAAGGGTATGGCGATTGAAAGCATTCCGGAGGAACAACGATTAGATAAACGTGGTTGGTAAAATGATAATAGGAATTTTAGGATATCAAGGCTCTGTAATCGAACATCAAAGAATGATCGAATTATTAGGAGTAGAATATCGAATGATAAAAAAACCTGAAGATTTGCTGGGAATTGATGGAATTATTTTCCCTGGTGGGGAAAGTACCACGATTTCAAAATTAATGCATATTTTTGGTCTATTTACCCCATTACAAGATGCCATAGCAAACGGGCTTCCTGTTTTTGGAACATGTGCAGGAATGATTTTATTGGCAAAAGAAGTCATTGGTGAGGAGTCTCATTTAGGACTAATGAATATTAAGGTCCGTCGTAATGCGTATGGAAGCCAAATAGATTCTTTTCGTACGTTTGCGGTTATTCCCGAGTTTTCTTTCCATGAAATACCACTGGTATTTATCAGGGCTCCATGGATTGAAGAGGTGGGAGAAAACGTAAAGATTATTTGTAAGTTAGAAAATCGTATTGTTTGTGCACAGGAGAACAATATTCTTGTTGCTTCATTTCATCCAGAATTAACCAATGATTTAAGTGCTCATCGATATTTTTTAAACATGATTGAAAAAAAGTAAAGGGTAATAGGATATGAAAGATAGCAGTATTGAACTAATTAAAAAACATTTCTGTTTAGATGACAGCAAACTAGAAAAAGGTAGTAATGTAATCGGGTTTTCTGAACAATTAAAAAAAGAAATCATGCTATTTGAATTATTTAAAAATTTTATCATTTATTCTGATATCAATATCTTCGATATTATTAAAAAAAACAAAAGAATGACAATTGACAAAGCTACAAAAATAATTGGCAAAAACTCTGAAATCGATGTAATGAACGATGAAAGATATTATTTTTTGGATGAAGAAACAAAATGGAAGCCTCAACATACAGAAGGGTTAACCATTAGAAATCTAAAAGAGGAAGATAAAAAAATTGTTGAAACATTAAAGAAAAAATGTAAAAGCAATGAAGTAGAAATGGGACAAGTGAATTTGTATGATATTTGCCCTATTGGAGGCTTTATCGGTAATAAATTAGTAGGAATTGCCAGTATATTGAATATCGATGAAATTTATGATATTGGTGTGATTGTTCATCCTCAACATCGTAATTTAGGTATTGGTAGAAGTTTGGTGACTCACGTAATTGCCTATAGCATAATTCATAATAAAGTCGTTAGGTACCTTACTACAACAAAAAATGGTAGTAGTATGGGAATTGCCAAAGCATTAGACTTGCCAGAAATCGTTAGATATCGTAAAATTAAACTAAAGTAATATAGTTTTAAACATATAAATATGTTCTAGAAAAGGAGAAAAAAATGCTATACACTGATTTGATTTTATATTTCAATGTTGCTGTAATCGCTATAATTGGTTTGGGAGCATTAATTGGATTTGCTCGAGGAGCATTTAAATCAATTTACAGTTTTATTGTTTTTGTAGGCTTATTAGTATTGGGATGGTTCCTTACTCCAATTATTGCTAAGGCAATGATGAATTTTGATTTATCAAAAATTTATGCCTTTCAGGTAGATGGAGTGACGATTACGAAACTGAACGATTCGATTGCACTCATTGCAGGATCGATATTTCCTGATATGGAAAATGTAATTGTATCGGGTAGTTTGGCTTATGAATTGGTCTATGAATTAATCTTCATGGTGATTAGAATTGTTAGTTTTGTGATTTGGTTAGTTTTAATGGCAACCATTATTAAAGTGATTGTTAAGATTATTCAAGCAATTATTCTAGGTAAAAAAGCAAAAGAGAAGAAAAAAGCTGGATCGCGTTTTATTGGTTTGATTGTAGGTGCAGTTCATGGCTTGGCAATTGTTTTTATTATCAGTGTTATTTTGTCTGGTGTAGCTGCTGTTGCTCCTGTCTTAGCTATTTCAGCTCCTAACGAAGAAGAACTTGATTTTAATCTAATGATAAACGATGAAAAAATTTATCTTGGAAATGTGGAAGTTAGTAATCCGAATACCACAGAAGAACTAGTAAAATTCTTGGGTGAATATCGTAGCACACTGGGAGGAAAAGTTTCTGGTCTATTCAAGATCGATCAACGACCATTTGATGAATATATTTTCTCAGGTATGCTTACTTTAAAATTTAATGACCAAAAAGTTCGTTTGATGGATGATTTAAGAATAGTGGTTAATATTTATGCGACCTTAAAAGAAAATATCACAGGAGAAATTAATTTAGAAAGTGTCATGGCTTTGGATGAAGTCGTACTAAATGAAATTTTTAGTCATGTTTCTGAACTAGATTTAATTGGTGTTGCCATTCCTGTTGGAGTTGAATATTTATACAAACAAACAGAAGAAATTTCTGAAGAAACATACAATGCACTTATCGCTGATATTTTAGAAGTCGATTTTACTGCTGAATTAAATCATTTAAAAACAGCATTAATCGCTGCTAATAATGCTGGCTTATTTGCAAAACATGAAAACAATCAATATTTATTAACTTTAAATATTACTGAAGTACATACTATTTTTTCAAATCTTGGGAAATTAGAATTGGTTGAATTGCTTGGAGAAGTGGGCATTGAATTTTTACTAAACAGTGAAAAAGCGAATGCGTTCTTTGAAAAAAATAATATTGATCAGACAAGCCTTAATTTTATAAATGTGAATATTGCTACTGAAATTAGCAATTTAGGTGAAATCTATGAATCATTTCGGGGATTAAATCTTAGTTATGACACGGAAGGAAAATTGGTTTTTGATGCTGTTACTGATCTAGCAATCAATGCTTTTGCTTCTGCCATCTATGATTCACAATTATTAGCCAATAATAGTGGCTTGTTGGCAAAAACTGTTGTTACAGTGATGCCAGCAGAATTCCAATCTATTCTAGAAGTGGAAGATTTAAATGAAATAGATTTTGTTTCCCTATTATCATTGGGTAATGTGTTATTAAAAGCAAACATTATGGATTCTGAACATTTTGATCCAAAAGATTTATTAACAGAGGCAAATATTGAAGCTATTTCTGAGTACATATCTTCTTCTGAACTATTAAGTTCAAATGTTGGTGCTCTACTAGAAACGTTACTTACCCAAGCAGGTATGCCAATTACACTTGAAATATCGGAAGATATTGTTTGGTCAGGAGCAGAAGGCAAAGTTGAACTGGATGCTTTATTCCATTCCGCTAAAATCTTATTGGAAAAAGATCATTTGCCAGAAGATTTGTTTACTTTAACGGAAACAGAATTGGATAATATGCTTGCTTCTACAGTCATTGCCCAAGCGATGGTTAAGATCATAGAAGCAGAAACCACAGCAGGGGGTAGTTTAGAAGGATTTTTAATCATTGATCGTGTTGATGAATGGTACGATACTTATCAAGGTAGCCTCAGAATTGATGGGCAATTACGAAAATTGTTTGCTTCATCTAAAATTTTATTTGGAGAGAATCCAGATTTTAGTGATATGGACCATTTAATCAATGGAAACAATCTATTATCACTCACTATAGATGACATTGATTTGTTAGTGGATTCGATTATCTTAAAAGATTCATTGGCCAATCAACTTATTAAAGTTGGTATAGAGGGTGTTTTAAGTGTGAATATAGCATTATTTGCAAACGAATGGAATTCAGAAATTAAAAACTTTATTCTTGGTGCAAAAGTATTATTTGGTGATGATGTTGATTTAAATAATATCACTTTAAATGTAGATGATGTCATTGAATTGAGTTTAACGGATATGGATAAAGTTGTAAATTCTATCATTTTAGTGGATACTGCTGTTGACAAAATCACAGAATTATCAGCAACTGGTGGTTCAATGCAAGGAGTATTAATCATTCCAACCAATCTACATAAGGAAGACTATCGGGGAACTAGTGGTGAATTAAAGAATTTCTTAATGGCTGCCAAGATTATAAAAGGTACGGGTTCAATTGAAAATGTAACGTTCGATGTTGATCAATTTTTAGGTCCTAATCAAGAAGAATTATTGAATTCGAAAATATTTGAGGCGTCTGCAATTGCATTCATCAAGGAATCTGATAAATTAGTAGTGCCACAAACTTCAGAGACGATAAAATTCTACTATTTAACCGATACAAGCATTGTTTGGGAAAGAACCTATATAGGTAATACAATAACGGATATAGGCGAATTACGTAAATTATTAGCTGGCGTTTCTGAGATAATCGGTACTAGCAGCTTCGCTGATTTAACCTTTACTATGGATACTATGCTAACGGTGAACTTTGATCAAGTCTTAGAATCAAGAGTGCTAGAAGCAACCATTGCAGCGATGATCACCGATTTGATAACGAGTGGTTCAATGACTGGATTTATAAAAGAACCAGCATCAGGGTATCAATGGTATTATCATAAGACAAGTATAGATGCGCTCAATGGAAGTATTCGTCGTGGTGAGTATGAATTAACACCACAACCTACCGTTCAGTATTCTGACTTGTTGGGATTACTAGATGCCATTCAGGCTATGAATGCAGCTGGTTTGAACTTTAATAGTATTGATTATAATACGGTGGCAGCTGGTGATCCAGATGAACTTGCTAGTGCTTTATGGGATTATTCCCGCATTATGCGTGGCTCGATTGCAACATTGCTTAATCATTCATTAAACAGTGTTTCGAATCCAGCAAAACCTGTCTTTACAGATAGCCAGTTTGCTAATAAAGCTGATGTGCTGAGTGCATTGGTTACTTTTAATGCTTTTGTTGCATTATTATAGAGTTTATTATTTCATGGGTAACGGATTTATGCGTTACCCATTTTTTATTTTATCTTTAAAACAAGATTAGGTTGTGATATAATTATCGTGGTTTTAAGGAGATAAATTTACTATGGAAAAAAGACGATTTGTTGTGATTGGTGATCTACCTGTTGGTCATTTCAATCACATTTGTGATGTTCCTGGTGTGCTTGTTGGTCATTATTCAGTACATAGCAATACACATCATACGGGAGTGACAGCTATTTTACCTCACGATGGAAATCTTTTTCGTGATAAAGTAAAGGCAGGTTCTCATGTTTTTAATGGCTTTGGTAAGTCCATTGGTATAATGCAAATCGAAGAATTAGGGATGATAGAAACGCCAATTCTATTAACAAATACATTAAATGTCGGCAAAGTAAGTGATAGTTTGATTACTTATATGTTGCAAGATAATAAAGAAATAGGGGTTACAACGGGAACGATTAATCCCCTTGTTCTTGAGTGTAATGATGGTCGACTAAATCATATTCAAGAGCGAATTTTAAGTGATGAGGCAGTTGTTACGGCTATTAACACAGCAAAACAAGATGTTCAACAAGGAAGTATTGGTGCTGGTAGTGGCATGATTTGCCATGGCTTAAAAGGTGGAATTGGTTCTTCATCGCGAGAAATTATCTTTGATAATCAAAAATATCATGTGGGTGTTTTGGTTAACACTAATTTTGGCGCTTCTAATTCAAAATCGCTTCTTTTTAAAGGAAGAGCAATAGGTGAAAATATTTACAATCGTAATAAAACAAAAAATGAGGATGACAAAGGATCGATTATTGTTGTCATTGCAACAGATATTCCCCTTGAGAGTAGACAACTAAATAGAGTATCAAAGCGTGCTGCCTTAGGAATTGCACGAACTGGTTCTTTTGCTGGGAATGGAAGTGGCGATATCATGATTGCCTTTAGTACGGCTAATCGATCACAACATTTTGCAAATAGTTGTATCGAAAAGTATGAAATGCTTCGTGATGATTCCTTAGAAAAGGTTTTTAAAGCAGTTGTTTATGCAACTGAAGAAGCAATTCTTAATTCCATGCTGTACAGTCCAAGTACGACTGGCTATCTAACAACAGCAAAATCAATCAATGAGTATCAAATGTTATATCAAGATTTGTTAATGGATGAGGGTGATTCGTCAAATGAAAAAATATAATTATGATTTGGGTATTATCGGAGGAATGGGACCAGCAGCAACCGCGGAAATCTTTCAAAGGATTGTGTCTAAAACAAAGGCAAGCAAAGATCAAGAACATATGCGCATTTGTCTTTTGAATAATACAATCATTCCTGATCGCAGTAAGTATCTACTAGAGCATGGCGACAATCCGCTTCCCTATCTTAAAAAGAATGTGAGACAGTTAATGAAACTAAGAGTAAAAAGCTTTATTATCGCTTGTAATACAGCTCATTATTTTATTGATAACTTGCATTATAACCATCGTAAAATGACTTTTTATAGTATTATCGATGAAACAGTGGCGTATATTAAAACACATTTCCTAGACTATAAAGTATGCATACTTGCCACGAAAGGAACCGTAAACACAAAAGTTTATGCTCAAAAGCTCGATGAATTATCGATTCAGCAAATACGATTGAATGAAATTGAGCAAGAAAAAATGATGGCAGTTATTAATATGACCAAAGCTGGTTTACCGAAACAGGAGATATTTAAAACGTTAGAATCGGTTGTGGAGAACCTCAGTAAACAAGAAGAAAAATGTCTATTTGTCCTAGGATGTACAGAACTCTCTTTGTATAAAGCGGATTTATCTACCCGAGTTATTGTTATTGATGCAATGGATATTTTGATTGAAAAAGTGATAATGGCAAATAATTTTGAACTAAACTAAAAAGCAAGGAATATTCTTGCTTTTTGTATTGTTCAAAACGAATTAATGTGTTAAAATGGGAACATAATATGCAAAGTAATTGCAATTACAGTTTCACTTTGAAAGGAGAAGAATTTAATGAAATTAAATTCAAAAAAGATTTTTTGGGTTGGTTTTGCGTTTATGATTATTTGCCTATTCTGGCAAATTTATGACAACATTGTTGCTAAGATGTTAATTAACTCTTTTGGTCTTGATCAATTTTGGTCAGGTGTCGTTTTAGCAATTGATAATGTATTGGCTTTATTTATGTTACCCCTATTTGGTGCATTATCTGACAAAACCAAAACAAGATTTGGTAAGAGAACACCATACATATTTTTTGGTACTCTAGCGGCAGCTTTACTATTTATGGGTGTTGCAATTTTTGATAATTTGCAACAAAAATCAGTTGAAGGTTATGGCATTCCCAATATTGTAGAAGTATTGGAAGAAGAAGACCCCAATTATGGTCTTTTCACATTCCGTGATGAAGTTTATGGTGATGAATCAGCAGGAACTTACGGAACCAAAGAAGCAGCAGCAACAGTAAGAGCTGCAGAAGTATTAGAATATACAAAGGATAATGTTTTATACTTTATTCTCTTTATGGTCATATTATTATTTGTTTTAATTGCGATGGCAACATATCGAACGCCAGCAGTATCGTTGATGCCAGACGTTACTCCAAAACCACTGCGGAGTAAGGCCAATGCCATTATTAATTTAATGGGAACAGCCGGAGGAATCATTGCTTTGGCTTATCCAATGGTACTAGCTAAATTTACAGATAGTTACATTGTTACATTTGCTGTTTTGGCATTATTAATGTTTATTTTCTTGGGCATTTTCTTGCTTAAGGTAAAAGAGCCAAAATTTGTTCAAGAAATGCATGAAGATTCGATTAAATATGGGATTGAAGTGGAAACAACTTCACCTGAAGAGGATAAAGAGCCAGATATGGCTCCCGATGTAAAGAAAAGTTTTTATTTGATTCTTGCATCAATTATTTTTTGGTTTATGGCCTATAATGCAGCTACTAGTAAGTTTTCAGTGTTTGCTGAAGATGCCCTAAATATGGGATATAATATTCCTCTACTAATTGCACAAGGAGCAGCTGTTGTTTCTTACATTCCCATTGGTATTATTGCCAGTAAACATGGGCGTAAACGTACGATTCTTGCTGGGATCATCATTTTATTCGCTGCCTTTGTCATAGGTTCTATTGTAGCCTTTACAAAAACCAAACCGTTGATTTATGCAACAATGGGAATTGCTGGTATTGGTTGGGCTACCATTAATGTCAACTCATATCCAATGGTTGTTGAAATGTCAAAAGAAGGTAATATTGGTAAATATACGGGCTACTATTATACCGCATCCATGTTTGCTCAAATTATCACACCAATGCTTTCTGGTGCTTTAATGGCATTTGTGAATAATAATGTTTCTGCGGGCTTTGGTTATCGCGTATTATTCCCTTATTGTGTTTTATTCTGTACTATCGCCTTCATTACGATGAGTAGAGTCAAACATGGAGATTCGAAACCAATTCCGGTAAAAGCCATTGAAGCCTATGATGTAGATGATTAAAACGATAAAAAAAACTACCTACGGGTAGTTTTCAGACTGATGACAAACTACCTTTTTGTATTTTAAGAAAAAGGTAGTTTTTTATTTTCCCCACACGAGATATAAAAAGAAGCATATTATAGTAATATACCCCCACAAATGCCTATATATGAAATAAATCCCCACTTAGTAAAAATTAGTAAACAAAAAAATGTGAGCGTTGACTTTGTCAACGCTCTGAAAACTACCTACGGGTAGTTTTTATTTTATAAACTTGCTCAGGTCTTTGACTGAATTGACAATATAATCAGGTTTAATTGGAGACTCATCAATTGTTTTTTGTGTGCTTTCACCACTTAATACACAAATCGTTGTTGTTTTTGCATGATATCCAGCTAGGATGTCGGTATAAATTCGATCACCAATTACCGCGATATTTTCATTTTTCACGTTCATCTTTTCAGCAAGAAGGGTAATCATATACGGACTAGGCTTACCAATATAAGTTGGAGTTTTTTTGGTTGCAACACTTAGCATGTGACATATACTTCCACAATCGGGAACGTAACGATGATTGGCTATTGGACACACCAAATCACAATTAGTTGCCAGAAAAATTGCTCCGTCATCAAGAAATTGACAGGCTTTTTCCAACTTTTGATAGGTCAATTCCCGATCATAACCAACAACGACAATATCGGGATTTTCTTCAACAAAAACAACATCATAACATTTTAATTCCTCTTCTAGAGATTTTGTTCCAAGAAAATATACTGTTTTATGAGGATGGTTGGCCTTTAAAAATTCTCCCATGGCCATCCCTGAAGTAAACAGATTGTCTTCTTGGCAAGGAATATTAAGATGATTTAATTTATCTAAATATGCCTTTTTACTTTTAGAAGAATTGTTAGTCATAAAGACGTATTTTTTCTTTGCTGCAATAATAGCATTAATAAAATCAATAGAACCATCAAATAAATCATTATCGAGATAAATCGTCCCATCCATATCGAGAAGGAAGAGTTCAATTTTACTGAAATCCATAATTAACACCTCATGTTATGGTATTTTATCATTTTTATGAAATAATGTCAAAAAGAATATTTTTATGACATATTTACAAATAAAAAAAGGTATGTTATAATTTGTTTGTCTTTAAGAAGGACATAAGGAGAGAAATAAATGGGTGGTATCATCAATCTAGATAGTAGTACTATCATCAAAACATTGGATTACCTTGTTATTGCAATCTTTGCAATAAGCGTGATATCGGGATTTGTAAAAGGCATGTTTAAAACTACGTACAACTTAATTGTTTTTATTGGATTAATGTTGTTAGGATGGTTTTTAATGCCAGCGATCATTGAATTCCTTTTAGATTATAATTTGTCTTCATTTAATTTGAGTATCAATGGTAGTGCTTTAACTACAATTAGAGAAACACTTCCAGTAATTGTTGGAAGTATGGATGCAACCATTGGTTCTTTGATGGTTGAGGGAACAGAAACGTATAATTTAGTATTTGCCTTGGCATTTTCTGCTTTTCGATTAATCCTCATGCTCGTTTGGTTAATATTAACGTTGACTGTATTTAAGTTTGTATTTTGGATTATATATTTAATCATTCGCCCAAGAAGAAAAGACGCACAGGGAAATATCAAGAAGAAAAGTTTTGCTTCCCGTTTTGGCGGAGCAGTGATGGGAGGAGCATTCGCTTTCATCATCACGGTGTTAGTTGCCATTCCTTTTGCTGGATTGACTTCCATTGGGAATAGCTTTGGCGCAATTGCTGGCAATGAAACGGAAGTTAGTTATCATTTTAAAGCGGCAACAACCAATGGATATCTTTTCCTTGAAGAAGAACCAGAAGATCCACTTGCAGAATTTCAAGAAGTGTTTAATTTTATGTCACAGTTTAGAGGGGATTCCCTATTAGGCCAAATTGGTGGAATTGGTGGTTCTGAGGATGGAGAAAAATCGAGTATTGATGAAGCCTTGTTTGATCAATTACTAGAATTTAAATATGGCGATGTGCAAGTTGAATTACGTCAAGAAATAAAAACAATGGCATCAGCATATGTACAAATATATAATGCGACTGGTGGTATTATTAATATGAATACCATTTCTAATCTAGACACCGCAGTTCTTGATTCAGTTCTTGGAAAAATTTCTGAATTACAAATATTAAATGTCATTGCACCTGTTGCAATTGAATATGTTGGTAATAATGAAGACATTATCGGTGAATTGAGCGAAGCTGGATTAAGTCAAGAGGACATCGCCCAAATCATTGAAGATGTTAAAAAGATTGATATTGCTGCGGAAATAGGCACAATAGCCAGTGCGGTTGTTGATTTAGGTAAAAGTGGTCTCTTTGATGAACAACCAGAGGGAGAAGAAAATAATATCTTTACAACATTACTAAATGCCGATTCAGCAATGTTAGGTAGTGCTATGGATAAACTTGGTGGCTTAGGCATTTCAGATATGATTGGCTCATTTGGTGCAAATGCTGTTTTGAATGGTCCTATTTTTGAGCAAATATTTACTCAATTTGGAATTAGTAAGGAAGATATCAATTTAGATGGTATTGATTGGGGTAGTGAAATTGCTAATCTTGGTGGTATTATTGATGCCCTACAAGAGATGGGCTTGGTGATTAAAGAAGATGGCTCAATTGACTTTAGTGATCTATCAACAGAAGGAATTTCTGCATTTGTAGATGAGTTATTCAAATCGACACTTCTAGGCAATAATACAAAGTTAATTGTAGCAACTGTAAAACAAGCATTACCTGAAGAAGTTCAAGATTTTATTCAAGTAGATGATCTAACAAGCGAAGATTTTAAAGCAATCCTAGAAGTTGGCTCAACGGTAGCCTCTTACATTGATGAAGAGACAGGGCAAGTTGATTTTGAAGGCTTACTAAAATCTGATGCTGCTGAAAAATTAGGTGAAGCAATAGAAAAATCAGACGCAATGGCAAAAACCATTGAAGATACCATGGGGAAAATATTAGAAAATGTTGGTATTGGTATTAACTTTGATGATTTCGATATTACAGGTATTGATTGGAGTAAGGAAGTTGTTGCTCTTGGAGCAATTATGTCTTCACTTGAAAAATATGGGTTGAAATTCGGCTCAGAAAGTGTATCATTTAATATCAATGACTTCACAACAGCTGAAATCGAAGATATGGTGGATACATTATTTACTTCACAAATTTTAAGTAAAAATACTAGAGTTTTGATGCAAGCAATTAAAGATATGGTACCCTCAGCTTATAAAGACCAAGTTGAAGTTAAAACTATGACTGCTGCAGAAGTAAAAGCAATATTAAATAATTTAAGAAGTTAACACTGAATCATATAAAGGAGGTGCTATAATGAAGTTGATTATTGCAATTGTCTCTAATGAAGACAGTTCGTTGGTTATGAAAGAACTCGTAAAAGAAAAATATTTCGTAACAAAGTTATCATCAACTGGTGGATTTTTGAAAAGCGGCAATACTACTTTAATGATCGGCGCGAAAGATACCGATGTTGATGCAATTATTAAAGTTATTTCAGATTATTCAAAAACAAGAAAAGAGATGGTACCAAGTTCTATTGTTAGAGAATTTGGCTTCGTTTCAACAATGCCAACTGAAGTTATTGTTGGTGGAGCAACATTATTCATTATTAATGTTGATCAATTTATCAAATTATAATAGGGTATGGGGATTATTCCATACCCCTTTTTTTACTAAAAAAAGATAATTTCTTTTGACATTAATATTCTTTTTTGATATAATGACTAATGCTGAGATATCTAGTAATTTATAATTGGCTCCATAGCCAAGTGGTAAGGCAAGGGTCTGCAACACCCTGATCGTTGGTTCAAATCCGACTGGAGCCTCCAGCAAAAAATGAAAGGTTTAATACAATTTTACACTAGTCAAGATAAAGTAGACATGTATCAAACCTTC
>CAYPLR010000015.1:0-20833 GCA_964411675.1 uncultured Bacteroidales bacterium
ATTATATGGTTTACACCATTATTTGTCAATACTTTTTCATAAAAAAATCCCCTTTATGGGGGTTTTTTTATACATTAATACCAATGACTTGGTCTAATTTAATTGAGAAAGTAATTGCGTGTGCTTCTGTTTGAACTCCAGCATTTTGAATGATTGCTTTCATAATATCTTCCTTTAAATTCTCTGGAACAATAATCATAACCATTTCTTTTTCTGGTTGAATGGTTATCCCAAAGAACTTTGCGACTTCATTACTTACAGAACCCCTTGCTTTGACTATTGTTCCTCCTTTTGCACCTGCTTTACGAGCAATTGTCATGATGTCACCTGCATATCCATGATGACAAATAGCAAATATCATATAATTTTCCATTGTTTCCTCCTAACACTCTCTTCCTAATAACATTTGTAACGATTTTTTACCACCGATACAATCAAGATCTACAACACATAAAATCCCTTTGCCTTGTTTATTTAATTCCAATTTCCCTTGCAATTGATTTAAGGCTTCCTCAACATTCTCTTCTTCAACAAACGACAGTACAATATCTTTATCCAAATTACTCAATCCCAGTAGTTGTAAAATTTCTTGTTCCGCAGTACCTTCTCCTAACATAATTAATTGAAAGTAAACTCCACACTTACTTAAAATTTCTTCTACCCTTTCTCCTTTATCGCGATCAACTATCGTGATAATTAACTTCATACTTTGTAATTCCTCAGACATTTTTACCACCTTCTTGAACTAGTTCTTTATTTTTCTTTGCTTTTTTTAATCTAATAATCTTTACGTCTTCTTCATCACTGGTTTCTTTTATCTTTTTTAATTTAATCTTATAAATTAAACCCAACAGTTGGATAACAATCAATGGTGTCATGGCAACAAAAGCAACGATTCCAAATGCATTTGTTAGAATTTTCGAGCTATCAATACTTGTTCCAACACCAATAGCCATGGGAAGAATAAAGGTCGCAGTCATCGGTCCCGATGCGACACCGCCTGAATCAAAGGCAATAGCTGTAAATATTTTTGGAACAAAAAACATTAAAGTTAGAGCAATGATATATCCTGGAATCACAAACCACCAAATAGAAATATCATATACAATTCTTAACATGGCCATAGCAATAGAAGCCCCAACCCCAATTGCTAAACTAAATAACATCAATCGTTTTGATATCGTTCCGCTGGTGATTTCTTCTACTTGATCGTTTAATACATGCACTGCTGGTTCTGCCATGACTGTAAAAAAGCCAATCAATCCTCCAAGGGGAATCAATACCCAATTGAATTCTGTTGCTCCAAGCTTTTCACCAAAAGTAACACCTATTGGCATAAACCCATAGCTGGCACCTGATAAAAACAAAACTAGACCTATATAGGTAAACAATAATCCAATCATGATTGTTTTAATTTTTTTTGTATTTAACTTTAAATATAGTAACTGATATCCTATAAAGAAAACACATAATGGTGCAAGTGCTATTCCTACATCTTTGATGTTTTTAACAAAAATTCCAATCAAATTACCATATTCTTCCGTCTCTGTGCTAATCGTTGTCTTTCCCAAGAATAATCCTAGAAGTAAAACAGCAATAATTGGGCCAACAGAACACAAAGCAACCATTCCAAAACTATCTTCTTCAGAACCACGGTCACCACGTGCCATGGCAATACCTGTACCCAGTGCTAAAATAAATGGGACAGTAATGGGTCCTGTGGTTACTCCACCAGAATCTAGTGAGACTGGGACAAATTCTGGAACTACAAAAAATGCGATTAGAAAGACTAATGAATACGAAATAATTAGCAACTGTGATAATTTTATTTGAAAGATAATTCTCAGTGCTGAAATTACTAAAAAGATACCTACTCCTAGTGCCACTGGAATTATTAAAAAATACTTGTTTTTTAATCCATCAAATTGCTCTGATAGAACTATTAAGTCTGGTTCAGCAATCGTAATTATGAACCCTATGATAAAACTAACCACTATCATGAGTACTAAACTACGCTTTTTTGTTAAATGATTTCCTATTTCTTTTCCTATAGGAAGCATGGATGAATCAGATCCCATGGTAAATAAACTCATTCCTACAATTAACATGATTGAGCTAATAAGAAAATGAATCATATCCTCTTTTGCAACATCAACAAACAAGGAAATGATGATTACTAATAAAGTTATTGGTAACACTGATATTACGGATTCCTTTAGCTTACCAATAATTATTTTTTTCATAGTACCTCCCATATATACTGTTGTTTAGCTTTTTGATTATTTCCTATTTATTTCAAAATATTTTAAAGTGTTTTTTGCTTTTGCAATTCTCAACAAACTTTTTTTGTAAAACTTTCGAGCACTTATTGTTTCCCAAGGAATGATGATTTTTCTGATTATCCAAGAACCTTTATGTAACCACCCATGATAAAATTGGGGCGTTGTTTGTACTTTTTCGGGTACTTTCAAATCAACATCAACGGTTATTTGGTTTTCTTCCTCTTGACAATAAAAAGCTCTCCCATCAGGTAAATAAATTGCTGAAGATCCATTCAAAGAAAAATAATCACTACTCATCATTTTTCCGAAAAATCCTAGCATCGTTGGCATTTTTCCCCATGAATTAATAAACATAGTAGGTACTTTAAGATTACTTGCATATATTTTACCCAATGTTTTTAAGTCTTGTTCTGCTTTAGTGATGTCCTTTTTACTAATCAATTTGTTTTCAATAGTAGGTGTAGCCCAAGCATGAGGAAGAATAATTAAATCAGGTTGAAGTTTTTTCATTTTTTTAAAGAACCACTTTTTATGAGTATCAGCACAAATACCAATACCGATTCTTCCTATTTCTGTTTCAATAATATTGTTGTCTAAAAACGACTTAAAGCAGTAGGCTTCCACATCTTTTTTTCTAATAACACCATCTATTTCCCCTTGTGGATTAGCGATTAAATAAGAATTATAAAAGTCAAATCCGTCGCATTCTAAAAAACCAGCACCCACATAAATTTGATATTTCTTGGCAATTTCTCTTGCCCACTTACTAGTGATACCCTCACGAGGCTCACCAAAACTCCATATGTCAGTATTGGGAATATATCCACATGTAGATAGCTCTGGGAGAGCAACAAGCTTTGCTCCTTCATCAACTGCTTCTTTAATTAGTGTTTCGGCACCGATAAAGCTTTGAACCATCTCACCGATATAATTGTTTAGTTGTATTGCTGCTATTTTCATCAATAAACCTCGATTGACAATCTATTTATTTTTATCCTAAAGCAACATCTAATATCATCATGATCGCAAAGCCAACAGCAACACCAATGGTTGCAATGTTGGAATGACTTCCCCTTTGTGATTCGGGGATTAATTCTTCAACAACTACATATATCATTGCTCCTGCAGCAAAAGCTAACAAGAATGGTAAAACAGGGACCATGATGCTTGTTAGTAAAATAGTAACAAATGCTGCAACAGGTTCAACAATTCCTGATAATGCTCCAACCATAAATGCTTTTCTACGCGAATTTCCTTCCGCTTTTAAAGGCATAGATATGATGGCTCCTTCAGGGAAGTTTTGAATCGCAATACCAATGGATAATGCTAAGGCTCCTGCTAGTGATATTCCCATATTACCAGCTAATGCACCAGCAAATACAACTCCTATTGCAATTCCTTCAGGAACATTATGTAACGTTACAGCAAATACTAACATCGTTGTTCGATTCAATTTTGATTTCAAACCTTCTGGAACAGAAGTACTATTATGTAAATGAGGAATGATGGTATCTAATACTAATAGAAATCCCATTCCTAATAAGAAACCAATGGTAGCTGGTAGCCAAGCAATTTTGTCTTGTTCTTCTGCCATATTAATCGCTGGTATTAATAAAGACCAAATAGATGCTGCTATCATCACACCCGATGCAAATCCCAATAATAATTTTTGGATAGAAGGTCTTATTTCTTTTTTAACTAAAAAAACCATTCCTGCACCTAGTGTTGTTCCTAAAAAGGGAATAATTAGTCCAATGATTGCTTCTTTCATATAAATTCCTACCTTTTCCTAATTATACCTTATTTTAAAAAATAAATAAAGCGGAATGATAATAAAAAATGGCTCTATGAGAGCCATATATATTGGGATGTAAAACACCTTTTTTTCAATTGGTGACCTTTACGGGATTCGAACCCGTGTATGCATGCGTGAAAGGCATGTGAGTTAAACCGCTTCTCCAAAAGGCCTTAAAAAATGGCGGAGTAGAAGGGATTTGAACCCTTGCACCAGTTTCCCGATCTATGCCCTTAGCAGGGGCACCTCTTCAGCCGCTTGAGTACTACTCCAAAGTCCTTTAATATGTTATAACAAAACATAATTAAAGTCAAGATTTTTTAATATAAAGAACGGGTTTGCCTTCTTATTTATTTTCTTCTATGATTGTTTGTAAATATTCACTAATGTCATTTTCTGTTATATCATAAGAAATAACAGAACCTTTTTTAACAACAATGATTACAGGAATCGATTTGTCACTAACCTTTAGACTAGAAAATTGATCAGTTACTAACATATTTGTTTCCGATTCAAAAACAACTGCTTTTGCATTTTCTGGATCTGCTAAATCAGCAGCATACAATTTGTATACATCGGCATCATCAGAATTTCTCTTTTGGAAGGTAACATAATTAAAAATGATCTCATCCATTGCACTAACTGCTTCTTCATATTGAGAATCACTACTATATAAATAAACAATGTATGTTTCTTCTGTTTTTTCAAATATTTCTTCACCTACTACATGATCAATAGAATCATAGTTGTTCACTGTTCTTGAACCAATGAATCTAACCACAACAGCAACGATAAATGCTAACGTAATTAAACCAATGACTCCCCAAAAAATAATATTCTTATAATTAACTGATTTTTTTGTTGCTATTTTTTTATTCATTTTTCATCACCTATAAATCTTTATATTTTTACTATATATATTATACTAAAAAAAGTTACTTTTATCAAGAAACTTTTAAATTATTTTCTTTGTTCAAGAACAACAAAAGCGATGCTATATGCTTTTTCATGAGATATAGAGATATGAGTGATATAGTCATCCAAAAAACTCGCTTCAATATAGGGGTTACCATCTTCATGATTTAAAATACTCACTTCATTAAAGTTAAATTTTTTGTTACAAGCTTTAAAGAGAGCTTCTTTTGCTGAAAAGCGACTTGCTAAATATTCTATTTTTCTTTTCTCGTGTAAAAAACTTTCAAATATCATTATTTCTTTTAGTGAAAGAATTTTTTCATAATGTTTCTTATCTTTAACCATATCTACAAAACGAGAATTCTCAGAGATATCTACTCCTATTTTTTCAATCATAATTTCCTCCTGCTACTTTTAGGCTGTTGATAGGTTTTGTCTTTTTTTATATCATATATGCACTGAAGGTAAAAATCAATGAAAGATAATGCAATCAATGTCCTTTTTGGATTAAGAGTAAAACAATTAAGAACTGCAAAAGGTTATACACAAGAAGCTCTTGGATATGAATCGGGTCTTCATCGTACTTATATCGGTCATATTGAAAGAGCGGAGAAAAACATTACACTTAAAAACATCGATAAGTTAGCTGCTACTTTGGATGTTGATATTAGAGAATTATTTGACTTTTCAAAATTAAGATGAGGATAGATCCTTATCTTTTTTTATTTGTTCACACATTCTTTCAATATCTTTAAAACAATGGCTTAGTCCTGATTTAGAAAAATACCTGCCTATTAGATTTTCTGATTTTTCACTCAATTGAGATAACGAATCATCAGGATAAGCATTTCTTAGTAGAATAGCATCTGTTAAACGATCAGATAAATTCAATAAACCAAAGTTTTTTTCTATATATGCTATATTTTTTAATTGCTTTGCTGCAGTTGTGATGGCCTTTTCTTCGTTGGCAATATCGCAGTTTATCGTTCTATTGGCATAATTATTGTAATCTCTTCTTATCCGTTCATCTTCAAAATAAAATAAATTATTGGTAGCACCAACAAAACGTAAAAAATCAGCAATTTGTTCTGCTTTTTTTATATATACAACAATTCCTTTATTTCGAGCAACACACTTTGCTGTTATCCCAACTTGATCCATCACTTCGATAAGAAAATCAGCATCATTTTGATTCATTGCAACTATCTCTAAATGATAATTGCTTTTACGTGGATCATTAATTGATCCTTTCATCAAAAAAGCGCCTCTTAAAACACTTAATCTACAGCAAGGTTTTGCTATTAATTCTCTAGATACCCCATTTTTAATCTGGTAATTTTCATCTAGTAAGTCTAAGTCTTTAAGAACATCAAGCCCTTTTTCTATTGTTGTTAATACATAAAGATTTTTATAATCAAGTTTTTTCTTTTCTACAAGAAGTATTTCAAGCTTTATCGCATATAATTTTCTAAATAAATATATAATTCGTCGTGCTATCGCATTTAAAGTTGTAATAATTTCAATTTTAAAACTTCCAGTAGATATCCTTATGGTTGAGCGATACTTAATAATGGAATAAAGCTCTGCTTTTAAACAACAGTCATCTCCTTGAATATTGCTTATTTCTTTTTTTACTTCCGATGCGAATGACATAATTATTCCTTACAGTACTTAACAATATTTAGTGCTGCAATGGCTCCATCATTAATTGCAGTTGCTATTTGTCTTATTTCTTTTGCAACAATATCTCCACAAGCATAAAGACCTTTGATTGCTGTCTCAAAATTTCTATCAACAATCACGTATCCTTGTTCATCTATAATTCCTAATTTATTGATTGCTTGATTGGCTGGTTGTTGACCTACATACTCAAAACAACCCTCAACATCGATAGAAAAAATCTTGGAAGTTAATTTGTTTTGTAATTTGATTTGTTTTAAATTTTCTTCACCTAAAAATTCTAAAGGAATGGTATTAAGGATTAACTCTACATTTCTACGAGCTTTTAACTTGCTAACTAAAATTTCTGCTCCTCTAAATTCATCGCGACGATGAATGACATATACTTTGCTTGCGATATCTGCTAAGTATAACGCTTCTTCTAAAGCAGAATTTCCTCCACCAATAACAGCTACTTGTTTGTTCTTATAAAATGATCCATCACAAATAGCACACCAAGAGATTCCTTTTCCTTGGTAGGTCTCTTCACCAGAAATATTAAGATGCTTATTCTTTGTTCCTGTAGCCACTACTAAAGCTTTTGACTCTAATTTTTCTGATAATCCTTCTACAGTTACTTTAAAAATACCTTCACTTTTCTCAATATCAATGACAGAATAACCTAAATATTCTACACCAAGATTGTTCACTTGCTCAAACATTTCCATTGATAAAGAAGCTCCATCGATTTTCTTGAAACCAGGATAATTCTCAATGACTGAAGTATTGACCATTGCTCCTCCTGGAGCTCCTTGTTCAATCATACCAACTTTTAAATTTCCCCTAGCTGCATATATTGCCGCAGTCATTCCTGCTGGCCCTGCCCCTATAATTAATACATCAAACATAATTCTCCCTCACTATCTTCAATAAATCTTTCATATCTGAAGCTACATATTTAGCTCCTTCGAGTAGCAAATCTTCTCGAGATGTTAGAGCCCATCCTGCTCCTATACCATCAATTCCCGCATTAATAGCGGTTATCATATCTGTTTTCGCATCTCCAATATAGATACATTTCTCAATATTCATTATCTTTTTAATCAAATCGACTCCTTCACGATGAGGTTTGGGATTTTTAACTTGATCAATTCCAATGATTAAATCAAAGAATGATAATAGATTCATTTGTTTTAAATTGGAAGTGATTGCCTCATTGATTTTATTAGAAAGAATTGCCATTTTATAACCATCGTCTTTTAACATTTGTAATACTTCCCTTGTATTAGGAAACATCCGTAAATACTTTGATTGTAATGCAACGTTCAATTTACGATATTCACGAAATAAGTGCTTTGCTTGGTCCTCATTACAACCAATTCTTGCAAATGTATCTAGTAGCCCTGGGCCAAAAAAACTCTGTAAATCCGTTTCTTCATATTGATATTCAGGTAAAAATTGCCTGAATAATCGAATAAATGTCTCCCTTATTAAAGGGTAGGTATCTAGTATTGTTCCATCTAAATCAAAAATTAATAACATAAGCTAAGCCTTTTTCCTAGTAAATATTCGATTGATCATCAACCACTTGATTAAGCTCCTTAATGCAAGGAAAATAATATAGAATACAATCACTCCGAACGTACTAATAATTGAAATTTTAGGTGCAAAAAGGATTGTTAAAACGAAAGAAATGATTCCTCCAATAATCCCAAATGCTCCCAAAGAATAAACCGCAAATTTTGGTAATAATAAATCTATTAATTTTGTTAATATTGTTTCACCAAACACATATATTCCACCAGCAAGAAGAAAATATGATAATTCTGGATAATCAACCCATTTTATATAACCACTTAACCCAAAAAACAATAAAAATGAAATAACTATTTCAATGAAAAATAGTAACGTTCGTTTTTTGGGATCAATATTTGGTAATCGTACTTTAATAACTTTTATTTTGTCAGGATCCACTAAGCCAGATTCTTTTAATTCTTCGATTTGTTTTCCCAATTCACGCATCGACTTTTCAAAATCTTCTTCTATTTTTTCCCGCTTTTCTTTTCTTTTTTTCTTGTCCATAATTAACCTCTAAAGAAGCTACTTGCTTCTTTTTATTCTAAAAGTAATTTAATTTTTTACCATTACTTTTTGCAAATATTCTCCTGTATAGGATTTATCGCATTTTATAATTTCTTCAGGAGAACCTGTAAAAACAATTTCTCCCCCTCGATATCCCCCTTCAGGACCTAAATCTATGATGTAATCAGCATTTTTAATCACATCTAAATTATGTTCAATAATAATAACTGTTGCACCTTGATCAACAATGTAATTGATTACTTCTAATAATCGTTTTACATCATCTGAATGAAGTCCTGTTGTTGGTTCATCCAGCAAATAGATTGTTCTATCTGTAATCTTTTTGTATAACTCACTTGCCAATTTCACTCTTTGTGCTTCTCCTCCTGATAGAGTAGTAGCACTTTGGCCTAATTTTACATAACCCAAGCCAACATTTTTTAAAGTGACTAATTTATTATTGATACTAGGAATCTTAGAAAAGAAGTTGACCGCTTCATCAATCGTCATTTCTAAAACATCAGCAATTGATTTTCCTTTATACTTTACTTCTAGTGTTTCTCGATTATATCTTGTCCCATGGCATTCCTCACAAGGAATATAAACATCTGGTAAGAAATGCATTTCTATTTTTACAACTCCATCACCCCAGCATTTCTCACATCTTCCACCCTTTACATTAAAAGAAAATCTTCCTTTATTGTAACCACGAACTTTTGCTTCCATTGTTTCTGAAAATAAATCCCTAATTTGATCAAATACTCCTGTATAAGTGGCAGGATTACTGCGTGGTGTTCTTCCGATTGGAGATTGATTAATATCTACAACTTTTTCAAAATCGCGCCAACCAAGAATGTCATCGCATTTTCCTGGTGTTTGTTTCGAACGATATAACTTTTGACTTAAAAACTTTTGTAAAATTTCATTTACTAATGTTGATTTACCACTACCGCTAACACCTGTGACTACTGTTAACATTCCTTCCGGAATTGCTACATCGATATTTTTTAGATTGTTTTCATGAGCATTAATGATGTTTATAAAGCGACCATTTCCTGTTCTTCTCTTTTCAGGAATTGGAATAAATTTCTTCTTTGATAGATATTGTCCTGTTATACTATTTTCATTATTCATAACTTCTTGGGGAGTTCCTGCAGCGACAATTTCTCCACCAAATTCTCCAGCTAGAGGACCCACATCGATTAAATAATCAGATTGCATCATAATTTCTTCATCATGCTCAACAACGATTAACGTGTTTCCCAAATCGCGCATTTCCTTTAAAGCTCCTACTAATTTTGCATTATCTCTTTGGTGTAATCCAATGGATGGTTCATCTAACACATATAAAATACCTGTTAAATGAGAGCCTATTTGGGTTGCCAAACGAATTCTTTGATTTTCACCACCAGATAAAGTGGCACTAGCACGAGATAGTGTTAGATAATCTAAACCTACATTAACCAAGAACTGTAATCTCTGTTTAATTTCTTTTAACACCAAATTAGAAATTTGGATATCTGTTTCACTGAGTTGTAATTGATTTAAATATTCTAGTGCTTCAATAACTGTTAATTCGGTTAATTGGTAAATATTTTTATCCCCAACCAAAACACTTAATGCTTCTTTTGATAAACGCATCCCATGACATTCAGGGCATTCATAGTCAGCTAAGTAAGAATTATAATATTCTCGAGCCATACTTGATGTCGTTTGCAAATATCTTCTTTCAATTAGATTAGCAATTCCTTCAATACGTTGTGATTTTCTAATTGTATTTTGACCACTTGTTGTTATTTCATAGGGAATTGGTTCTTTAGAACCAAATAAAATAATTTCCTTTTCCTCGTCTGCTAGATCTTGATAAGGTTTGTCTAGATCAATGTGGTAATAGTTCATCATTTTCTCAAAAACTTGCCATTCTATGTTATCTGTATCAACAATATTACGTAAATAACGAATTGCTCCTTCCCGAATGGAAACATCCGGGTTTGTTACCAATAGATTCTCATCTAGCTTCTGTAACACTCCTAAACCCTTACATTCATGACAAGCCCCAAAAGGAGAATTAAATGAAAATAGTCTTGGTTCTAATTTAGGAATAGAAAAATCGCAGTAAGGGCAAGCCAAATACTCGCTAAAAATGTGTTCAGTATCATTAATGGAAACAATAACTTTACCTTCTCCAAATTTTAATGCGGTTTCTAATGATGAATATAGCCTAGAACGAATATCGTTTCTAAGTTTTAGACGATCAATGACAATTTCTATATTATGTCTTTTTGTTTTTTCTAAATCGATATTTTCTGATATATCAATGATTTCACCATTTACTCTGATACGAGAAAAACCTTCTTTTTGAATTACATCAATCGTTTTTTCATGTGTCCCTTTTTTTCCATAAACAATGGGTGAAAAAATAATAATTCTCGAATCTTCTTCTGCTTCAAAAATTTTATTAATCATTTCTTCAATGGTTTGTGCTGCTATCAAGACATGATGTTCAGGACAATAGGCTTTTCCAATTCTTGCATATAACAATCGCAAATAATCATAAATCTCAGTAACTGTTCCTACAGTCGAGCGAGGATTTTTACTCGTTGTTTTTTGGTCAATCGCTATCGCTGGTGATAATCCTTCTATAGAATCAACATCTGGTTTATTAACATTGCCTAAAAATTGTCGGGCGTACGCTGACAAACTTTCAACATATCGCCTTTGACCTTCCGCATAGATGGTATCAAAAGCCAATGAAGTTTTGCCACTTCCTGATAAACCCGTCATAACAACCAGTTTGTCTTTGGGAATCTTAACATCGATATTTTTTAAGTTGTTTTCTCTTGCACCTTTTACAACGATATATTTTTGCATATAATCACCTTTTTATTATTTTCAAAAATTCCTCTTCACTGATTGTTTTAATTCCTAAACTCATTGCTTTTTCTTTTTTACTACCAGCATCACTACCAACAATTACAAAAGTAGTTTTTTTACTAACACTGGAAGTGGGAATTCCTCCCAAATCTTCAATGATTTTGCTTGCTTCATCACGAGACAAACTCTCTAGTTTTCCAGTTAAAACAATAGACATCCCCGCAAAAAGTAAATTCTCTGTTTTCTTTTTTTCCATTGTTGGATTAATTCCTAATTGTTGCAATTCCTGAACTAATTCTTTGTTTAATGAAAAATACTTTGTAATACTAGCAGCAATCGCTGGACCGATATCATTAATCGCCATTAATTGATCATAAGTACTATTTATTAATTCTGTTAATGAACCAAAGTTTGCGGCTAATATCTTGGCAACCTTTGCTCCAACAAAACGAATTCCTAATGCTGTAATGACTTTATCCAAAGAATTGTTCTTAGAAGCTGTAATTGTTGCCAGCAATGCTGTAACACTTTTTTCTCCTAATCCTTCTATCTTTATCAAATCATCATAATAATTTTCAAGACGATATATATCTGTTATTTTCTTGATATAACCACGATTGTATAAATCTTCAACAAGTTTTTCTCCCAATCCTTCAATATTCATTGCTGTTTTTGAAGCAAAATAAATCAAAGAAGCTATCGTTCTACCTTCACATTGTTCATTACGGCAATAATGAATTGCTTCATTTTCTTCACGAATTAGTTTTTGATGGCAAATTGGACACTTCTCAATCATTTTAAATGGTGTTAAATCTGCTGTTCGTCTATTTAGATTTACTTTCACAACTTCTGGTATAATTTCTCCCGCTTTACGAACAACTACAATATCACCAATACGAATATCTCTTTCTATTACAAAATCTTCATTATTTAATGTTGCTCTTTGCACTAAACTACCGGCAATCATGATTGGTTCTAAAACAGCATTAGGAGTAATATTCCCTGTTCTTCCTATCGTAAAGATAATATCTAGTAATTTAGTTTCGACTTCTTCCGCAGGGAACTTATAAGCAACCGCCCACTTTGGACTTTTGATGGTATAGCCAATTTCCTCTTGCATGGCAAAATCATTGACTTTAATGACAACCCCATCTGTCTCATAAGCCAATTTTTTCCTTTCTGTCTTCCAATGATTCAAATAAGCAATTACCTCATCAATATTATGACAATATTGATAGTTGGGATTGATTACAAATCCTAATTTTTGAAGATATGACAACGCTTCGCTTTGGCTTCTGATTCCATATTTATAAGCATCAACAATGGTATAATTAAATATATCCAAGCGTCGCTGTGCCGTAATTTTACTGTCAAGTTGACGTAACGATCCACCAGCAGCATTTCGAGGATTTTTAAATGGTTCTTCTCCCGTTGTTTGTCGCTCGTCGTTTAGTTGATTGAAAACCTCTTTCCCCATATAAACTTCGCCACGCACTTCAATATCGAGATTCTGCTTTAGTTTTCTTGGTAAGTTTTTAATGGTTTTCATATTGGCAGTAATATCCTCCCCAATATAACCATTTCCTCTCGTTGCACCCTTCACAAATAAACCATTTTTATATTGAGCACTACTTGCTATTCCATCAATCTTTAATTCACAAATATAACTTGGAGTAAACCCTTCCTTTACAATGCGATTATCAAATTCACGAATTTCCTGCTCATTAAAAGCATTGGCAAGAGATAACATTGGTTTTTCATAAATTATTTTTGTAAATTGGGTTTCCTTAACATTATCACCAACTCTTTTCGTTGGTGAATTTGGAAGAATATATTCTGGATATTGTTTTTCTAGATTCTCTAGTTCACGCAATAGACTATCATATTCAACATCTGAAATAGATGGATTGTCATTAATATAATATTCTTCGCTATATTGATTGAGGTCATTCACTAGTTTTACGATTCTTGCTTTTACATCCATAAAGTAAACCTACCTTTGTTATATTATACCATATTATAGAGATTTTTTAAATGAAAAAAGCATATATTTTCGTTCTATTTCTTAGAAAAATGTCATTCCTTTTTTCTTTTTATTAAATAAAAAAAGGTAGATAAAACTACTTATCTACCTCTTTATTATTCATTATTTTTTTCGTAAAGCTTTATGCGCTAGCATAATATTTGTCATTCTCTTTTGACTTGCAAAGAAAATCATACCGATTTCACCTCTGATACCAATAATTACACCCTCACCAAACTTATCATGAATTACAAGATCTCCTATCTTATAAGGACCGGAATTTTTTTGCTCTTCCTCTGATGGTTTTCTAAGCATATACTCTTGTTCTAAATCATGAAATGGATTTTCTTCTTCGATGATTTGTTTTCTTATTTTATTTGTCCCTGCAAATTCAAGTAAAAATCTCGATGGTTGATTATGAAACCAAGTTCCATAAAGCATTCTGTTTTTTGTTGCCAGTAAATATAACTTGCTTTTTGCTCTAGTGAAAGCAACATAGGCAATTCGACGTTCTTCTTCCATTTCAAAACTACTAATAATCCGTCCTTCATTAGGAAAAATATTTTCCTCAAGGGCTACAACGAAAACATATTTGAATTCTAACCCCTTAACAGAATGAACTGTTGATAGTGTAATTCCATTTTTATTTTCTTTTTGATTTTGGAGATATTCATCCGATAAAATCGTATGATCAAATGCCTCTCGCAAGCGTTCGCTTCTAGAGATTTCATTGGAAGTTGATTCAATTTGATAAAGAACACTTTTGAATTCTTGTAAGTTATCGTTTCGTTCTTCAAAATTTTCTGTTTCTTCTTTTAAATACTCTTTATATCCAATTTTTTCAATTAATTCATCGAATAATTCATTTAGATTAACCTTATCTATCTTATCTTGAAAATATTGAATCATCTCCATAAAATCCAACAAGGTTTGGTGTTTACTCTTGTTTAGAATGACATTGGATGCCTTTAGTGCTTCAAATAACTGAATTTTATATTCTTTACACATGGCTTCAATTTTCCCAATAGTTGCTTCACCAATTCCTCGTGCTGGAACATTGATAATTCTTTTAAAACTATGAATATCATTATTATTAATCATTAATTTTAAATAAGCTATGATATCTTTTACTTCCCGTCTTTTTAAATAAGAAACTCCACCAAAAACACGATAGGGTATTCCCGCTTTAATAAAGCCAAGTTCAAAATTTCTTAAGATAACAGAGCTACGATATAATACTGCAAAATCAGTCCATGGAGTAGTTGTTGTTTTTAAATCACGAATCGTATCTAAAACATAATTTACTTCTTCTTTTTCTGATTCTGTTTGCATGATGACAACATCATCTTCTTTTCCTTTATTACGAGAAAATAGTTCTTTAGGCTCACGATCTTCATTATGAGCAATCAATTTATTACAGCCATCAAGAATTGCTTGCGTAGAGCGGTAATTTTCTGTTAAGTGAAATATTTGATATTCAGGAAAATCACGTTTAAATAGCAACATGTTTTCATAATTAGTTCCTCGGAAACTATAGATACTTTGATCATCATCACCAACAATGAATAAATTCCTACTCTTTTCTGTTAGCATCTTTACAATCTTATATTGAATAAGGTTCGTATCTTGAAATTCATCGACTAATACATAGTGGAATTTATCTTGGTATTTTTGTAGTGTTTGAGGAAAATTGACAAATATTTCTCTTATTTTCAACAATAAATCTTCAAAATCTAATAAATCTAAACTTTTCATTTTTTCTTCGTAAAGCTTAAAAATTTTATTTTCCAAAGGATTATCAATCTTCACAATATCAAAACACTTGTTATAGTTTATCACTTTTTGCATGTGTTTTGCTTTTTTCTTTTCTTCATTGTTTTCTTTTAAGACATCTGTGATAATTTTCAACTGCTCTTCTTCATCAATAATAGAAAAAGCACGGCTATAGCCTAAAACTGGTATTTCTTTTCTAAGAATTCTAGCACATAGTGCATGAAAAGTACTAATTGTTGCCTCATATATTTCCGGTCCAACAAGATTGATTAATCGTTCGCGCATTTCGTTGGTTGCCTTGTTTGTAAAGGTAATTGCTAGAATATTAGCAGGATTAATTCCCTTTTCCTTTACCATGTAAGCAATACGAAAGGTTAGAGCTCTTGTCTTCCCACTACCAGCACCAGCAAAAACCACGACAGGGCCAGAGTATGCCATCACTGCCTTTTTTTGCTCTTCATTCAAATTGCTTAACATTTATTTCACACTCCATAACTATTTAATTGCTGATTTTAATGATACAATGCGGTTGAAAACCAGTTTATTCTCACTTGATTCTTTGTCAACAACATAATATCCATCTCTCACAAATTGGAATCGTTCCATAGTAAAAAATTGATTTTTGCTTCCTTCAATAAAGCCCTCTTTGATTGTCCAAGAATTTGGATTTAATCGTTCTAGAAAATTACGATTATCTTCGGGATTATCAATTACTAACGTTTCAAATAAATTGAAAGTAGCTGGTATTGCGGTTGTTGCTTCAACAAATTGAATCGTTCCATTTGGTTTTCTTTCATTAAAGCCGCTTCCACTCTTTGTTTGTGGATCGTAAGTACAATGTACCTCAACGATATTTCCTTCTTTATCGTAAACTACTTCATTTGCTTTGATAAAGTAAGCATGGAACAACCTCACTTCCAAACCTAAAGCCAAGCGTTTGTAATGCTTATCTGGTTTTTCTAACATAAAATCGTTTCTATCAATGTATAGATTACGAGAAAAGGCAATCTTACGTGTTCCTAGTTCTTCATTTTCATTATTATTCATGGCTTCTAAATACTCTGTTTTTCCTTCTTCGTAATTAGTAATTACTATTTTTAAAGGATCTACAACTGCCATTAAACGATTTGTTTTTAATTTTAAATCTTCACGAAGAAAATGCTCAAGCATATCCCCTTCGATTGTTGAATTGATACGAGATAATCCCGACGCCTTTACGAAATTCTTGATGGATTCTGGAGTATATCCCCTTCTAGCTAAACCAACTAAGGTTGGCATACGAGGGTCATCATACCCTGTTACCTTTTTACTATTTACTAATTCACGTAAATATCTCTTACTCATTATGGTGTTTGTTATATTCAAACGACCAAATTCGATTTGTTGTGGGACATGAGGCATTTCGCACTTTTCCACAACCCAATCATATAATGGGCGATGATTATCATATTCTAAACTACACAAAGAATGAGTGATTCCTTCAATTGCATCTTGAATAGGATGAGCAAAATCATACATTGGGTAAATGCACCATTTATTTTTAGTACGATGGTGGCTAATATATAAAATACGATATAAAACAGGATCACGCATATTGATATTAGGGCTTGCCATATCAATTTTTGCGCGTAAAACTCGTTCTCCTTCTTGATACTTACCATCTCGCATGTTCTTAAATAATTCTAAGTTTTCTTCCACGCTACGGTTACGATAAGGAGATTCGATTCCTGGAGTATTGAAATCCCCGCGGTATTTGCTAGTTTCTTCTGGTGTTAAATCACATACATAAGCAAGTCCCTTTTTGATTAGTTTGATTGCTAATTCATAGGTTTCATCAAAATAATCACTACCAAACAATACTTTATCAGGGTGATAACCCAACCATTCGATGTCTTTTATAATTGCTTCTACAAATTCAACATCTTCTTTTGCAGGGTTGGTATCATCGAATCGTAGATTGGTCCTTCCACCCAAACTCTCTGCTAATTCAAAATTAGTAATGATTGCTCGCGCATGCCCAATATGTAAATAGGCATTGGGTTCAGGAGGAAATCTTGTTACAATTGACTTAGCTTTTCCACTTTCTAAATCACTAATCATGATTGTTTTTATAAAATTTGATATTTCTTCCATTGTTTTTCACTTCCTAGTTATTCTAATATCTTTTATATTCTTTGCTGTTGCATATTTTTGATAAATATCAATAGCAAATTTTTTGTTTTCCTCGTGCATACTTGGACCAAAACAAATAATCATCAATAATATTTTTTTTGTTTCGTTTGTTACCATGGTTCTTTCTGTATCACTTGTTGTTGAGCCAAAAGGTCCAATTTCATCTTCATAAACAGGAATATTACTGATGTTTAATAGTCCTCGACCAATTCCGTAATAATCATCTGTTTCTTTTCCTAACCTTACTGTGATATCCCCTTTGATTTTTTCGTAGTCTAGTACAGCAACTGCTCTTTTCGCTTCTATCGATAAGAGATTTCCCGCATCAACAACATTATTTATGCGATATAAATTGTTCCCTTTTACTAAACGTCTTAGTAAAGATTCGCAGGCTAAACGATAACGACTGGGATCTTTTCCCATTTTCTTATAACCATCTCGGGCTTCTTTGATAAGAGGAATATTCAATACATCCTCTAATGAATATTCCCCCTTGATTTTTTCTTCATAAATTGTAATCATTTCTGATATTTTCTCACTATCTTCAACTTCAACATCCATTGTCATTGCAATGATATTGAATGTAGGAATTATATCAGTTATTTCTTTGTTTATCGTAATTATCATTCTAGTTTAAACTTCTCTTCCTTTATTCTTACCAAATCAGCATTTTTTTCAGATATTTCTGCTTTTAACTTTTCAATATTTAGTTTCAATTCTTCTTGCTTATCTTTCAGTTCTTTTATGCTTTCTGATAATTTTGTGTAGTAAAGGACTTTTTCATCATTCACTAGATTTTCCATTTTTTTCCGTGAAAATCCAATCTTTGCAATCAAATCTGATTTTAATATATCCAAGTCTTCAAGTTTTGCTCTTAAACGAAGTACTTCTGATTTTTCGTCGGGATTACTTACTAAGGCATCAATTTTTTCTGTAACTTCTTGTGTTTGGTTAAGATTGTCATGATATTCTTGAGTCAGATCTTCAGTATCATTAGCAATTTTTAAATAATTTGCAACTACATCTGTTGCTCGAATCTGTTTTTCTGCACTTACTCGCTCTCCAAACTTCAGATTAACCGTATTGAGTAAACTAATCAAATTATTGCACATTATATTCTTTTCTTGTATTTCATTTTCTAAGCGACGAATACTTTGATCAATATTTTGTCTCTTATCGCTTAAAATTTGTTCTTTGATTTCTCTATTTGTTTCTAACGCTTTACTAATAACTTGATTATTTTGTAATAAAGCTGTTTGGGTTTGTTGTTGTGCTTGATTTAATTCATTTAATTGGCGAATTAAATCTTCTTTTTCTTCATTTTTAACACTATATATCTTGTCTTTTCCAATTAAATCGCTCTTCATTTCACTCAAATAATAATCAATGATTTCCTTTTCTGATTGATTTAATTGTTCTATTCGTTCATCATAACATTGAATTAGATAATCATAGCGTCCTTTTAAGTCAACTAATTCATCGTTCAATTTTTGTAACCTATCTTCAAACAATTCTAATTCGATTAATGCTTTTCCTCTTTTACTCAAATATGATTCTCTACCTAGTGAGGTACGATCTGTCTGACCTGCATACTCTTTTTCTATTGTTTCAACTTTTTCTTTTGCATTGGTTACTTCAATTTTCTTTTGATTAATTTGCTGTTCAACTTGAATAATACTTCGATTTATAAATTTCTTTTCTTCTTCAAACGATTCATTTAATTCTTTTTTCATATCGCGAGCGCGACGAATTTTTCGTTTAAATTCAGGGTCGATAATTTTTTCTTCATTAATATCATTAAATTGTTGGCGAATCAGTTGTAATTGTTGATCTTTTTGATAAATTTCTTGTTCTAAGTTATGTATTCTCTGATAAATATCCTGGTTTTTATTCATCGCATATTGTTGATCATTATTCTCAAGTGTACTGATTTCTCGTTTTTTAATCTGCGATATTTCATCCTTAATCTTCTTTATTTCTGCTTCAACATCATATTTATCTTCTACTTCAACTTCTTCATCAAATAATGTTGGCTTTTGATCAATAATTTTCAAATCAGAATTTTCTTTTTCTAAAGCAACAATTAATTCGTCTTTAGCAAGCAATTTTACCTTCACATCATTTAATTCATTGATACTATCTTCATTATCTTTCTTCAGTGATTCTAAATATGTTTTTAGTTCAGAAGAAATATCCTCACCACTTTTATCTAAAACAAAAATATCATTATATTTTATAGATAACAGTGTTGCTTTCTTTTGCTTTGTATCATTTAAAGATTCTTGTAATTTTGTTTTTTGTTCAGTTAATAATTGTAACCTTTTTTCTGTTTCCTGTTTTTCTACTTCTAATTCTGCTATCTTGTTGATAGCTTCTTCATATGAATTCTGTTGAGTAGCAAGTTCTACTTCTTTTTGTGCGAATCTACAATCACTATCTTCTTTTAGTTGTTCAATGTTTTTAATTAATTCTTGATTTATAGTTTCTAACTCTACTACTTTTTTTGCAGTCTCTTCATATAAATTTTTTTGTTTTATTAGTTCCGCTTCTTTTTGTGCGAATTGATTATCATTTTTTTCAACGATAGCAATTTCTTGTTCTTTTTTCGCTAATTCTTGATGAAGTTCTTCTATAACAAGACTAGATTTCCCAAGTTCATCTTTTTGCTTATTTAATTCTTCATAAAGTCCTACATTTTTTTTATTTGCATCATTTAACTTGACTATCAAATCTTCTTTTTCTTGTTTGATTACCGCTAGTTTTTTCTCTAAATCTTGGTTTGTTTTTTGTTCGTTCTTTTTTTCTTGAGTAACTGCAGCTAATTGATTTGATAATTTATTCACATTCTTATCATTTTCTGCAATATTCGCTTTCATTTTCTCATTTTCCTGTACTAGAAAATCTATTTTTTCATAAGCTTCTTCAAGTTCTTTATCTAGCTTATCATCATACGATTCTTCATAATCCACTTCTAATTTAGACAATTTTTCTTTTAGATCCATTTCTTTTGTTTGCGTTTTTTCCGCTTCGCTCTTCATAAATCCTTGGTCTAATAGTTTTTGCGCTTCATTTTTACGGCGCATTCTTTCTTGAATGTCTAATTTCTTTTGTTTTTCTTTTTCAACTTTTTCTTCTTCTTTTTCATTTGCCAAGCGTTCAGCTTCTATTCTTTCTTGTTCTTCTTTTTCTTTCGCTAAACGTTCTTGCTCTTTCGCTTTTTCCTCAGCTTCTATTCTTTCTTGTTCTTCTTTTTCTTTT
>CAYPLR010000015.1:20933-39545 GCA_964411675.1 uncultured Bacteroidales bacterium
ATTCTTTCTTGTTCTTCTTTTTCTTTTGCTAGGCGTTCTTGCTCTTTTGCTTTTTTCTTAGCTTCTATTCTCTCTTGTTCTTCTTTCTCTTTTGCTAGGCGTTCTTGCTCTTTTGCTTTTTTAAGAGCTTCTATTCTTTCTTGTTCTTCTTTTTCTTTTGCTAGGCGTTCTTGCTCTTTTGCTTTTTCTTTAGCTTCTATTCTTTCTTGTTTTTCTTTTTCTTTTGCTAATTCTTTAACTTCTATTTTTTCTTGTTCTTCTTTTTCTTTCGCTAAACGTTCTTTCTCTTTTGCTTTTTCTTTTTCCTTAGCTAAACGTTCTTTCTCTTTTGCTTTTTCTTTTTCCTTGGCTAAACGTTCTTTCTCTTTTGCTTTTTCTTTTTCCTTGGCTAAACGTTCTTTCTCTTTTGCTTTTTCTTTTTCCTTGGCTAAACGTTCCTTTTCTACATCAGAAAGAACAACCTTCTTTTCCTTAAGTTTAGGTTTATTTTCAACCGCAATTTCTTCGGTAGTAGCTACAGTATTAGGTTTTTCATTCATGGTTTCACCTTCTTTATTGCTGATAATTGATCGCTCACTAAACAAATAACGTTCTTTAGCGTTTTTTTCATTAATTAGTCCCTTATTGCTTCTAATCTTCAAATACTTTTCCCTATTCTTTGAATCTTCGAGCAAGCTTCTTTTTATGATTTCTAGTTTTTCAGATTGGCTCTTATCCCTAATCATTAGCCTCACCCCTTTAGAAAATAAATGTTTTAATTACCTCATAAATCACATAAGCCACTACTAATAAAGTACCAGCAATACTAAGTATTATCAATAAGCTTTTAAATAATAGAAACCAAACTTTTTTCTTTTTAAAATTGGAGCTTTTATCAATTATTGCTTGTGAAATAGTATCTAGAGTTTGATTACCTATCTTTCCTTCACATACTAAATTTATAGTATAAGGAGCAAATGTATAATTCTTCCTTAAAACACTTGTCATATAGTATGTTTTAGCCTTTTTAATTTTCTTTTCATATTCTTTATCTAATATTCTTGTATTTTTTTCAAGTATATAATGAGCGCTATTAGTAATCTTTTTAAAATCCTGAATATTTACATTGTAATATTTTGCATATATTAAAGCAATGATAACTAAATATAAGGTTACATTCATAATCAATTTAATCCATGGATTGATAGAAAAACCATTATTTAGAAGATTTGCCATTTGAACAAAGAAATTATTACCAAATGCCCTCACAAATAATCCATTTGTTAAACAAGCAATAAACATCAGAATAATCAACATCAACCACAACAATAGTATAGCCTTCCATGAAAAAGGTTTGATTTTAATATTCCCAGAAGTCTCGATAACACTACTACTCTCTATAATTCTCTTTTCCTGAGCTTTCTGAATATCTTTTTCCCAAAATGAAAATGCTTTTTTTGCAATTCTTCGTCTTCGATAACGAGAATAAGTAGCGTTTCTAATGAGATGCCCAAAAGATTGATAATCCTTCTTATATTTGATACGATAATCCTCAATACTACTCACAATATAGGGTGAATTCAAAGGATCATAAAGAAACGGGTTTCCTTTTAAAAATTCAATTTTACCCAAATCAGTAATCTCTGTATCTTCTTCCGCCCATGAGGGATTATATAATTTCACTTGTGAATTATCTTTCATTTGTAATCTCCTACTAATTCGTTAGATACACCTTTATTTCTGAATCAATATCAGATGAATTTAAAATATCATCGATCAAGTTTTCTGCCAATATATTCTTATCTAATAGTTTAAAAAGTAATCCTGTATCTTTGGTGAATATCTTTTCTAAAACACTATATCTTGCCTTGTCTGTAATAATTCCTAAATTAGATAAATCCTTTATCTTAATTAAACCCTGTTTGATATCTTCAAGAGTGATTAACTCTCCACTCGTTTTCAAAACATATTCATAAGTAAAATACTCAAAATATAAATCATGACCTGACAATTCTTGTGAACTTAATACATCACAAAAATAGTTTGATAAAAGTATTTCCTCTTCCCAAGTATGTTCTTCGAAAAAATCACGATAACTTTGTCCCAAAATTAAACGAACAGGATATGAATTTTGGGAATTAATCAAAAATATCTCCTCTTCATATTGACTATGAACAGAAAAAGCTTCCTTCATTGTTTCAAATACTATTTGCTCATATTCACTTTTTTCTATTACATTCATATTTATGTATTCTTTTAAATATTCTTCAACAAAGGCTTTTGCCGATGATGAAGTTTGAAATAGTTGATAGAAGGTATCAACATATTCATTTATAGTATAGTCATCTAAAGTCATTTTAGTTAATTGATATAACTCATCATGATTATGAAAATAAAATGACATGGAATTATAAGTATCAATAAAACTTGCTTGATCGCTTTCTTTTACAAAGTAATTTAATATTTTTGTTTTATTGTTTTCTAACAACTCGAAAATTTCATCAAAAGTATAAGAAGCAAAATCATCTTCTAATATTTCATAGATAAAATAAACATACCCTCTTTTGGCAAGTAAATATTCATATTTACTAAAAAAATCATCGTACAATGCATTTTCTTCTTCATCTAATAATATATAGTAAAATAGGGTTCTCTTTTCACCCATCTCCATTAATGTTAATACATAATTGTCATCAGTCATTGCATTCTCAATTCTATTTTGAGATGCTAACGATAAATTAGGTATCATTTCATTCTTAAAATAAGTGTTGAATTCGGCAAATTCAACTGCCAATATATCCAATTCTTGATATGCTACTTGTGCTTTTAACCCACTTAACTCCTCATAAGCATTTTCCCACATTTCATATTTTTGTACATTATCATTTTGGTATCGATTAAGTGTTGAAATATCAAAAATAGGAGTACTTGTTTTTGCCATTACATTTGCTAACGGATTTGATATACTGCTAATCATTGTTGTTCCTAGAACAAACAAAAGTAACACTAGATAAATATAGGTATTGATAGTAGAAGAAATAGCTCCTAAAATACGTGATAAAATATTTGTTTTTTCCAAAATATTTTTTTCTTTACTCGGTGAAAACAACTTTAAAATAAAATAGACTAGTAAATAAAGTAAAAAGTAAAGGCTAATTCCAACTAGAATACAAAAAATAACATTTTCATATTTAGCAATAATAATGTACTTTTCTAACCACAAGAAAATCTTTTCTTTTGCTTGATTGATAAAACTAATTTTTAATAGTAAATTGACAATGTGTTTTAATGAAAAATGGAGAATGATAAATGGTAATGCTAAATTAATAGTTTTTCTTAATTGACGACCAAATCCATAGTAACTTCCAAATAATAGCCCTGCTATAAAAACTATGACTGCTAGTATGTCAAAATTGAATGTCGCAAAAGACTCCATTTTTTCCTCCAAGAACATATTTCTTTGTACTATCTTTTTTTTATTATATCATTTATAATCTTTTTTTACAATCCTTTTATTAATTTTACAAAGTAACAAAAAAAAGCTAAATTTTTAAGTTTAGCTTTTATTTATTTTATTTTTTAGTCTAGTTCGTAAATTTGTTCGGCATAAACTGACCAAACAGCATTGTTTTCATACATCTCAGCGCTTCCTTTTGGTACATAAATCTTAACATCTGCTGATAGTCTAAATTTTGTTGCTGAAGTGTTAATGCAATTAGGATTAACAACATTTAATATCAATTTTTCTAATCCTGAGCATCTATCAAAAGAGTTTGAACTTGCCACAAGTAAAACTGGGCATGTTGCTATTGTTATTTTAACCGTTGCTTTTTTTGTTGGATCGGCTGCTAACGAAGCAGTTATCGTTGCAGAGCCATTTTTAATTGCTGTTACAGTTCCTTTATCACGGTCAACTATAACTACATCGGGATTATTTACAGTCCAATAAACTAACTTTCCACTAGCTTCACTTAATTGAATTATATCACCAACATACATGTTTCTTGCATCAATAATTTCAATACCATCTGTTGATGTTGAAGGAATCGTTTCTTGATCATCACCATACATTTCACTATCATCAACGTTAATAGTTATTGTTTTTAAGCCTCTACAACTAGCAAAAGATAATCCTGTATTTCCACCAATTGTTTTAACACTATTAGGAACATTTACTGATTGTAATTTTTTACATTGATAGAAAGCATAATCTTCGATTGTTTCAACAGTATAAGGAATAGTAATTTTTTGAACTTTACTAGTTGCAATACTAATATTTAAGAATCTAATATATTTGTAAAAAGCATAACTCTTAATTACTTTTACAGGTGCTCCATCAATTTCAGTAGGTATTTCAACATTTTTATCATTACCCATGTATTGAACAAGCGTGATATAGTCACCATTGACTTCATCAGAAACATATTTATATTTAAATTTCCCATCTTCAGTGATGCGAATTACTCTTTGAAGCCAAATATCATTCGGTTTATTACCTAATTCATCTTCTTCATAAGAAGTAATATTTACTGGTGTAGTAAAATTCCATACATTCGTTTCACCTGACAAGAAGTAAACATCAAATTCTTTTGACTCAGGTCCATCTATAGTAACTAATGTTACTTTTACATGAGCGCTAGCATATTTTTCCCATTTCTTATTGGTGGTAACATTACTTTGTAGTGAGTATTCAAAGGAATCTGTTCTTAAAGACTCAATTCCATCAAAATATGTTGTATTACCCTCTCCATCTGTGTTTTCACTGATAAATTTTGGATATGCTGTACTTGATGTTGAATAAAATGCACGAGCAACTCCTTCCAAATCTTTGTTATTGATTGCTTCAACATAAGCATCCCACAAATCTTTGGCTTCTACTTCTTCGCTACACCCTGTTGAAAAAGTTAAAGTGAAAACGATAGCGAATAACAAGAATAATATTTTTTTCATTTTTAATTCCTCCATATGTTTTTAGGATTAAAGTATGTCTTTTATTGTTTGATTACTATATGTAATTATACAATAAAAGGGCTATTAAATCAACACTTTTTTAAATCGTTTTCAAAACGTCTTTGAAATAGCCAGCAACAGCAATCATGGCTGCATTATCGGTACAATATTTCATTTTTGGAAAAGTTAATTTTACATTTTCCAATTTACTTACTGCATCGGTTAACGATTTTCGTAATCCTTGATTAGCAGCTACACCACCAGCAACAACAATTTGTTTCACTTTATATGCTTTTGCTGCTTGAATTGTTTTATCTACTAATACTGTTACAACACTACTTTGAAAAGAAGCAGCTAAATCTGCAACATTGATTGGTTCGTTTTTCATATTACATTTGTTAATAATGTTTAAAACTGCTGATTTTAATCCAGAAAAAGAAAAATTATAACTATCTTTATCAAGATAAACAAAAGGTAATTTGTAAGATATTTTTCCTGTTTGAGCTAGTTTATCAACATACACTCCTGCAGGATAATCTAATCCCATTACTCTACCTACTTTATCGTAGGCTTCTCCTACAGCATCATCTAAAGTTTGTCCCAAAATTTCAAATTGATAATGATCTTTCATTAGTACCAACTCAGTATGACCCCCTGAGACAACTAGCGCCAAAATAGGAAAGTTAAAATCACTTTCTATGTAATTTGCATAAATATGTCCATCAATATGATTCACATCAACACAACGAATATTATGAGCTAGAGCAAATGCTTTTGCTGCATTAATTCCTACTAATAGTGAACCAATTAATCCAGGTGTTGCAGTTACAGCAACTAAATCAATCTCTTTTGGAGTAACATTAGCATCCATCAGTGCCTGTTCAAACACATAAATCATCTTTTTTACGTGTTCTCTACTTGCAACTTCAGGAACAACACCTCCAAATACTTTATGAGTGTCTATTTGTGTATAAATAACATTCGCTAAAACTTCTTTTCCATCTCTTACGATTGCTACACTAGTTTCATCACAACTACTTTCTACACCCAACACTAACATCTAATCACCTCAATTCTTTTACCATTACCAAAGCATCCTCAAGATCTTTGTAATATTTTTCTCTTCGATAAGCAAATTTAAATCCATATTTCTCATAAAGACTAATTGCTATTAAATTATGTTCTCTAACTTCTAAACTGATATTGGGTACTTGAGACATTTTGCATAAATTAATAGCAAATTCTAGAATCATTGAACCATAACCTTGATTTTGGTATTCCTTGTCAATATAGAAATTTACTATTTCTGCTCGTTCGCTTTCAATCCACAAACCGATATATCCTTTTACTTGATGATCAATATCAAGAATAAAATAATAGGCATAAGGATTTAAAGTTAGTTCTGAATAAAGCATATCATATCCTAACGTTTCTTTAAAAATCCTTTTTTCACCTTCCATTACAGCAGGAATGTCGGCTACTTTCATTTCTCGAATTTCGTATTTCATGAATTTGCCTTTCTTAGATAATTAGGAACTAATGCTTTTACATCATTCACTTCATTTTGTGCTAATTCAATGATTTTAAGTGCTGAAAACTTAAAACTTTTCTCATCAATGACCTGATAACCGCATTTTTTTATTTGATTGTTAAAATCTTCAGCTAAAACAAAGCAATCATCAGCAAGTACTGAATACTTACCATTTTTAATTTCAACAACCTTCGTATATAAATAATCTTTTTTCGCAATGTTTGTAACTCCATATTTACCATCAGTATCATAATAACCACTGGCAATCACATCAAGGCTACTAATTGTATATAAAGGAATATTTAGTGTCCAAGCAAACATTTTTGCAACAATGGTACTGACTCTTAACCCAGTATAGGAGCCTGGTCCTATCCCAACAATAATTTTTGAAAAATCTTTTACTTCTAAATGATGCTCGCTTAAGCCTTCTTTGATTGCATTTAAAAGATTTTCCGAATGATTATTCGGTGTTTTTAACAGTTTTTGAAAAATTTCTTTCTTATCATCAACAAAAGAAACATATAAAAAACTTGTTGAAGTATCTATTATCATTGTTTTCATAAACTAACCTCTTGCAATAAATCAATGTATTGTTGTGTTTCAGCCTCAACTTCTACTATTCTTACTGTGTCACTATATCGTTTAATCAACACTTTTAGAATATCCTTAGGTAATATAGCATTGATATTATTAGCCCATTCAATGACACATACACCCTTAGCCTCAAAATATTCTTCTAAATAGTCGTCTCCACTATCATTATTCAAACGATATACATCCATGTGGTACAAAGTTAAGCGACCATAATGTATTTTCATAATCGTAAAAGTAGGACTATTGATGATTGTTTGGATATCTAAGCCCAAGGCAATTCCTTTTGTTAGGGTGGTCTTTCCCGCTCCCAAGTCTCCTTCAAGCGTGATGATCATATTTTCTTTAACTAAACTCCCTATTATCCTTCCTAATTCAATCATTTGTTCAGGATTTTTTATTTTAAATTCTTTTTTCATAATTACACCATTTTGATATTATAACATATTTTTGCTCTTTTTTCATTCAAAATAAAAAACATCATTAAAATGATATCATTTATAACAATGTTTTTCTCGACTTTATTTTGTAACGTAGAACTTTCCATATAAAGCTATTTTTTCATCAACTGAATCTACCATTATTTCCCGAAGTAAAATTGATGTTTTGACTATTTCCTCTCCGTACATAAATGGGTAATAGTCTTTTTCAAATAAATAGTCAATGGTTCCTACTCGATATAGTTTGCCATTTTCAACAACTACCCCATCGATATAATAGGATTGTCCACTCTTAGTTACATTACTACTAAAATACATGCCATCATTCATATAGTTAAGAATTTTTAATAATTCTTTACCTGGTATTGTTGAACTACATATTGTATTTTCAAATGGCATTATTTCAAAAATATCGCCATAGCTTACATTATCGTTAGCATAGATTGGAAAAGCACTACCGCGAACTCCTCCAGAATTCACAACTCCTAGATCAGTTCCCATCTTTTCTTGAATTGCAGTTGCCATCCATATTCCCGTGATGTTTTTATAGATATTTTCACCAGCAACTCCTAATACAGATTTAGCTTCGTCAATATAGTTTTGATAATTATTCATTAAATGATTAATTTCTGCACTTTCTTGATGACAAACACTAGTAGCTCTCATATTTTCACTAGCAACATCAATAACTTCTTTTGTTTCGCTATTGATTTCTAATGTAATTTTTCCTATATATTGACCACTTGATCCCGATTGAACATAGGGTAATGGTATCTCTCGATTATATTTTAATTCTCCGTAATATTGTTGATGGGTATGACCATTGATCAATGCATCAATTTTTTCATCACCTGTCAGTGATGATAGTTGATAGTTGATGTCGGCTGTATCAAGATGTGCTGAAACAATCACAATGTCACAATCTTCTTCACTTCTTAGAACTTTTGTGTATTTTTTGATTGCTGAAAACTCATCTGTAAAGACATAATCTTTCACATGAGAAGCAAGAATATCATTGGTTTGATCAGTACCTAACAAACCGATAATTCCAATTTTAAGATTCCCTCGATTGACAATTGTATAAGGATTTGCCCATTCAACTAATTCATAGTTATTTTTATAATTCACATTAGCCGATAAGAAAGGGAAAGATGCTTCTCCATTTTCTTCACTTTTGTCAAAAAAAGCCTTTATTTGATTAACTCCCCAATCGAACTCATGATTTCCAAGTGTCATTGCATCAAAACCAATGATGTTCATGGCTTCTACAACGGCTTTCCCCCGTGTCATTGAAGACACTGCTGTTCCTTGAAACATATCACCAGCAGAAAGTATGATTGTCGATTCAGGATTTGTTGTTTTTTCATTGATTAAATAATTGCCTAATTTAGAAATACCTACTTTATCTCCATCTTCTAATAAAGCGCCATGAAAATCATTGATTGAATATATTGTTAACTCATTAATGGTAGGCTCATCAATAGTAGGCTCATCAGTAGTGGGATCATCAATAATAGTTTCATCGCAACCTACTAAAAAAGTAGCAATAAATAGTAGTAATAAATAGCTAATTATTTTTCTCATGATTATCTTTCCTTTCGGCTATCAAATTTCTTTCTTTCACTAGTATCAAGAATTTTTTTACGCATACGAATATTTTTAGGGGTAACTTCCAACAACTCATCGTCATTTATATACTCCATACATACTTCAAGTGGCATAATTCTTGGTCTTTTTAAGACAACAGTCATATCTTTTGAAGAACTTCTTTGGTTTGATTGCTGTTTTGCTTTCACAACATTAACTGCTAAATCTTCATCTTTATTACATTCTCCAACTATTTGTCCTTCATAAACATTCTCGTTGGGTTCAACAAATAATACGCCACGATCTTCTATTTGTCCAATTCCATAAGCTGTAGTTTTACCTTCATTGGTAGCAACTAGAACTCCTAATTTTCGACTACCAACTAAATTACCTTCTAAGCAACGATAATCCAAAAAAGTATGACTCAATGTTCCATAACCTTTAGTACACGTCATAAAATCTGTCGTTACACCAATTAGTCCTCTTGAGGGCATGGTATAAACTAATCGTGTTTGCGAAATATCATTTGTCATCGACTCTAATATTCCCCCTAAGCGTCCAATTAATTCAATTGTTGGCCCTGTATACTCATTAGGTAGATCTATTTGTACATATTCAAATGGTTCACACTTTTTACCATCAATTTCTTTAATGATTGGTTTTGGCTTTGCGACTTGAAATTCATATCCTTCACGACGCATGTTTTCAATTAGTATTCCAAGATGTAATTCTCCTCTACCAGAAACTACCCACTCATCATGATAGCCACTTTTATTCACTCGTAAACTAACATCTTTTTGAGTTTCTCGATATAGTCGTTCTTCTAGTTTTGTTGAAGTAACGAATTTTCCTTCTTTACCTGAGAAAGGTGAATTGTTAACAGAAAAATACATTTCTACCGTTGGCTCACTAATTCTAATTGGAGGTAATGCTTCTTCATAACCTACCTCACAAATTGTTTCTCCTACGTTGATATCCGCTAATCCTGCTACAGCAACAATATCTCCAGCATAAGCTTCTTCAATTTCGGTACGATGAAGACCTAAAAAACTAAATAGTTTTTGTATTCTAAAACTTTTAATTGAGCCATCTACTCGCATACAAGAAACAATAGTGTTTGATCTAATGGTTCCTCTTTTTATTCTTCCAATTGCCATTCTTCCAACATATTCGTTGTAATCAAGTAATGCACCTTGAAATTGTAAATTACCCTCTTTATCAACACTAGGTGCTGGTATCTCTGAAACAATTAAATCCAAAACAGGATCCATCGTTTCTCTTTGTGTTGTGATATCACTAGATAGGCTCGATGTACCATGAGTTGCACTGGTATAAACAACTTTAAATTCTAATTGATCATCATTAGCACCTAATTCGATAAACAAATCCAACAATTCATCCACAACTTCATCAGGGCGAGCAGAATCCTTATCCACTTTATTAATGACTACAATCGGTTTTAGATTATTTTCTAAAGCTTCTTTTAATACAAATCTTGTTTGTGGCATGGCTCCTTCATAAGCATCAACAACAAGGACTACACCATCTACCATCTTCATAATTCTTTCTACTTCACCGCTAAAATCAGCATGCCCAGGAGTGTCAAGAATATTTATTTTACAGCCTTTATGCATTACTGCAGTATTCTTTGCAAGAATAGTAATTCCTCTTTCTCTTTCGATATCATTACTATCCATCGCTCGATCTTCAATTGTTTCTCGCGACTCTAGTGTTTCAGATTTTTTTAATAATTGATCGACCAAAGTAGTTTTTCCGTGATCGACATGAGCAATAATTGCTACGTTTCTAATTTCCATTCTTTTTCCTAACTAAAATGAATTTCTTTCATTTTTAACTTTTTATAAAATTCTTTTTCATGTGATACTAAAATCACTGTTCCTGAATAATTTTCAATACTTTCAAACAAAGATTCTTTTGCTATTTTATCAAGGTGATTGGTTGGTTCATCTAAAATCAATAAATTAGAATCTTCCAAACTAAGTTTTGCAAATCTTACTTTTGAAATTTCTCCACCGCTTAATTTGTTGATAGGTTTAACAGCCAAATCACTAGTAATTCCATAGCGATTTAACAAACTTCTAACATCTTTATCATCCATTTTAGGGTAAGTATCTTTGATATAATCAAAAGGTGTAATATCTACTTTCTCGTTCATTTCTTGGGAATAATAAACAATTTTATTGTATTCGGGTACTTTTATAGTACCTCCCAACGAAGGAATTAATCCTAAAATTGTTTTTAAGAAAGTTGTCTTACCAATACCATTTTTACCGGTTATGACTACCTTTTCTCCAAACATAATCTTTATATCAATTTCTTTAAGTATCGGAGTAGTATAGCCAATTAGTAATTTCTTAACTATTAAAGCTTCACTATTAAATGTATGAGTAAAAGGAAAAATGAACTTCACTTTCTTTTGATTCGTTGGCTTGGCCAATACTTCAATTTTATCTAGCATTTTTCTTCTACTTTGAGCTCGTTTGGTTGTTGAAGCACGAACAATATTCTTATCAATAAAGTCTTGTGTTCTCTTAATAAATTTTTGTTGAGCACTATATTCAGCTTCATACTGTTTATCATGCATATCCTTTTGCAATAAATAAGCATCATAGTTTCCCCGATAACGTGTCAGTTTCTTATTATCTAGGGCGCAAATGACATTGCACACACCATTTAAAAATTCTGTATTATGCGATATCACAATAAAAGCATGAGTATAAGTAGATAAGTACTTTGTTAACCATTCTACATGAACAGCATCCAAAAAGTTTGTGGGTTCATCAAGCAATAATACATTTTTTTCTTCTAGCAACATTTTCGCAAGAAATATTTTTCCTTTTTGTCCACCACTTAGATTCTTTAAAATCCAGTTTTCATCATAGTTTATTCCTAAGCCATTAATTACATTAGCAATTCTTGATTGAATCATATAAAAACCGTTTTGCTCTAAATATTCTTGAATATTATACGCTTTGTTTAAAATTCGATCATATTCGCTTTCGGAAGCTGTTTCTAGGCTCTTATACAAACCATTCATTTCTTTTTCTTTTTGAAATAGTTCTTCATAAACTTTATATAAATAATCCTTAATTGTCAATGAATCGTAGATTTTTAAGTGTTGATCAAGGTAACTAAAGTCAACACCATTTATCCATGATATTTTTCCTTCGTCAGGATCAATACGATGAGCAATCATATTAAGGAGTGTTGTTTTTCCTACACCATTAGCACCGATTAATCCCATATGATCTTCACGATATAAGTTCAGTTCTAGATTATTAAAAAGTGTTATATCATTGTAACCAAACTTTAGATTTGTAATTTCTAAAATGCTCATAATCAATACCTCAGTTGTCAAGCCAATTATTATAACATAATTTAATTAAAATTACAATATTATGGAAACGCTATTTATAAAAAAAACGAGGATATTCCTCGTCTTACTAATTAATTTTTTCCTGCTTGAATTTTCTTTTTAATAAATAAATAATAGAATTTTCCGTCTTCCATTTCCCATGGTGTCTTAACAGCACCTAAATTTTGATATCCTAACCTAAGATACATTTTTATTGCCTTAGTATTGTCATTTCTAACTAATAAATCTACTTGCGTTTCTCCTTCTTTTGCAAGAAGATTTTCTGCGCTTTGAAAAAGTTTTGTCCCATAGCCTTGATTACGATATTGGGGATGAATCATAAACATGTGAAGCGTTAGTGTGTTTTCGTGCCAATCTGATTTTTCAGCACCAATAGATCCGATAATTTTTCCTGCCACCTCAAGAATAAAGAGATGATTATTTTGGTAATCTTCTAAAAAATTATCATATACAGGATAATATTCATTCCACAATGGGTAAGTTAGTTTAACTAATTCACACAGTTCAATAATCTCTTTCAAGTCCTTTTCTTGAGCTCTACGAAAACTACTTTGATGGTCCATTTTACAATTTCCTTTTACTTTTTTCTTTTATATCGGTTAAATATGCCCAACGATCTAACTTATCATTTAACGTCTTTTCAATTAATCCTCTTTGTTGATATAAATCTTTTGTTTTTAAATAATCATTTCCTGATAAGAGAATTTGGTTATCGATGTCCTTCATTTGATATTCTAATTCTGTAATATGATCTTCAATGGTGTCAAGTTCTTTTTGTTCGTTATAAGTTAACTTAGGTGCTTCTTTTTTACTTTCTCTTGGAGAATAATTTTTCTTTTCTTCCTTCTTTTCTTCTTCTTCTTTTACAGCATCCAAATAATCACTATATCCACCTAAATACTGATAGAAGATTTTGTCTTCTTCTAAAACGAACACTCGATTAACAGCTCGATCTAGAAAATAGCGATCATGGCTAACAACCATGATTGCTCCTGAGAAAGCTTCTAAATAGTCTTCTAAAATAGTTAGTGTTGTAATGTCTAAATCATTTGTTGGCTCATCTAAAAGTAAAACATTAGGAGCAGACATTAGTATTCCCAGTAAATATAATCTTCTTTTTTCTCCCCCTGATAAATTACCGATATAGCTATACGGATTATCAAATAAAAAGTTTTCTAACATTTGGCTAGCAGTAATATATCCCTTTTTTGTTTTTATCATTTCTGAGATATCTTTAATATAATCAATTGCTTTCATGTTATCATCCAGTTTTTCATTGTCTTGAGAAAAATATCCAATTTTTACTGTTTCGCCTATGATAACTTCTCCATAATCTGGAATTTCTTCGCCTGTGATAATTTTTAAAAGAGTTGTTTTTCCGCTTCCGTTTTTACCAATAATACCAACTCGATCCTCTCGATCCAATAGTAAAGAAAAATCTTTGAATATTTCTTCTTGATAACTTTTACCAACTTTAACCAATTCAATAGTCTTTTTCCCAAGTCTTGTTTTAGCACTCTCCATTACAAGTTTTTTTTCAACAACTTTCTTTTGATTGATTAGGTTTTCGTAATTTTCGACTCTTTTTTTATCCTTGCTTGTTCTAGCCATTGCTCCCCGGCTAATCCATTCATATTCTTTACGAATAAGCCCTTGAAGTTTTCTCTCCTTGGATAATTCTTGCTCCGCCATACTTGCTTTCATCAAGAGATATTTTGAATAATTAGCCTCATAAGTAGTCAATCTCCCATAGTTCAATTCAATAATCTTATTTGTTACCCTATCTAAAAAATAACGATCATGGGTTACCATGAGAATTGCTCCCATATATTTAATTAGATATTTCTCTAGCCATGAAATAATATCACTATCCAAATGATTGGTTGGCTCATCTAAGATTAAAACATCGGATGGGGTAACTAAAGCCTTCACTAAAGCGACTTTCTTTTTTTCTCCACCTGATAAGTAAGCTATTTTACGATTATAATCAAATAACTCTAATTTTGTTAGTAAGGCCTTCACTTCATGCTCTTTGTATTCTTGATTCTTCTTGGTACTATCTTTCATAAGCCATTCAAGAGGAAACTTATCTTCATCTAAGTCTAATTCCTGTGATAAATAACTTACTTTTGCTTCTCCAATTAAGGTTACTTCACCCGTTTCACTTTCGAGATTACCAGAAATTATTTTCAGTAGTGTACTTTTTCCACAACCATTAGCACCAATGATCCCTATTTTATCTTTTTGATCAATACTTAAAGTTATATGATCTAGAAGAATTTTATCACTATATGTTTTTTGTATGTTTTCAGCAATTAGCAGCATAATTTCACCACTTTCTAAAATATTATAACACATCTAGTCTAAATTTTAAATAAAAAAATAGAACCTATAAACAGTTCTATTCACAGTTTTGATTTGCTTCAATCAACTCTAAAAAACTTGCATTTTTCTTAAGTTTGAAAAAAATCAAATTTCCTAATACCATTACAACCACTGCTTCGCCAATAGCTACGGATGCCATTGATAAGAAAAGAGGTAAATCTAAAACATAAAAGAGTTCTAAACCTATAATAATTCCATTAAAAACAACTGGAAAAATGCTAGCTATTAATAAATTCTTTGCTTTCATAACACACAATACAGAAAAAACAGTTGCCAAAGTTCCAAAGATGACATCAACAATTCCTAACGGACTAAAAAAATTAGCAATTGCACACCCTAAAACAAGTGCTATTCCATAATCCTTTCTAAAGAAACATAAAAAGATTAAAATTTCTGCGATTCTAAATTGAATGTCTCCATAAGATATAAAACTAAGAACAATTGTTAAGGTAACATACAAGGCTGTAATAATTGCCAGCCTAATAATTTGATGAATTCTACTTCTTTTTTTCATTTTTTATTCTCCTTGTTTTTTTAAGAGATGGTTATGCAAGGAACACCTCATTAACGATGTATTGTATCATATTTTTCTTTATAAATCTAGATAAATTAAAACAAATAAAAAAGAAAATTGTTCGTGTACACTAGATAGCGTACACGAACACTGACGGGTTCCCAATATATTCACCGTTATATGTAATACTCTTTGAAAGACTTCCTTTTCTGTATCCAGTAAGGATATCAGGATAATCATAATATCCATAATATAAGTATTCTTCTTCTAATAAAACGTTACTGAAGTTATATTTACTCTTACTTACAATATTACCGTTTTTATTCATATTGTTCTTTTTAAAGATTTAGTTTAAAACAAAAAGGAATCACTATAATATCTATTACCATTTCAACAAATATCTATGGAAACAGTCATTTTTTTACTCACAATTTTATATGATTTTATTGTTACATTCAACTATTTAATATAGTAAAATACTTGTTTATAAGAACTTTAAAATCATCAATCATCTCTATCCAAGAAATACCAAAACTCATATCTAGTTTCTCATCAGAATTATACTCTCCAAGAAAAATACAATCATAGTCATTAACAGTAGTAGTAGTTATGAGTGTAAAACTATCATCATCATAAATAATTCTAATCCCGATGCCCTCTGGTGATTTTAATAATTGTTTTAGTTTGCCTGTAAATCCACCAATTTCGGCTAACTCTTTTATGAAATTCTCATAATTATCATCATCAAGTGTTTCCAGTATTTCCAATTTAGCTAAATCCAATTGACATTCATCTGACTGATTATCTTGTACTTTCAAATTTTCATAGTTAATCAGTTCTATGCTAGTTACTTTTTTTTCTAAAAATAGTTCTTCACCATCAGTATTATTATATAAAAAATAGGAATAATCACAAGAAGTTAATAGTGTGAGACAGCAAATTAATACAGATAGTAATAATATTTTTTTTAATCTTCGCATATAAATCCTTTCTCTAAATAAACTATTTTTGTTATATTATATTTTCCATCACCAAATACAAGCCAGATTACCCCAATTAGTTGCCCATTTTTCATACCACTGATTCCTATGTATTGAAACTGTGTTTTTATTAGCACTAATTAATGATGGTATAGCAACAACAGGTATATATAATGCAATACCAATCAATTGCTGTTGCTTGTGATGCCCATATTCATGGCTAACAATATCAATCCTTGTTGTACCACGTTTAATACCAATTATTCCAAAAGAAAAACCCCCGCATACTCTTGTATCAGCATCACCATATCTAATTACCATTACTCCCTTGTAGAATGAAACATTTTATGACTCAATTACTATAGACTCATTATTATTAAATGGATTCCAGTTTATCAGTTCCATATCTGACTTAATTGCACTACTAAATGGAGAAGATGTGGCCATTGCTCCATACATCATCATATTGGTCGTAAACAAAGGTATAGCTGCAGCTCCCGGTATCAAAAATAATGGTGCTAAGTTAATGGTGGTCACCCCTGCAGCAACACTTATGGCAATCCCACCTATAAATCTGCCTGCATCTATAAGGAAGTCCAAAAACGAATAACATCCAGTACTATCTTTATACATAACTGGATTACTATTACAATAAGCAAATAAGTTTAATCCATTAATCCTTTGTGAGTCTAAATAACTCACATCATCAGCACTTAACCATCTTCCCCAGTCTGGATTATAATATCTAGAATTACAATAATATAATCCTGTTTCAAAATCATAATAATAACCTTTGTACCTGAATGGATTGTCAACTCCTAATGTTGATGCTAAACTACCTGTTGTGCTTAACATCCTTCCCCAAGCATCATATTGATATTCTACTACTATATTTCCATCTGAATCGACTATTCCAAGTATATTTCCTAAAATATCCCGTATATAATAGTATCTAAGTCCATTATATATTATACCATATAAACTATTATTTTCATCATATATATAGAAATTATACTTTATTGAGTAAACTGAAAATTGAGCACAAGCTAATCAAACCGTTTACTCCGCGTCATAATGGGAAAGTCGAACGGAGTCATGGCAAAGATAGTTTGTATTTTTATAATAAGTATACTTTTTATTCTTTTGATGATTTACAATCTCAATTGAAAAGTATACTAACCAATACAACAACTTTCCGATGAAACCGTTGGGCTATTTATCTCCGAGAGAATATCTCGATAAATATAATAACACCACTCGTTCCACTTTTTACTAAAAAGTGTAAGCGATCATTGACAACCCGTCAAGATATATAATTTTTATAAATTAAACAATATATATTTAAAAGGAGCATACACAAGTATATACTCCTTTTAACAAATCTTTAAACACTAATTGACTAAATATTTATTAATTAATTCTTTAAATTTTTCTTCACCACGATATACTTTCCCAAAATATTCATTTTCATTTTGAAATGTAGATTGGGTATAATAATTAATAAATTCAAAATCGCCATTATCATGTTTTATTAATAAAACATATTTTTGTTAGATATATGTTGGATCACCTATTATATACTTACCAAATAATAATTTGTTAAAATATCATATAAAAATATCTTTATCAATAATGACATTTTCTATTGTATTTTCTTCTATTGAGTCTTTCACATAACAAATTGAAATCTGAGAAATATTATCAGTATCGTGTATTAATTCATATGTGAATTTTTCACTAGATTTACATATCAAAAAAATCAATCAGTTTAAACTTAATAAATTGAAATAATAATTGAATTGTTTTAACTTATCTCACTAGAAACAATATATAGGTAACATAAAACATTATATACAGTGTAGCTTAAAAATTCAAATTCTAATGTGAGAAAAGAACAGATACTTTATCAACTAAATAATTATAAATTAAACTTTGCTTCAATAGACTCAATTAGTTCATCATTACAAATTTTTTTATTACCGCAAAGCACTGTTTCTTCTAAAAAATTCTCAAAATATATTTGGAAATCAGAACTATTTAAAAATTTACGATCTATCTTATCTTTTATTATTGGATTTTCAAAAAAATATATATCCAGATTTCGTATCTTATTAATTGTTTCGTTGTTTATTAATAGACTTAATAAATTATGATTTTTAAGTTCGTATACTATTTTATTTTTTATTTTAAATTTCTTCAGATTATTCAAATTTTCATTAAAAAAATCTTCAGAATAATAAGAGAAATACAAGTATTTT
>CAYPLR010000016.1:0-35398 GCA_964411675.1 uncultured Bacteroidales bacterium
ACTTCATTATTTTTAAATCTAACTAATTCATACTTTTTTTCTTCCATATTCTTCTCCTTTCATAATAAAATAAAAAAGCGGATTACTTTATTAATACACCTAAAATATTTAGTAAACAAATACTAAAAATTTAAGAATACTAAAAAAATAACCCGCGGTCCCTATAGACGCGATAACTGCAAATGATTCAACTTTTGTTAGGTTAATAAGTACTAATGATTCGTACTCTATAGGTATACGATACATTTTAATCATTCTAATTTGCAATATTATTATAATAAAATATAAAGTTTAAATCAAGAGAATATCAATAATAATAATCTTCAATTTTTTATCATTTATTCGATATGTTCCCAAACAAACAAGTTTGTTAAACACCTAAATTGCACACATTTAACCCTACCTTGAATATACTATTTGTCCCGTAAAAAAAGAGCCTTTTCTAAGCCTAGATGCACTCTAGTCATAAGAAACGGCTTATTTTTGCTTTAAAATAGCACTTTTTTATCTTCTTTCAAGACAAACTACGCACTCAACGTTGGCAGTATTTGGGAACATATCTACTGGTGTAACACTTCTTACAACATACGCTTTTTGTAAATGATTTAAATTCTTAACTAAAGTGGCAGGATTACAAGATACATAAACAATCTTTCTAATCTTTGACTTTTGTAAGTAATTAATAACACTTAATTCCATTCCTCTACGAGGTGGATCTATTACTAATACATCAGCGTTAAAGTTTTCCGTAACAAAATCCTGTAAATATGGGGTTATACTACCATGATAGAACTTTGCATTATTAATATCATTTAATTTTGCAAATTCACGAGCATTGATAATATTACTTTCGTTATTATCAATTCCACGAACCTCACCAACGCTTTTTGCTAAATAAAGACCAATACTTCCAATACCACAATAACAATCCAATACTTTCTCTTTTCCCATTGGGTTGATGATTTTCTTGATTTGATCGTATAAAACGGTGGTCTGTTCTGTGTTTAATTGGAAGAAAGAATCTGGAGAAATCATAAACTCTAAATCACCCAATTTTCCTTTTATTCTATCTGCTCCTGTTAGTTTATAAACAGGTCCTGAAATGATTTCAATGGCTTTTGGATCACTATTGATGGAATAATTAACTGAAGTCAAACCAGCATAATCGCCAACTTTCTTCAAAATACCAATCAATCTTGTTTCTTTTTCCATTAATACAAAGGTTACTTGTACTTCTTTTGTTTCTTCAAAGCCTCGTAAAACGATATAACGTAAGTTTCCTTGGCGGAAACGAGGGTTATATACATCAATACTGCTTTTTGAAAGGAATTCAAGAATCAATTTCATTTTTTCAGTAATTAATTTATTCTCAACTAAGCATCCATCAATATAAACTACTTTGTTCGAGTCAGCAGCATACATACCAACAACAACATGTTCTCCATCGTGTCTTACTGGTAGCTGTGTTTTGTTACGATAATTCCAAGGATTTTTCATACCTATTGTTTCATTAAATGTAACACGAGAATAATCTCCTTCATAATATCGTTCAAATGTTTCAAGAACCATTAGTTTCTTTTGATTTAACTGCTCTTGATAATCGATATGTTGTAATTGACAACCACCACATTTTCCATAATAAGGACATTGGGGTGTAATTCGTTTTGGAGATGCCTTTTTTACTTTATTCACAATTCCATAAGCATATTTTTCTGTTGCTTTTGTAATTTTCACTTCAACTACTTCTTCTGGAAGTGCATCAGCAACAAAAACAGCTAATCGCTTAAAATAGCCAATTCCTTCTCCATTGATTCCCAAACGTTTAATTGTTAATAAAATCAAATCATTTTCTTTTAATAATTCATTTACTTGTGTATTCATATTTTTCACTTTCTATATTTGACGCGACTATTTAGCGCTTTTGTTTCATTAACATCTACTTTACATATTTGACGATCATAGGTAAGAATTCCATTGGTCTCTTCTTCAACATCACTCACTTGTGTGTAAATGGCTGCTGTTAACCCTTTTTCAATATTAGGAATAATTTGTTCCTCATATAATTTGATGAATGATTTTCGAAATGATTCTTCATCCGTAAAATATCGATAACCATAGGTTTTATCTAGGATATAAGAGTGTTCTGGTATTTTATAAGAATATCCACCAAATTCGCTTATAATAATTGGGCGTTTGTCTTTTTTTAATCTTATCTTTTTAAAATAAATGTGAAGGCTTGATAAATCACTTACCTTTTGGTCAAACCAACCACTGGTTGAATCAATCAAACGAGTATTATCAAGTTGTTTTAATATTTCTGTTACTTTCACACTATTAAACTGACCCCATCCTTCATTAAAGATGGTCCATAAAACAATCGATGGGCTGTTATATAATAAAGAAACTGTTTCTTCCATTGATTCAATGAAAATCTTTTTATTTTCCGCAGGGATTGAACGTTTTTCATCGCTTTTACTTTGAAAACCAATCGTTGGTAGAACTGTATCCTGAGCAAACGAATATGGGGAATTATTCACCATGTCCTGCCATACAATCATCCCTAATTTATCACAAAGATGATACCATATCAAAGGTTCAATTTTAATGTGTTTACGAAGAGTATTGAATCCTAATTCTTTCATCTTTAGAATATCAAAGATAAAGCCATCAATCGTTGCTGGTAAGTATAAGCCATCTGGATAAAATCCTTGATCTAATAAACCATTGAAAAAATAAGGTTCATTATTGAGTAGCAATACTTTCTTATTATTATATTCACCAATTCCTACTTTTCTCATCGCAAAGTAAGAATTTACTTGATCTGTGCTGGTGGTAATTACCACTTTATATAAATGAGGATCCTCAGGCGACCACAATTTCACTGTAGGTAGTGAAATAATGACTGATTTTTCTTCTGTCTTTTGGCTAACTATCAGTTGCTTGTCATCGAATATTTGAATCGCAATTTCTTTGGCTGCTGTTTTAAAGGCAAAAGAAACCTCTTTTTCATCAATATTTGGAGTAATTTTCAATTCCTCAATATAGCCTTTTCTTACACTTTCTAACCATACTGTTTGCCATATTCCAGAAATCGGTGTGTACCAAATTCCTCCTGGCTTTTTACTCTGTTTACCATAGGGATACTTTTGATCTAAAGCATCTCTTACTCGAACCAGTAATTCGTTCTCTTCTGAAAGTAAATATCGTGTGATATCGAAGGAAAATGGGTGATAGCCTCCTTGATGACGCCCTATTTCTACTTTATTTAGATATACAACTGCCTCTTGATCTACCGCACCAAAATGTAGAATTACGATATCCTTTTTAAAGTTTGATGGTAAATGAAAGATGGTATGATAAAACAAATAATCTGTTTCAGCTAATTTCGCTTCCACTCCAGATAAACTTGATTCAATAGGAAAGGGAACTAAAATTTTACCTTGATATTCGGTTGGTAATGTAGTGTTCTCAGAGATACTATAATCCCATAATCCATTTAAATTAAAATAAGAATCTCGTTTCAATTGAGGACGGGGATAATCTTGCCAAGGCTTTTCTTTATTCATAAGTTTTGCAAAACTAGTTTCTAATTTTTGTGGTTCCATATCCTCACCTCACTTATTATATTATACTATATTTATGGTTTATAAACAAGTAAAAATCCCTAAAGAGGGATTTTTATATTACTGAAATAAACCTTTTGTTCGTTCCTTATGAATGGCTAACATTTCATCAAGAAAGCGAAGAGAAATACTATCAGGATTAGGAATTGTAATCACTTTTGTTCCTAGTGAATTCACTACTTGATAGGTTAACGTGATTGTTTCTAGTTCGGTAATCGTTGTAATTGAAAGAGACAATTTTCCATCGGATAGTTGATAGCTTATTCCATTAATCACTAAGTTTGCCGTAGGAAGATTTGTTTCTTGGTCACGATCACGATATTTTATTTCAAACAGGAAGGTATCTGCTGTTTTCGTTACTTCGACACGGAAGAAACTATGAGGAGTCACCGTTGTTGTAAATTGATAGGTTTCTAAAAATTCAATCTTACGATTCCCTAATTTATAAAATAATTTACAGGTATATTCTGTATTTGCTTGAAGTCCGCTAAACGTTACTTTACCATCAACAACTTCTACATCTTCTCCATTCATACTTGCATATAATGTATCATATTGATGTTCTTTTTGGTCTAAAACAGAAACATCAAGAGTGATTGTTTTATCCGTTGCTATTGGCATTTGAACGTCTATTTCTGGTTCTCGCGTTACAACCAGTAAGGCATTGGAATCGCGGCGTTCGAATCCATCAGAGGGTACATTGACGGTCTTTAAGGTATCCCCCTCACGAAGGACCATTGTTGAAGAACCACCTCCATCAAGATTATAGGCTTCTACGCAACCTGCATGAGCCATAATGACAGCAAGTTCGTCTCCATAGGCACCTGCAGCAATCGATAAATTGACACGTCCATCAACGACTGCCATCACAATACTTCCATCTGCTTTTCTACCAATGGCTGTACGAGGATTTGCTGAACTCATAACGGAAGCAGATGTATTAACATCACTAGGTACTTCTCCATTTAGTATCAAAGCCGTTCCTGAACCAGTTGCGTAAGTAGTATTGGTAAATTCTCCAGTCCATTTCTTTTGAACTCGGATTTCTTTCCCAATTGCTAAGGCATCTGCCACAGCTTGATTATTGGTGATAATAGCAAATTGTCCTTTTTCAATGGTTTGTGGGTCTACCGAAGAGATTTCTCCAAGTCCATAGAAATCATTTGCTGAATTTGGTAATGTTAGTTCAGCTTCCTCAACATAAAACTTTGCTAAGACCGACCCTAAATTTAATTTTACTGGAACACATTCTTGAAAAGAATTATAGGTTCCATAATAAACAGCAGTTTCATTTACCCCTGGTTCTGTATTGTTCTTATTGACTGGAAATGAAGAAATTACTTCATTATCTTCTCCCATAATATCAAGAGTAAAACCACTCTCACTAGGATTATATCCCCAAACTAGTGAATCTTCTGAACCATCATTCTTAATACCAATGGTATATCCACCACCAGTTTTGTAGAAATTACCATCATAAACCATACCACCACTCGTTTGAAACGGAAGATTTCCTGTACCATTGATATCAAAAAAATCACCATTAACAGCAGCAATTACTTTCCAACCAGGATTTTTCTCTTCAAAATCTAGAGCAAAGTCTTTCACGGTAGCTTTTTCCCAAACATTATTCTCAAACTTAGCCCAAGATATTACTCGTACACCATCTGTTGATGGAGAATTCAAATAATAAACTGTTTGATTGAATTCACCACTTCTTGCCGTAGATGATGTTCTACCAATACTTTTGTAATAAGAAACACCATAACCCAAATTAGTACGATCTACCATTTGACTTTCATTGTAAGTTGCTCTTCCAGCTGTGATTGCTTTCACACCAAAAGGTTGAAGGAGTAAAAGTAAGAATAAAAAAATAAATAATATACTAAATATTCTTTTCCAAGTTTTCATATAATACCTTTCAAATTACTATTTTTACTTCTTAAGTATATCATTTTTCACCCATAAAACAAAGAAAAACCTTCTCTATTTTTATCAGAGAAGGTCTTATATTATTATTTGAATAAACTGCCAGCAATACTTTTTTTCTTATCTAACAATTCTTCAATAAAGCGAAGAATAATACTATCAGGATTCTTTATAATTATGGTTTTTACTCCTAATGAATTCGTACAAACATATTCGATCGACAATTCTTGAATAGCTCCAATTTCAGCTTTATTTAAAGATAATTTACCGTTTACCAATTGATAATCCTGCCCATTCACATGAAGCGTGGCAGTAGCCAGATTAGTCTCCAAATCCCGATCTCGGTATTTTACTTCAAAATTATAGTTTCCATCCAGTTCATTCACCTCTACTCTGAGGAAGGTATGAGGTGTCACTGTTGTTTGAAAAGTATACGAATCTGGTAAGCCTACATTAATATCTCCAATTTTATAATAGAATTTACAATTATAGGTAGAATTAGCTTGTAAATCTTTAAATGATACTTTGCCATCAACCACTTTTTCTTCAATACCACCAGTAATATAAGCATAAAGATTATTAAAATCATGACCGTTGGCAATCATTGGATTAATACTAATTTCTAATGTTTTATCAGTAGCATCTGTTAATTTTACTTCATATTCAGGTGCTCTAGTTACAACTAAAATACAATTGGTAACTGATCTTTCATAATTTTCAGATAATACATTTTTAATAACAAATTCTCCATTTTCACGGACAGCTAACGTTGAAGAACCACCACCATCTAAATTATATGCTTCCACACAGCCTGCATGTTTCATAATAGCAGCTAATTCATCTCCATAAACACCTCGTGAAACACTCTCATCGATTCTTCCATCAACAACACTCAGTACAATACTACCATCTGCTTTTCTACCTATTGCTGTTCGTGGGTGATTGGTTCCCATTACAGATGCAGCTGTATTGACATCACTTGGAGCTTCCCCATCTGTTAAAACAGCAGTTCCTCCACCAATGACATATTTTAAGTCAGCAAATTCGCCTGTGAAATAACGTTGAACTCTTATTTTTGCTCCAATTGATAGAGCATCAATAACATTTTGATTTTTACTTGCAACAGCAAATTGACCTACTGCGATTGAAAAAGCACTGTTTGATGCAATGGTTCCTTTTCCATAAAAATCTTTATCTGAATTAGGTAATGCCAAATCTGCTTCTTCAACGTAATAAACACTAGCACCAGGCATTCCAGGCATTGTTTTTGCATCATAACCATGTGAAGTATTATAGTTACCGAAGAAAACAGCTGTCTGATTTGCATCAGGAGTAGTATTGATTTTCTCTACATCAAAACTGGCTATGATTTGCTCGTTTTCATCCAATACTTCTAAAGTTAAATATTGTCTTGTTGGTGGTACTGCTTGCATAATCAAGGAATCAATAGCACCATCATTCGTAATTCCAATCGTACGATTATAGCTCTTTCCACTAGTTTTATAAATGTTACCATTAAAAACCTGGCCATTATTTGGTTGATATGGAAGTGGATTCAATGCATTGATATCAAAAAAGTCAGCATTTACACCAGCCAGAACAATCCATCCCGGATTTTTTTCTTCAAAATCAGCCATTAAATTACGAACAGTTGTTAGTTTCCATTTATTATTCACAAATTTTGTCCATGGTACGACACGAATCGTATCATTACAAACCGTATTTAAATAATGAACAGTTTGATTATAGGTTCCAGATCGAACTGTTGTTGATGTTTTTCCTACACTACGATAGTAGCTAATCCCATATCCAACATCCATTTTATCTAGCTTTTGTTCTTCATTATAGGTTGCATTTCCTGTTGTCGTTGATGCAGCTTGAACAGGAACAACGAGTAATGTAAAAATAGCTAAAACAATTACAATTTGTAATACTTTCTTTATTGTTTTCATTTTTTCTCCTTATAATTTTTCGTTCTATAACATTGGGGCAAAAGCTCTTAAAATACCTACTAATATTCTTTTCACAATGCTCACTTTCTTGCATTTCTCTAGAGTGATTAGTTCTGATTTTTTAATTTCCTCATCAATATCAGCCTTGATATCTAATAGTGATGGTGTATTATATAATAAACAAGAAGATTCAAAATGTAAATATAAACTTCGAAAATCAAGATTTGCAGAGCCGATTACTCCTAATGCATCATCTGCAATAATCGCTTTCGCATGAATAAAGCCTGGAGTATATTCGTAAATCTTAACACCTGCTGTAATTAATTCTAAATAATAAGATTGTGTAATCCAAAATACAATCCTTTTATCGGGAATATGAGGAACGATAATCCGAACATCAACTCCACTTAAAGCAGCACATTTTAAAGCAGTAATGACTTCATTATCAATGATTAAATATGGAGTTGTGATATAAACATATTTTCTAGCATAGGTAATTAATTTCATATACACCGTTTCAGTAACCAGATATCCTTCAAAGGGGCTATCTCCAAATACCTGAACAATACCTTCGCTTTCTACTTTATAATCAGCTTTATAATTTCGATAATTCAATTTTTCACGACTACAAAATTCCCACATATTGATGAATAAATTAGTTAAACTTAATACTGCTTCTCCTTCAATTTTAATCATGGCATCTTTCCAATAGCCAAACACTTCTTTTTTATTAATATATTCATCTCCAATATTCATTCCTCCTGTCCAACCCACTTTTCCATCTATAATCGCTATTTTTCTATGGTCGCGATAATTGATACTAATTGACAATACAGGAATCAAAGGATTAAATGTTGCTATTTTAACACCTTCTTTGATTAATTGTTTTTTAAAATTACGAGATAAATATTTTAAACAACCAAAATCATCATAAATGATCCTTATTTCTACACCTTCTGCAATTTTTTTAAGTAAAACCTCATGAATTGCATTCCACATTTTACCTTCAGCAATAATAAAAAATTCAAGAAAAATAAACTTTTTTGCTTTCTTCAATTCATCTATCAAACTTGGAAAAAATTTCTCTCCTGGCGAAAGAATCGTTGTTTTTGTATTTTCCCATGCTGGCATAACGGTTGTATTCATTAAATAATTGTATATTTTTCGATGATCATCATTATCAAAGTCTTTAAATCCAGGATTTTCTAAGTAAAGGCTCCGATTTTCTTCTTCCATTTTATCAATTCTAGTAGCTGTCTTCTTGCTCATTTTAATTCGCCCAAACATAACATAGAAAATAACACCAACAAAAGGAACTGCTAAGATCGCGATAATCCAAGAAATCTTATAGGCTGGGTTAAAATCTCGATTTAGAATAGTAAAAGCAAAAAGACCTCCAATGATATTAAAAATGACATAGTAAAGAATCCCTCGAGAACCAATAACAAAAATGACTGTAATTAGTAAGGCAAGTTGTAAGAATAACAAAAATGTAACTACAAACAATCGACTCAATAAAAACTTTGCAATTTTTTTAAATATTTTAATCATTTTCTTCACCTATAAAAAAATATGGGTATCCTATGCCCATATTTTTTATTCTTTATTTTTTTGCACTAATCTTTTTTAGTCGGGCAAAACGAGGTAATCCATCTTCAACTGGTGAATTAGAAGCACCTTGGATTAGTGGTAATGCGTATTTATAGAAATCATCAGTTAATCCTACATGTCCTTCTTTAATCCAGGCGTCTGGAATTTTCTTCTCTGTATTTGCTGCTAGATCTACTGGTAATAATTGATAATTGATCTTATATTCTGCACTTTTTTCATCACGAATAAAAGCAACCATTTGGTCAGTATGACCTTCAACTGCATATTTAACTGCCATTCTGCCTGCATTAAATGCTTCTTCAATATCTGTTCCTGATGCAATATGGGCAGCACAACGCTGTAATAGACTAAATTCAACTGGGCGAACTTTAATTTTTGTTTTCTCACCAATAATACTAGCAAGTACAGATGCTGCTCCTCCAAGAGTGGCATGACCAAATGAATCACGCTCCAAATTTGAAGAATACTCAGAAATATATTTTCCTTCTTTGTCTCTAATTCCTTCAGAAATAACAACGATAACTTTATTTTCTTTCAAAGCGGCTACTTTCATTACATCCTTAACAAACTCATCTACATCAAATATTTGCTCTGGTAAATAAATTAAATCTGGTCCTAATCCTTTGATAGAAGCAAGTGAAGCTGCTGCTGTTAACCAACCAGCATTGCGTCCCATTACTTCAACAATAGTAATCATTCCAGTATTATATACATGGGTGTCTAAATATAATTCCATCATAGTTGTTGCCACATATTTTGCAGCACTCCCATAACCAGGGCAATGATCTGTTCCAAACAAATCATTATCAATAGTTTTTGGAACACCAATTACATTACAATCGTAGTTTTGGCTTTGTAAATACTTACTAATTTTATTACAGGTATCCATAGAATCATTTCCACCATTATAAAAGAAATAGCGAACATTGTATTTTTTAAACACTTCTAATATTCTCTTATAATCAGTCTCATCAACATGTAATGGTTTTAACTTATATCGAACAGAACCTAAAGCAGATGAAGGAGTATTTTTCAAATACTCTAATTCTTTCATTTCTTCTTGACGAATATCCACTAAATTTTCATCTAGGATTCCTTTTATTCCATGCTCAGCACCATAAATATTTGTAATTTGTTCCTGTTTCATTGCTTCTATAAACACACCAGCAGCACTGGCATTAATTACTGAAGTAGGTCCTCCTGACTGTCCAAATAAACAAGCACCTTTTAAATTTTTCATATTATTCCTCCTGAATTTACTTTATATATTATACACAATTTTTTCATTTATTTCAATGCTTTTTTTGCTACTTGTCGATGAAAACTAATTATTTCAACGTTAGGTAAGCTACGCATTCTACTTCACTGGTGTGAGGGAACATATCAACCAAGGTAACTTCTCTCACTAGATAGTCGCTAGATAGAATCTCTAAATCACGAGATAATGTTGCTACATTACAAGAAACATAAACCATACGCTGTACCTTATTTGCTTTAATTGCTTCTAGTAATGAACCTTCACAACCTTTTCGTGGTGGATCAACAATAATAACATCAATTGTAGTATTTGTAAATTTCGCAATTTCTATTTCTGCCTTTCCACAAATAAATTCTATATTATTAATTTTATTTAATTTTGCATTATTGATTGCATTGGTAACCGCTTCTTCAACAATTTCAATCCCATATACTTTTTTTGCTTTTTTTGCTAGTAATAATCCAATCGTTCCCACTCCACAGTAAGCATCGATTACAACTTCTGTTCCTGATAAGGCTGAATATTCTAATACTTGGTTATATAACTTTTCAGTTTGGCGATGGTTAGTTTGAAAGAAGGCATTATAGGATAACTGAAACTTCGTTTCACAAATAACATCAGTTAGTTGATCAAGGCCCATTAATACCAAGCTCTTGCTACCTAAAATAACATTAAAAGGTTCTCTATTAATGTTTTGAATTACACTTTTAATCGCAGGAAACTTCATAACAAGTTTCTCAACAAGTTCTCTTTTGTTAGGGAAGTTCTTCTCACGAGTAACTAGAACCACCATATATTGATAATCAACCGTGTTTCTTATTAAAACATGACGTAATATTCCACTACCATCTTTTTCATTATATCCAGGAATACCTAATTCGTTGGTAAGTTGACGAATATATTTGGCAATCTCAGTAGCTAATTGTGGTTGAATAAAACAATTGTCTAAATTAATAATTTGATGCGTTTTCTTTTTATAAAACCCACAAATTGTTTTTTTATTTTCTATACTAAAAGGAATTTGCACTTTATTACGATAATAATAGGGCTCTTCCATTCCTATAATTTCTCTAACAGGTACATTTTCTAAATGGCCAATTCTTTTTAGTGTTTCAACTGCCATTTTCTTTTTAAATTCCAATTGTTTTTTGTATTCTAAATGCATTAGATTACATCCGCCACATTTCTCGTAAACATGACAGATTGGATTTACCCGCCAATCAGAATATTTTAAATGCTTTAGGACAGTTCCATGAGCATAACTTTTTTCTACTTTTTCTATTTTAATTTCAGCAACTTCATCAATTAACATGTTTTCAACAAACACAGGAAAGCCATCAATCTTAACAACCCCAGCTCCTTGATGATTTAAATCAATACAAGTTCCTTGTACTTTTTCATTTATCTTCATATTTTTCACCTATTTTTATATTATATCACTTTTATGTATTTTGGTAAAGATTCAAAAAATAAAATATTTTTAAATACTACTTGACGCATTATACTATGTGGTGTATTATATTATGTGTATGGAGGTATTATTCATGGATATTCAATTAAAACGAGGAATTTTAGAAGTTTGCGTTCTATCTGTTCTTCAGAAAGAGGATTCCTATGGCTACAAGATTGTAAAGGATGTTTCCAATGTAATTGAGATTTCAGAATCTACTCTATATCCGATTCTGAAACGTTTGGAAGTCAATAACAGTCTCAGTGTCTATGAGGTTTCTCATAATGGGCGATTGCGAAAATATTATTCAATAACCAATGCAGGAAAAAAAGCAATCAGTGATTTTATTAGAGAATGGCAAGATGTTATGAAAGTTTACAATTTTATCAAAGGAGATCATTAATATGAACAAACAAGAATTTTTAAACCAATTAGAAAAAGCTTTAAGCTCATTACCAAAAACAGAAATCGATAAGTCATTACTATATTATTCAGAAATTATTGATGATAGTATTGAAGAAGGATTAACGGAAGCGCAAGCCGTTTCCAGATTAGAATCGATTGAAACTATTTCACAGCGTATTTTATATGAAACACCTTTACCAGTGTTAATTTCATCAAGAATGAAAAATAAAAACAATTGGACAAACGCTTTATTAATTGTACTAGGATTTCCATTATGGTTTCCTCTATTAGTATCTGCAGGAGCTGTTCTTCTTTCATTGTATGTATCAATATGGTCTGTTTTTATTTCTTTCTTTGCTGTCATTGTAGCTTTTGGAGCCAGTGGTATTGTTACATTAGTTTATGCACCAATCGCTATTTTTGCCTATCATAATTTACTCAATGGCTTTGGATGTATCGGTATTAGTTTAATTTTGATTTCTTTATCTATCTTATTAATGAAACTATCCGTTCCAGCTACCAAAACTTTCATTGATTGTTCAAAAAAATTAACTAGAAAAATAAAGTCATTATTCATTAAAAAAGGCGGTGTAAACAATGAATCAAAATAAAAAAGGACTATATTTTACCTTATTAATCTTTGTCATCGGTGTACTCATCTGTTTAGGAGTACTAATTGCTTCCGAATTTGATTTTTCAAGATTCTCAACCGTACAAAATGTTGAAAAGAAGGAAATTGAATTAACCCTTACTGATATTGATGAATTTCAATTCGTCGTTGATAATGCTTCTATTGATGTTATTGAGTCTAGCGATGATCAACTACACATCACTTATTATGAAAGCAATAAATTAACCTATGAAGTAACCACTACCGCAGGGAAAGTGATTATGAAACAGATTAATAGCATGAGATGGTATGACCATATTGGTATCAATTTCTTTAACGAGACAATCAGTATTCAAATACCTACTAGTTACACAAAATCTCTAAGCGTTACTACCGATAATAGTAGCATCGACTTTAAGAATTTAGCTCATCTCGAGAGTATCACTACCAATACAAAAAATGCAACCGTTGATTTTATTCATGTAACCACAATAAAAGATATTTATTGTAGTACTACAAATTCTGTTGTGGAATTAAATGATGTAAGTTGTGCTAATTTAACAGTATTAACATCAAACGCTGAAATAAATATTGAAGATACTACGATAACAGGTAATTTAGTTTGCGAAACCTCAAGTGGTGTTATCAATTTAGATAATGTTACTTCTAACAATATAAATGCGCATAATGATAATGGAATGATTGATATCCATAATATTACTGCTGATAATATCATTCTTATGACAAGCAATGGAATTATCACAGGAACTATCAATGGTGATAAACGAGATTATAAAATAACTAGTTCAGTTACAAATGGAATGAATAACCTACCTTCTTATAAAGCAGACGGTGATAAATCTCTAGAGGTCAGTACTAGTAATGGTATGATTGATATTGATTTTAGATAAAATAAAAAGGAGCACAATGTGCTCCAATTTTTTTATTTATTTTAATGATGCGAAATATTTAATAGTACGAACCATTTGTGATGTGTATGAATTTTCATTATCATACCAAGCAACAACTTTTACTAAAGATTTTCCATCACTTAATGATTTTACCTTTGTTTGTGTTGCATCAAAGATTGATCCATAAGTTGATCCAATCACGTCAGATGAAACAATTTCGTCTTCATTATATGCATAAGAAGCAGATGCAGCAGCTTTCATAGCAGCATTAACTTCAGCAGCATTAACTTTTTTACCAACGATAGCAACTAATTCTGTAACTGAACCTGTGCATACAGGAACACGTTGTGCTGAACCATCTAATTTTCCGTCTAATTCAGGAATAACTAGACCAATTGCTTTAGCAGCGCCAGTAGAGTTTGGAACGATGTTAATAGCAGCAGCTCTTGCTCTACGTAAGTCGCCTTTTCTATGTGGGCCATCTAATACCATTTGATCGCCTGTGTAAGCATGAATAGTAGTCATGAATCCACTTTCAATACCTGCAAACTTATTTAGTGTGTCAGCCATTGGTGCTAAGCAATTTGTTGTACATGAAGCAGCAGAAATAATGGTGTCGCTTGCTTTTAATGTCTTTTCATTTACACCAAATACAATTGTTGGTAAATCATTGCCAGCTGGTGCTGAAATGATAACTTTCTTTGCTCCTGCCTTCAAATGAGCTTCTGATTTTGCTTTAGAAGCAAAGAATCCTGTACACTCAAGAACTACATCTACACCTAATTCACCCCATGGTAATTCTTCTGGGTTTGGTTTTGCATAGATAGTGATTGTTTTACCATCAACTTCGATAGCTCCTTCTTTTGCAAAAACAGTTTCGGCTTTTGCATATCTACCTTGTGATGAATCATACTTTAATAAATGAGCTAACATCTTTGCATCTGTTAAGTCATTAATTGCTACTATTTCAAAACCTTCTGCACCAAACATTTGTCTGAATGCTAGACGTCCAATACGTCCAAAACCATTTATAGCTACTTTTACAGCCATATTAAATTCCTCCTTATGGTTTATATTTTTTTACATACTTATTCTAACACAATTCAAGTATTTTTTCAAGAAATTTACTACATAAAACGTTATCAATGAATTACTTCCTATTTTATTTGTTTTTATGTAAATAATCATAGGCTTCTTGGTAACTAACAAATCCTTTTCCATAAAAACTTTGGCAACAAACATCTCTAATTACAGAAACTTTACGGAAAGGTTCTCGATGATCAATATTCGTTAGATGAACCTCAACAGAACGAATACCTACACTAGTGATCGCATCGCGAATGGCATAAGAGTAATGACCAAATGCACCAGGATTGATAATCAGTGCTTCTACTTGTTCAAAATAAGCTTGTTGAATCTTTTCGATAATTTCCTTTTCCCCATTGCTTTGAAAAACTTCAAGTTGATCTTGATAATTTTTTGCGCAATTTGTTAGATATTCAACTAAGTCATGATAGGATTTAGTACCATAGATATGGGGTTCTCTAATTCCCAGCATATTTAAATTTGGACCATTAATAACAAGTATTTTCATATTTTACCCCTTCTTTAAAAATAGGTAGATGCAAATTGCATCTACCTTTCTAATTTCGATTAGCAAATAATATAGTTACAATTCTTAAGATTTCAATATATAACCAAACTAAAGTAAATACTAAACCAAAAGAAGCATACCATTCCATTTCTTTTGGATAACCACCTTCAACAACTTGGCGAATATGTTCTAAATCAAAAAATAAATATAGTGTTGCTAGAAATACTGTTAACGCAGAAATTCCCAAACACAAACCGAAATTGTAGGCTTGTCCTGTGAATGTCATGATTAAATACAATATAATTTGAGTTAAAATCATGCCAACCGCAAAAATAAGTAAGAACTTCATAAAACCTGATTTTACTTTAACAAGATTTGTTAAAAATAAAGTTGTTACAACCATAAAAACCATGATTGTTGAAAGCAAGGCCGTAACAACTGCTCCTTCTGCAATTGCACCATAAATAGCTGAAATAAAGCCTACCAATAATCCTTCCAATAAGCAATAGATTGATCCCGTTACTTTTACAGCACGTGGTGACCAAAATGAAATTAATGCAAAGATAAATGTTGAGAAAGCAGCTACTGAAAGCAATGTTGAGTAAATCCCAGCATTGACTGTACTTAAGAACAATCCACCAAAAGCACCTGCCAGAACTAATAGTAAATAAACGATTGATTTTCTAGCGATCCCACCATAAGTAGCGACTTCAAAATCAACACCTTCTACTTCACTATTAAGAATCTTTTTAAATACTATATTTGAACTTCTAAATCTCAAGTTTATCACCTTTCCTTTTTACTATTCTAATTATACCTTTTACTGTTGTGATATTCAAGTCACATCCGTAAAAGATATGACAATTACCCCTCAATTAATTATTAAAAATCTCCAATTGATCATCTTCAGGTAGATTCTTTAATATTCCTAAACGATTAAATCGTTCTATTAATGTATTCGATAACCTTGTTCTTCTTGATAAGTCTTTGATTGAAGTGAAAGAAGATTCTTCTCTTGCTTCAACAATCGATTTTGCAGTACTTTCTCCTAAAGAATCAACAGCAATAAATGGAATAATCAAACTATTATCATCAATCAAGAAATCTCGCCAATTTGATTTTTCTAAATCGATTTGCTTGAAGCGATATCCTCTTGCAGTCATTTCTAACGCTAGCAATAAAGTATCATAAACATCAATCTCTTTGTTACTGATTTCTTGTTTATTATTCATGCGTTCTTCTATATCTTTCACTTTTTGGAAAATAGCATCATAACCCGCTACCATTGTCTCAACATCAAAAGCATTCGCTCTACGAGAAAAATATCCAGCATAATAATAAATAGGTCGATATAACTTAAACCATCCTATTCTTAAAGCCATAATTACATAAGCAGAAGCATGAGCTTTTGGGAACATATATTTAATTGCTTTACAAGAATCAATATACCATTTAGGAACATTATAACGTAACATCTCTTTTTCATGTTCTGGGGTAACACCTTTTCCTTTACGTACTTTTTCCATAATTGTAAAAGCAGAAAGAGCAGGTAAACCTTTTTCTAGTAAATAAATCATAATATCATCACGACATCCGATTAAATCATTGAATGGTATTGCAGAAACTCCTTCTTTCATTCCAAAGAAATAGTCCTTTGCATTTCCATTCCAAACATCACGTCCATGGCTTAATCCTGAAATCTTGATTAAATCACTTACTGTCCTAGGTCGAATGTCCTTCAACATCGTTTTAGCAAGAGAAGTACCAAATTCTGGTAACCCTGTTGTACCAATTTCCATCTTTACTTGTGTTGGTGTTACCTTTAACACTTCAACACCAGAGAATAAATTTAAGACTCCTTTATCAAATAGTGGTATTTCTTCAACCGTTGCAAATGGAAATTTTTCAGGTTCTTGATTCACAAAGTTCATCAAATGACGAATCATAGTGGGATCATCATGACCTAAAATATCAAGTTTCAATAAATTATGTTCAAAATCATGATAACCATGATGAGTTGTATACCAATTCTTGGAAGTATCATCAGCAGGGAACTGGACTGGTGTGATTTCATTAATGTCCATCCCCTTTGGAACTACAACAATTCCACCGGGATGCTGTCCTGTAGAGCGCTTTACTCCACACAATCCATTAGCCAATCGTTTGATATCGCTTTGACGCATTGGTTTTCCTTCTCGTTCATTATGGCCTTTTACATAACCATATGCCGTATTGTCCTGGATGGCAGATATCGTTCCTGCTCTAAATGTATATTCTTCGCCAAATACTTCACGACAGAAGTCATGTGCTTTAGCTTGATAATCTCCCGAGAAATTTAAATCAATATCAGGAACTTTATCTCCTTCAAACCCTAAGAATGTTTCAAATGGAATGTCACAACCATTTCCTTCTAGTTTTTCTCCGCAAATAGGGCAGGTGTTTTCTGGAAGGTCATAACCCGTACCACTATTATGTAATGTTTCCATAAACTTAGCAGCTTCTGGACGTTGTTCATAGTTCTTCTTTTCTTCCACGTTCAATTTAAATGCACTAAAATGGCATTTAGGACAAACATAATGGGGTGGTAAAGGATTTACTTCTGTGATTTCCATAAAGGTAGCAACTAAACTTGATCCTACCGAACCACGACTACCAACGATATAGCCAGCATCTTTAGAATGCTTTACAAGTAAATAAGAAATATAGTAAATAGTTGCATAATTATTATCGATAATACTTCTTAGTTCCTTATCCAAACGATCTTGAATATACTTTGGTAAAGGATTTCCATACCTCTTGAAAGCATTCTTGTAGGTTAAGTCGATGACTCCTTGTTTTGCAGAAGGAACTCCTCGTTCTGCTAAGAAATTATCCGCAGGTGCAAATAATTCACGAGGGAAAATATTGAATTCTTCTATCATATCGCTAATTAGATTGGTATTCTTAACAACAATTTTCTGAGCCAATGCTTCATCAAGAAAAGAAAATTCTTGTAACATGGTATTGGTATCTTTAAAATATTGTTCAGGCATTTTATTGATATCTTTTAAATCATGTAGGCCACCCCCTACTAAAGGGACTTCCACTAACATTTTTCGTAAAATATCATCACTAGGATCAAGGAAATGTACATCACCAGTAGCAACAACAGGAATTCCTTTTTCTTCTCCTGCTTTTATTATTTTTTTAATTACTTCTCTAATAATATCTGCAGTAATAATTCCTTCTGAGCTTTCAATTAAATGACAATAACATTCTACTGACTGAACTTCTAAATAATCATAAAAACTAATAACTTCTAATAATTCCTCATAACTTTTATTTAGTGCGGTGTCAAATACTTCTCCTCGATAACATGCGCTGCCAACTAGCAATCCTTCGCGATGCGTTTCTAAGAATTTCTTTAAAATTCTTGGTTCCTTGTAAAATGTTTTTGTGTGTGATTCTGATACAATTTTATTTAAATTTACCAAACCTTGGCGATTCTTTGTGATAAGAATAATATGAGTTGGAATGGCGTGTTTAAAGGCTTCTTCAGGATTAATCATCCCATTAATTTGATTATAATTATAAATTTTACTATCAAATAAGCCCTTCAACATCTTCAAAAATATTTCAGTAGTTGCTTTCGCATCATAGATAGCACGATGATGCTGTTCTAAATCAACACCAAATAATTTGGCAACATAGTTTAAAGAGAATTTCTTTAACTTATCCCCATAGTAAATACGAGCAAATTGTAAGGTATCTATGGTTGGTAAAATAGAATAAACAATTCCTAGTCGCTTTAAATTTTCATACAAGTGAGAATTATCAAATGTTGCATTATGAGCAACAAGAATGGCTCCATCAATAAATTTCCAAAATTTTGGTAGTACTTCTTCAATGGTACCAGCATTTCTTACATCATCTTCAGTAATACTAGTTAATCTAGTAATTGCAGAGGATATATGATTTTTAGGTTTTACATATTCAGAAAATTCTTCAATAATCATTCCGTTTTTTACTTTACATGCTGCTATTTCAATAATTTCATTATAAATTACAGAAAAACCTGTTGTCTCTAAATCATAAACAACATAAGTTGCATCACGAAGATCAATATCAGCATTTGTTAGAGCAATTTTAAATTTTGCTTCGTCAACAAATCTTCCCTCTAAACCCAAGATAGGTTTTAGTTTATTCTCTTTTGCAAATTTATGAAAATCTGGAAATGCTTGTATATTATAGTGATCCGTGATTGCTAATGCTTTATAACCATATTGAGCTGCTCTTAAAACATAAGCTTCAATATCTAAAACTGCATCTTGAGCTGACATCTTTGTATGTGCGTGTAATTCCACGCGGGGATCGCTTAATTCTTCTACTTTTAATTCTTGTTTTTCTACTGGATGACTATTAATCTCGTTAATGTTAATGACAACATCACGAGAATATTTATCAAAAACCATTTTTCCAACAACTTTTACAGTAAATCCAACCATACAATTTTCTTGATAAAATTTTTCATAATAGGGATCGGTTAGATTAATGAATGTTTTTAGTAAAATTGAACTTGTTCCATCACTAATAGTGGCCTCATATATTTTATATCCACCTTTTAATGTTTTAATTTCTGCTTCTAAAACATCTCCTTCAACAACAAATACATCATTGAAGTTCTTATTGGTATATTCCATCAACTCAAATTCTGTTGTTGGTAAGTTTTTTAACGGAGTAGGATCTTCTGACAATTTTGTTTTACTACGACGATTTAGTGTTTTTGTTTTCTTGTTTTCAGCTTTATTACTATTTTCTGCCATTTCTTGAATTCGAATATCTCGTCTCGCCTGACTAATTGAAGTATCCATACTAATCTTTATTTCTTCCTCAATAGGAGACACAAGAGTGTTTATTTCAACCGCAACAGGTACAAAATCGACTCCATATGCTTTTGCTTGGAGTTCAATAATCGGCAATAATTCTTCAACAATCTTTTTTTCTACTTCAGATGCAACAGAAAATGTAATTTTATTATCGCTGAAAATCGTTATAAATTTCTTTAAAGCATTACAGCGAGCACGATCATTGCATGCTATATCAACAAAATATTCATAATACTCTTTTAGAAGAGCTTCACTAATAAATTTTTTTTCAAAAACAAATTCAACCTTTGTTTTTGAATTTAGATTGATACTTTTATTCATGTAATCAGAAATATCTGTTGCTAGTTTCGCTAGTTTTTTGATAGAAAATGGTTTTTCAAATGCTATGATTAATACTGTAGCCATTTCTTTGATATCAACTACAACTTTTTCTAATATTCCTTTATCAATATCATCGTCAATATCATAATCTATTAGTTTTAGTAAATCATAATATTTTTTTCTTTGTTCGGTCATAATTCACCTCATTGTTTCTATTCTATCATACATTAGCTATTTTTTCTATAGTTAATCCTTATTAAAGAGAATTTGCATCATATACTTTTTTCCCACCGACATAAGTTGCTAAGACTTTCGTTTGAATCATTTCTTCTAGTGGTATTTCAAAAATATTACGATCAACAATTATAAAATCAGCAAAATATCCAGTTTCCAATCGCCCTTTTTTATTTTCCATAAATTCCTGGTAACTACTGCCAATTGTATAAGCATCAATTGCTTGATCTACTTTAATAAACTGGTGGTTATTATATATTTTTGTTTTCTTTAAATTTCTTCGAGTAACTGCTAAATAAATTCCCTGAAATGGATTAATTTCTTCAACTGGTAAATCAGTCCCAAAACTAGTTGGAATCGTTTCTATCATTGTTTTAAACGCATAACTTGTTTGAGTAAGTTCTTTTCCTACTCTTTCTTCAACAATTCCCATATCATAATCAAGAAAAGCTGGTTGAACTAAGGCACAAATATTATATTTCGCAAGATTTTCAAGGCATTTTTCATCAGTGATTTGAAGATGAACAATTCCATGACGCAAAGGATTGGTTTGATTATTACTGTTCATAAAAGCATCCAGTGCTTCATGAATTGATTGGTTACCAATTGCATGAAAAATGAGTTGGACTTGTTTTTGATTCGCTTCTAAAACAAGATTTTCTAAATGATCATAAGGAATACATAAAACCCCTGCCGTCGTTAGATCATCCTGATAAGGGATTGTTAAGGCTGCAGTTCGTGCTCCTAAGGATCCATCAAGAAACATCTTCAAAGGACCCATATGATGATAAGGATTCTCTATAAATCCTTTTTTTATTTCAAGATATTGATTTATCGTACTTGTTGTTACTTGATGAGTAATCCTTATTTTTTGTTCATTGGCAATTTGTTCATAAGCCTTTAATAAATAGTTGTAGTTTTCTAGGGAACAATCGTTGGTTTGAATGGATGTTACACCATAACTTAAGGCGTAATGTACAGCATCTTTTAAAAGAATTGTCGCTTGCTCTACATCTAATGTTTCATAAAATTGTTCTACTAAACCACAGGCATTTTCAGTTAAGATTCCATTGGGCTCGTTTTGATTATTGAGTATTATTTGTCCTCCAGGAATCCTGGTTTCATGGTTAATATGACATAACTCCAACACTTTAGAATTCACACAAACAATGTGGCCACAAACACGAGAAAATACAATGGGGATTTCTCTACTAATCAAATTGAGATCTTCTTTTGTGGGGATCATTGGTTTTATGAATTTGTCTTGATTAAATCCTTCTCCAATTAACACCGAACAATTCGGATGATTAGCCAAGTGTTTTTTTCCTATCGCAATAATCTCTTCAATACTTTGAGCATCATTTAAAATTGCTGTTCTTACCTTTTTGGCTTTATGAAACAAGTGGAGATGGGAATCATTAAAACCTGGTAAAACGAGTCTCTGTTCGAGGTTAATCTGAGCTTCATAATGATAGGAATCTCTTATTCGTGATTCTTCACCAATAGCAATAATCCTATCCTCTTCAACAATCATTGCTTGACAAAATTGTTTGTTTGAATAAATTTTTCCATTAAAATAAAGGGTTCTTTTCATAATTTAACCAACGATAATCCTTCTTCTTTACGATAATAAGGATATCCACTCTTTGTATATTCTAGGTGCTCTTCTTCTAGGGAATCGTCACTAGCTTTCTCAAGAAGTTCTTTTCCTTTTGCTATATAGATTGGATTTGTAAAACCAAATCCCAATCCATAATAATCGCCTAAGAATGCTCCAGGACCAATTGTTCCTTCTTTCGTAATCACTTCTAAACGATAGAATTCATTGTTTTTTACTTCCACATCAAATTCTTCAATAAAATGATTGATGCATTCATCAAAATGATATTCTCTAAAAATGACTGAGCTTTGTGGCTTTTTTGTCACTTTATTTTGTAATATCTTTACATTTAAAATCGGGGATGAATCAAAGATATGAATTCTAAATTTCACTATCTTCTTATTTTGAATGAAAACAGTTTGATTGTTTTCTTTGCCATCAATCGTAAAACGTATGTGAACGCCATTTGATCCATAGCAACAGCCTGTTTGTAATACTTTATATATATTATCTAAAGATAATTCATCCATGTTTCCCATGATATAAGGATGCCCTGTTCGATGTAAAAAGTGACCATCAGAATTGGCAATTCCTACTAATTTTTTACCTACCGAGTTCATTTTGTCCCATAAATCAAAAGCCATGCGATTAGGTTCATCAAGAGCGTGATAATCTCCTTGCCACACTTCAATTCCCGTTGCATTTTTCAATTGAAATGCTTCCTCATAATCCCACCAGATCGAAGGACTAAATGGATGAGCTACATAAAACAAACCTCCCTGAGCAATTGTTTCATCAACAATATCCTGCCAGCATCGTCCTTCTGTTAAACGATTATTTACATAATTAACATGGTATTGTAACGCATGTTCCCCTATTTTACCATCGGGATAATTCCCTTTTATTAGGGCTTTTCCGACTTGACCATACTCTCCTGAATTTGGATAAGCAAGAAAATCAGGGAAACTATGATTAACTTCATCACAATCTAAGGTATTTAGATAGCAGTGATCGGTTGGTGTAATCCAGGATAAAGCTCGATCCGATCTTACTCGTTTTGCATTGTCAAACACGCTATTATTATTTTGTCCATCAGAACGAGTTGAATGAGTATGGTTATCCCCACGATACAAGCCCTTGCCACTAACACTGATAATGGATGATAAAATTTGTGGTTTGGTATCAAACAACTCTGTGATGACAATCTGTATTTTTAAAAAATCACGACCACCATGAACAGCAATAAAATCAACATCGATGCTTTGCTTTTCTTGTGGTTCAATTCTTTTAATTACGAAATTGTCAGATGATATTCCCAGCATATAGGGGCAATCAATCGTAATTTTTACCCGTCGGAAAACAACTTGCGAATCATTTTGAACATAAATGGTTGCTTTAAATTGATCACCGGCGACTATTTTTTCAGGAATGTTTGCTATTGTGACTTGATATAAATTGATATTTTTTAATGATAATTTTTCTAGTTCCACATCTTTCACCACCTATTTTAATTATTTATATTATAGCATATGGATGACTAAAAATCATTGTTTTTTTTAATTAAACGCGAGTCAATGCCATAATAAAAAGCCAAGTATATTCAACTTGACTTATGTTTTTTATTTAATGGCGACGTCTAAATATTCCTGCACCACCACTGGCACCGCCACCACCGCGATTGATGATGAATAAACCACTACCACCAACGACAAAAACTACGGCACCAATCATCAGTATTTTTTCAAATAAAGTCATACTCGATGAGAAAATGTAACTCCATATGGTTGTGTTGATAATTTCTTCTGAATCATCAGGAACATATTCCTCAAAATAGCTTTGATATCCTTCTTCATCAAAGGGTTGAAAATCTTCATATCCATAGGCTTCTTCACAAACAATCCATAAGAATTCATGAAGCATTTTTGCAATTCCCATATCTAGGTCTTCTTCTACCATGATAATTTCATCTACAATGGCTCCAACACGGGAAGCTGTCAAATATTGTTTCATTTGGTAGCCAATCTCAGTGTCAATGGCATAAAGTTCAGGAAAAGTAACCCCATCATATTCTTGATTGATAAAGTACAAAACAACGAGTAGTCCCATATCGTTTTTTCCAATTTTCCACTGATTGAATATATCTGTTGGAACATATTTGTCCATATCAGTAGTTTCTTCTAGTAAAAATGTCGCGAAAACAATTTGTGCTCCACCATTACCTTCAAAATCATTGGAATAATCAAATAGTATTTCTCCCTTTTCAACAATATTATGCCGCGTAGCTGGAGATAAAGCATTAGCAAAATCGTTCACATAAAATTCAGCTGTAGGATTAGGATAATCTTTGCGATTGAAATACCAAAAAAGGAAGATACCTGCAATAACAAGAATTAAGAAAATCCCTTTCAACTTTTTAGTCATTAAAAACCACTTCTGGAATTTCTATTTCCCCTTCATCTGCCTTCCAATATCGTCTTTCTTTTTCAAAATTGAACATATTGGCGATAATGATTCTTGGGAATCTTCTAACAGAGGCATTATAATCCTCAACTGCTAAATTGTAACTTCGACGAGCATATGCTAGTTCTGCTTCAGAGGAAGAGATTTCATCCATCAATGTCATATAAGCAGGGGTCGCTGATATATTTGGGTTATCTTCGTTAACAACCAAAGCAATTAAATCCGTTAAAGCCAAAGACTGTAAATAATCTGCTTCAATTAACCCTTCAATATCTTTATTTGCACTAGCAGTTGCATAAGCTTCACGAGCTTCTGTAATTGCATTGTAGATATCTTCTGCGTGATCTTGTAAGCCATTAACCGTTGCTACTAAGCTGGTGATTTTTTGATATCTTTCAGCTAAAGTTACGTCTACTTGTGAGAAAGCTGAATTAACATTTTCATCTTTGTCAACTAAGCCATTGTATCCAGTAATAAAAATGATGATGATGATGATAACCAATAAACCCAATACTGCTCCAATAGCAGCTCCAATACTTCTTTTGTTCATGAAACCATTCCTCCCAATTAGAACTATTTTTTATATTTACTACAAACTAAATCATCATCTCAATAATCAAGATGATGATACGATCAACTATAAAATTAATGGAAACAGTAATGCTTAAAATGTTTTGTATCCATTCTTCGCTTTTTTTGTTTGAATCCTTTATTTTGATGAAATTTTAAGGTCACAGTTAAATCATTGCCTTTTTATTCCTAGAACAAAACAAAGCACAAATTTCATATTTCCAGTCATTTATAGCAATAGTATATAACTTTTTTAAAAAATATACAATTTTTTTATTAATTATAATAAAAAAGCGATATCGAAACATCGCTTTTTTTCCTTGATTATTTTGTTCTATGATCTATATAAAGATAATTGACTTTTTCTATCTCAACAACAATCCGTTTTTCTGTTCCCAAAGCATAAGAATAAGATAAAGAAATATCACTTAAAGGACTGCCATCTTTGATATAGCTCTTTTTAAAGGTATATCGACCATCACGCATGAATAAAGTAAATCCATTGCAACGAAGTGTTGCTGTTGGTAGTGTAGAAGCTCCATCATCATCTCGATAGTAAATATAGAATTCATAAGCTTCATCCGTCTCTTCAACAACAAACGTATGGTATTGTGGCATATTCTTCAATGTTTTAAAGGATCCAGAAGAAAGAGAGCGATACATTTCTTGCTTGCTTGTTTCAAAATAGATATCAAAATCATATGAAGTATTATGTACCAATTGGTCTAACACCACTTGGTTGTTGATTACTTCATAAAACTGTTGATTGAATTTAATAAATACTTTATTTACATCTTTTCCCATGGTATCAACAACATCGATTGTTAGTGTCGCAGATGTTTGTGTTGTTTCGCTCACTTCATAGGTAAAAATAGGGTCACGAACAACGATTAAAACACAATTGGCATCACTTCGTTCTTTTCCATCCGAAGGAGAATTGGTCGTGATAAATTTATCTCCACTGCGGATTACCATTGTTGAAGAACCACCACCATCAAGATTATAGGCTTCCACACATCCATAAGCAGTCATAATAGCTGCTAATTCACGAGCATCTGCTCCATACATATCTTTTCCACCTTGACGGCCATCGATTACCATCATTACAATTGTTCCATCTTCTTTTTGACCGATTACAGTTCGTGGAGCACGATCATTAATCGCTGATGTTGTTGCTGGTAATAAGGTAACTCCTCCACCGGTGATATCAGTAGCTGCGGCATAAGAACCTGTATATTCAAATTGACAACGAATTTTTTTACCAACAGCAAGTGCATTGTTTACTGCTTCGTTGTTGGTAACAATCGCAAAATTACCCTTAGTAATCGTAGTTGATGCCGTAGATGAAATAACACCTAACCCGTAAAAATCAGTGGCATTGTTTGGTAATGCTTTGATGGCTTCCCCAACAACATAACCATTTTTGCCTGTTAAATCCAGTTCAAAACTGACAATTTCCTTATCACTATTATAAGTAGCAAAGTAAATGCTTGTTTCATCATTACCCGGAGTTTGATTTAATTTATCAATGTCAAACTCGGTAACAATTTGATTATTTTCATCATAGATGGCTAATATCATCTTGGAGGTACGTTTAATTGTCTCATTCCCAATTAAGGTATTGGTAGAACCATCATTGGTAAAACCAATTGTTTGACCAGTGGAAGTTTTATAGAACTCCCCATCTGAAACCATGGCTCCACTCGTTTGATAAGGAAGATTTCCAATAGCTCCAATATCAAAAAAATCACCATTAATTGCAGCAATTACTTTCCAACCAGGATTGGCTGCTTCATATTTATTAATCAAAGCCCTTACCGTTGCAAGTGCCCATTTGTGTCCATCTAAATTTGCCCAGGTGGTTATTCTAATATCCGTGGAAGAAGGAACTTCTAAAACATTAACTTGCTGTGGATAAAGTTTATCAGGAACAATTTCCTCCGTAATTCCACTATAGCCATCTGCATCAACTCCTGATAATGGAGTAGAGGTAAACGCCTTATTCGTTGAATGAATTACGCCATAAGGTAATTCATGATAGGCAGTAATTTCATCAACAATATAGTTAGCCCCTAAGATATTACTTGTGTTCATTGCTTCAACAACAATAATCTCTTTTACATATTGAATATCGGGATTACTTTTTGCTGTTGCTGTTATTAATACAGTTCCTATGGCTTTTCCAAGTAGGATTCCCTCTTCGGTAATGGATGCAATGTCTTCATTGTTTGTTGTCCACGTTACTTCTTCAAAAACACTATTTGGGTAATTTTCACTCTCTAAATCGATTGTTTTACCAATCATAACAACATTACGACCGGTTATACTTATTTTTTCTGTTTGATAACTTAGGTTCACTGCTGTAACAACAATCTCATCCGTTAATTCAAGGTATTCATGGTAAGAATAGGTTGCAGTTATTGTTGCTGAACCAGCAGATAATGCCGTTACATTTCCCATAGAATCAACATAAACAATCGATAAGTCACTACTTATCCATGATGATAGGACTATTTCTTCGCTTGGAGTTATTTGTGTTGAACAGTTTGTTGTTTCTCCAATCACTAATTCAAACTCTTTTCCCTCTTCAAGAGCCTCATTTTGGATTGTAATTGCCAATTCACCTGTTACAGTAATCATGATCTCAGTACTGATTGGATCTTTATCTGAAACAATGTAAGTAGCAGTTATGGTTGTTTGTCCTTGCGATAACGCAATGACTGAGCCCTCTTCATCAATACTAGCAATAACAGGATGCTCACTATTCCATATAACAGTTACACTTTCTTCTTTCGGTGCTAACATTGCTTCTAAAGTGACTTCTTCCCCAACTTCTAAATCAAGGGTAGTGATGATTTCACCTGTATTGTTATAAATATTCAATACCGTTTTTTGGCAACCAACTAACCAAAAACCAACAAATAGAACTAGTAAAAACAAACATATTTTCTTTTTAAGTTTCATTTTCTCTTTTATCCTTCGTATGGGTTAAAATTAAAGTTTTTATCAATTTCTAGTAAGATATCTTCAATTAAACAAATCACTTTTTCAACATCACGCATATCTACTAACTCCGCAGAAGAATGCATATTTCTTAAAGGAATACTGATTAAAGTCGTTGGTACTCCTAAATTGATGGTATGAATCGCATCAGCATCCGTATAAGAACGATAAACAACGGTTTCATTTTGCAGAGTAATTCCTAGTTTACATGCTCGTTCACGAATGAATGCTTCCAATTTTTTATTCATTGTCGTTCCTGTTGCCAGGATAGGACCTCCATTTAAGCGATTTAGATTACCATTCGCTAAATTAGGATTAACCGAAGTATCACTGCCAACATCAACTACAATCGCCATATGTGGATTGATGGTTCGAGCAGCGACTAAAGCTCCATTTTTCGTGGTTTCTTCACCCACAGTTGCTGCACAATAAATACCATTCTTACTATTTTTTTCTTTAGCACGACGCATTGCTTCTGTGATTGCATAGACACCAATTTTATCATCCAAAGCTCGGGCACACAAAATATGATCATTCACTACTCGATACGTAGCATCATGTAAAACCAAATCCCCAATCTCTACTAGTTTTTCAGTTTCTTCTTGGCTAGTAACCCCTAAGTCTAGAATTAAATCTTTTACTTCAACTTTGTTATCGAAGCTTTGACGATTCTTTGCAATGGCTCCAAAGATAATTTGCTTTTTTGTTAGAATTTGAACTCGTTGCCCAACATAAACTCCTGGTGTAATGGAACCAACTTCTTCTAGTAAACAACGTCCATCACTTAAAATTCGAGAAATCGTTAGTCCAATTTCATCAGCATGAGCAGCTAACATAATCCTAAAAGGAGCTTTTGGATTACAAACACCAATCACATTTCCAACATGGTCGGTAATCACTTGATCGGCTATCTTATCCATGTGTTTGATTACTTGTTTTTGTAAGGGATATTCATATCCCGATATTGAAGGTGTTTCTAACATATCATATAGAAATTTTTTATTCATTGTATCCTCCATCATTGATGATTTCCATGAAATATTATATCACTATTTTCTTTGTTTTGCTATAAAAAAAGGAAAGATATTCCCTCTTTCCTCTATATACCAAATAGCAATACTCCTATTATAAATGAAAAAACATTTGCTAGTGCAGTAATCAAAAATAACTTTTTTTTACTTGGAAAAAATAAATGATATATTTTCCATTCTCCAAAAATTACTACTATCTCTAATGGGAAAATATAGCAATAATCAGGAACCATCACGAATACTTCTCGTAGGAAATAGACTATTACGTTTAGTAAAACATTGCTAGCAATATTACTATAAAGAAATATTTCCCAAAAAGATCGTTCACGATATTGAAACAAGGAAAAGATAATGCCTTCTAATCCTAAAGTAAGCAGCAAAGCAAGTAACAAATAAATCCAATCCATTACTCTTCTAAATCAGAATTCTCTTTTTGAGTTTCTGCTGCATTGCTTTTTGACTTCTTTGATTTTCTAGTAATCAGTTTGATTACTAATATGATACAAGCAATTACTCCCAGCAATAAAAAGAGAACAAGCGCTAAGATGCCAATAATCATTGGCCCTGGTACTACATCAATAATCATTTACTATTCCCCCTTTTTCTTTTCATCATAAATAGTACAAAACAAATAATAGTAACCAAAATAATAATAGAACCAATTACAACATACCAAAAATTAACTTCTTCATAAAATTTTGGTGCAACAATATCAATAAAATTCATGTTTACTCACTCCTTTTGAAAATAAAACGATAAAAATAATCGTTAGTATCGCAACAATTAAAATAATCCAATCATACATTGTGGGATATCCTTGTAAATACATTCCAATAACATAACCAGGGAATAAAATCATCGCTGCGAGTCCAAACGCAGTTGCTTCATATCTTGGTATCATCTTAACTAATAGATAAAGAGTAATTGGCATTGTCATATTAAATAGTAGTATTCCTAGAAGCCCCCCAATTATACTATCTCTGGCAAATAGTAAAAATCCTAATGAGCTCAATCCACTAATAAGAATGGTCTTAGTGATTCCGATTTTATCAGCGATGATTCCCCCTAATAATTTTCCTAAAGCAGTTGCAATTGCTACAAGTAAAACTAGGTACGTTTTATCTTGCCAACTAAACAGGGTATATTTACCAATAATGCCACGAAACATCACGATTATTAGAATTCCTATTGTGATAATTATTTTTTGATTTGTTAATGGTTGCATTTGCCTTTGATGTATTGGTATTACATCTAAGAAATCTTTCTTTACATGAGTAATCAGATAGTAGCATCCCCCTATTACTACCGTTAGAATAATAAAAATGAATAATAGAGGAGAGAATTGGTAATATAGTAATCCAAGAGTTAATCCTATGACTCCTAAAGAGACAAAAGCTCCGAGTAAGGTTAGTTTTTGATTACTATTCATAATGGTTATTTTACCCGCTGAGGTATGAAATAAAGCATTACCAAAGCCAAGAAATAGTAGGCATAAATAAGGCAACCTTCCTAACAAAGAACCCATAATTACCAAAAACAAAGATCCTAACACGAGTAGTCTTTCTTTTTTATAAGTGTCTATTAACATTCCTAAGAAAGGTTGTATCATAAAAGCTAGAACATTATAACCAACAAACGCGATGATTGGAAGAATAATATTGTCTTTGTATAAACTAGCATAAATGGTTGCTGAACAAATTCCATCAACTAACATATGGAGAATCGTAAGAAAAAGTACCTCTATTGTTGATTTCTTCATAATCATTCCTCTTGTGTTATTCCCTTTTCTAGTTTATCACAAATCCATTTCTTTATCAATTATTTGTATCGAATGTACAAATAAAAAGCCCAGTTTTCACTGAGCTAAATTTTTCATTTAATATTTTGTGTTTTTTTCTTGCGTTTAAACAAAAACAAGAAATAATAAATAATAAGGAAGAAAATAAGTAGGGCAGCTAACGAGCCATACAACCAATACCAACCATCACGATAGACTAAACCCGCAATGATTAACAATGGTCCTCCAAACATAACTGCAGTTCCAGAACCTAAAACAAGGTCATCAGCAGCTTTTGTTTTAAAATTTGGATCAATTTCTCTTAACAAAGCAACGCCTGTACTTGCTGTTCCTGTCATCATACCATACATTCCTGCTGTTGCTTCATAAACATAAGTAGGATATAGACGTTTACATGCAAACTGAATATAGTAGTAAGTAGCAAATCCACCTACTGTTGAGATGACTAATAAGGCAATGATTAAACCCCAATCATTCAACATTTCTAATTCAATTGCCATAATACTACAAGCAATCATAAAGTCAAAAGCAACACCTGAGATTCTATTTAACATATAATCGTTGGTATACTTACGTTTCATAATTTTCTTTTTCATTAAAAAAGCAAGAATTCTTTTTAATAACATTGTAAAAATTAATGCGAAAATAAAGTTAAAGCCCCATAATAAGGAATTCAAATCCTTCGCTAGGAATTTCACTCCACTATTTACTAGTAAAGAACTGACTCCTTGTAGGAATAACCAAGTAACTAAATAAACAGACCCTACAAAGCATAATTGAATGCTTAATTTGTCAATTGATTCAGTTAGAGGGATTTCATCTTTACTTTCAACTTCACTACGTAGTGTAGCACTCGCTTCAATTTCTGTATAACGAGTTACTTTTTTATCTTTTACTAATTTATTAATATAAAAAACACCTGGAATACATGCCCAAAGAAAACCAAACGTTGAGATACTTAAACCAAATGCCTTTCCCCCAACAAAGCCATTATCTTGAAGCACTTGCCCAATATTTCCTGCTTGTCCTGGTCCTTGACCATATCCCATTGGTAATAAAATACCTGCATATTGGGCAACGCTTGAAAACACAAATCCCAATGCTATTGTAATAATTAGTCCAATCACTGCCTGCATCAAATAAGAACTAACAATTAATAAACCACTTCTTATTGCTGTTCCATCACTTTTACTTTCATTTTCTGTTTTTATCGTTTTTAATGTTAAGGCGATAAAACCAATGGCAATAGTATGATAGGTAATAATTTCAAAAAATTCATTATTTAGAATAGGTGTTCCACCAACACGAATATCAAGCCACAAAATAAGATATTTTAAACCTAATCCTAAAAAACCGGCAATTACTGATGTAGGTAATAACATATTCCTTAAGAAAGGAATTTTTCGGCGCAACGTGTTTGAAATAATTAATACAAAACATACAAAACCGATTTGAAGGATTCCCAACCAAGTGTTATCGAAGTCCCAACTGCTGAATGTCGATAGTATCATCTATTTTTTCTCCTTTGTCATGATTATTTGCTTTTAATTTATAATACTGGAAAACAAGTAAATATTTATATGGACTAGCAAGTTTCTCTAAAACTAAGAAAAGGGTTTGTCCATCAGAAAGGTAGATAATGAGTTTATTTTTACCTTGAATTGCGACATTTATTATGTCTAGATAATGGTAATGTAAACTTAATTCTCCCCCTTTAAAACTCATTCCCTCAGGAGTAATCGATATTTCAATCAATCCATGAGGTTTTTTCTTTTCTTGTTTGGTGATAAAAGCCATTGCTTTATCCTTGAAAATAATTTCACCCGTAAATTGATTTAAATAAGCTATCAAATTCTCCTTATTTTTTTGATCTGCTTCTACTAATGAAATTTCTTTTTCACCATCTTCTAAATATCCATAATCATTGTAATGAGCCTGATACCCACAGCTAAAACATCGGATATCATCTCCTTCTCCCCGTAATGTCATCACTTTGTGGCAATTTGGGCAAACAAACAATAGTCTTTCTAGTCCTTCTGCTTTCTTTTTACCATGATAGAGTTCTCGTGATTCATCATAGCAATTATAAGTAAATTCTTTTTTAATTACTTCATATAATTCATCATTGCTCATTGACCTATAATCTTTAGGATAGAGAATTGTTTTGATTCCTCCAATTGTTTTCCCATATCTTCTAGTAACACCCCATCGTGGGTTGCTCAAGTAAAAGCCTTTTGTCCGATAAAAGATAACAGGAATATCTAAGAACTTAACAAGTTTTGCTATGCTCGGCAATAGAGGTGCAGTTTTACCTGTATAGGTTAGATTCCCCTCAGGAAGAATGGCAACATTTCCCCCTTCTGTAACAATTCTTTTCATTTTTTTTATGGTTCCAACATCAGATAATGATTTTTTTTTAGAAATTGGATTGAAGACAAATTTTAATAACTTTGTAACAAAGCCCAAGTTAAAAATCTGTTCACTAGCAACAAAATATACTGGAGCATTAAAAGATAGCCCAATAAAAGCAGGATCTAGAGCAATCGAGTGATTTGCTAGAATTAGAAATGGGCCTTTCTTTTTAATATTACTTCTTTTTGCGTTATATTTATAGGCTATCTTGGCAAAAGGCCAAAATATAATTTTTAAAAATGCATTAAAGAATCGATGACGAAATTTTACTTCCTCATGTTTGTGTTTTTTTTCCATGTGATCACCACTTTTGTACATAAAAACTACTTCTATTATAACAAATTTTCTTTCTATTAACAATACATTTTTGTTATTATTACCCCTTTTTGTTTCCTTCTTAAAAAACAATAAAACATTATTTTATTGAAAAATAACTTGAATAAAACCTTCTTTTGTGATAATATATTTATGTTTTAATATGCGCCCATAGTTCAATTGGATAGAGCGTCTGGCTTCGAACCAGAAAGTTACGGGTTCAAGTCCTGTTGGGCGTACCATGGCCTGTTGGAGAAGCGGTTTAACTCATAAGCCTCTCAAGCTTACATTCACGGGTTCGAACCCCGTACAGGTCACCATAAAGATTTGATTCGTTCACCTTATAATGAGGTGAACTTATTTTTTTTATTGAATACTTATTGTTTATCTAGAACTGAGATTGTATAATAAGTATGGAAGGTAGAAAAATGAACTATGAAAGCAGCAAATAAAAAACAAATTATTGGTTGGATTGCAGTTAGTATCACAGTTATTATCTCTAGTATATGGGCTTATTGGGGTAGCATTGAGAATTTTCATGAGGGTTGGTATTCGGAATCTCTTTTTGAGAATCTCTTTATGTTAATATTCCAATACTCATTAATTACCTTCATTTTTATTATCTTAGCTGAAATTGCTTTGCAGTGGAAACTCATTGGCCTCATTCTTCATATCGGTTTAGCTGGTTTTTCTATTTGGTTTTTCTCAAGTGCTAACTTTTTGGTCGTTGGACCAATGATTGTTATTCCTATTTTAATTCTTGGAGTTCTTTATTATTTTGGTGCTCCTAAACCAATTGCCTTAGCACGATGGCTTGTTGTTGGAATTCCACTAACTATTTTCATCGCTATATCGATACCTTTAGGAATTAAAGTTTCCAATAGAATCGATGATGGTTATGAAGGTACAAGAATTGTTGAAGGCAATGGAGTAACCTTAGTTTGGGCTCCTCGCGGACCTGGTTGGCCAGATGAGGGCATGACTTGGGAAGAAGCAATGGAAAGGTGCAAGTATCTATCTGAGGATGGAACAACAATCATGGATGTAGAACAAAACATTTGGCGCTTACCTACCATTGATGAAGCAGTTAGTTCTATGATGTACCACGGAGAAAATGCGGGTGGTGTTTGGAATGAAGAAGAAAAAATTGCTACTTATGATAAAACCCCAGATAAAGAATCCCCTCTTTGGGATGTTCACTCACAAGTCATTTACTATTGGACTTCTGAAACTTACGAAGAAGACGACCGAAGAGCTTATATTATCGTTTACCATGGTGGTGTAAATCCTAAAATGAAAATTGATGGACAAAATTATCTCAGTTTTCGTGCTGTAAAAGATGTTTCTTAAACTATTATTTTTAAATTATAATAAAATTAAGTGGTGATGGAGTATCCCATCCCTTTTTTTTATACTTATCTTTGAAATAACTAAAATTTCATTTTT
>CAYPLR010000017.1:0-6522 GCA_964411675.1 uncultured Bacteroidales bacterium
ATTTAGGCCCTATAGCTTTGCGTCGCCGCCTTTCGACGGTTTTGCCTTTTACATTATAAAATAGACTTACTTCTATCTTGCATGTATAGTATATCACCATTAAAAATACTTGTCAAGCATTTTGTTTAAATTTTTTTATTTTTTTAATCTACTTGCTCGGGTGTTTCTTCTTTTACTTTTTTTGTAACTTTTTTAGGTGTTTTAGGCTTATCTTCAGCTATAATTTCTTCACTGTTTTGAGCAGTTTCAATGACTTCCTCTTTAGATTTTTCTTCTATTTTTAATTCACTTGTGCTTTTCTCAATCTTTGGTTGTTCTATCTTATCAGTAGGATTAATTAATTTATCAATTTCTTTTTCATTGTATAAATACTTATGAAATTCTTCTTCAGCAATCGGCTTTGAAAAATAGAATCCTTGCAATAAATTAATCTTGTAATTCCCTGCTTTCTTCAGCATATCAATATTCTCAATACCCTCACAAATGATCTTCTTATTGTTCTTTTCAGCAAACTCGATTAGCATTTCTGCGTATCTTGTTTTCAAAAATGATGATTCTTCATCTTCTTGTAAGAAGTCACGATCAAGCTTAATAATATCAAGCGGTAGTGAACCAATTTTTTCCAGTATTGTATGATCCATAGCAAAGCCATCTACTGCAATTTGAAAGCCCAACTCTTTTAGTTTTAACAAGTTGTTTTTTACAACATCATGCTTTTCAAAAATAGCAAACTCTATGATTTCCAAGGTTATGTTTTTTGCAAGAACACGATATTTCTTAATCAGATTTTGGAAGTTCATAATTAAGTTTTCGTTGGCTAATTGTTTAGGACTTAAGTTCATCGATAATTGAAAGTGTTTGCTTGGAAACATCTTTTTCAATTGCAAGAATTCTTTAATTAAGCATTCAACTCCCCAGCTACCAACCCAGTTAATATCTCCTGATTGTTCGATAATGTGAATAAATTTATTAGGGGATAAGACACCATATTCAGGATGCTGCCAACGTAGTAGTGCTTCTGCTCCATAAATGTAATGACCTTCAACATCTATAATTGGTTGATAGTAAAGCATAAACTGTTTATTATCAATCGCTTCTTTAATTTCACCATAGAATCTAACATTTTCGCTTTCTTGAACATCCATTTCATCAGAATATAAAACAATTGAGTCTCCTCCCCCTCGCTTTGCAATATATAAAGCTAAATTAAGAGAGTTAAATAATTGTTTGAAATTACGGCCATGGTAAGGATAATAGGCAATACCAATGCTAACATGTTGATTGGTCTCTGTTCCTCCAGCGACTTTAATTGGTAAAGAAGCTGCTTCTTTGATTCGTTCTGCTAAACGCATCGTTTCTGCACGGGTATAATCACTACGAACAGCAACAATAAATTCATCTTTGCTATATCGTCCGATTTGTACTTTTTGTGGTAATGCTTTGTCTATATTAGCAACAAATCGTTCTAATATCTTTTGAGATTCTTTTTCTCCAAAAATACTAATAATTTCTTCAAACTTATCAAAGCTCAGTAACATCAATGAAAATGACATATCCTTTGGTATCTTACTAATATGGGAAGTAATACTAAAAACAATTTCGTTTTTTGATAAAGCACCCTCAATTAATAGTGTCATTTCATCACGATAATTACGATAGTCTCTACGAAAACGATAAAAAACAAAAACTGCAAGAGCAATTGTTGCTAGTATAGCCAAGACAGAAACAAAGACCAATGCTCCATCTGACCAGTTTGTTATTTTTAGAAACATAGCTTCACCCCTTCTTAGCTTTCTTTATCGTAGCGACTTGTTTTGTTTTATCGATATTATACTGATTCATTAGTTCGATTGATTCCTCAAAAGAAACACCCTTACTAATTAAATATCCTTGAATAATATCGCATCCCATTTTGATTAATATTTGGTTTTGATCATCTTTTTCGACACCTTCAGCAATAATCTCCAAATCAAGGCTCTTAGCCAAGGATACAATTTTACTTACAATTGCCCGAGAATGCTTATCAGTTGCTAGATGACGAATAAATTCTTTATCTATTTTAATGGTATTAATTGGTAATTCTTTTAAATAAAGCATAGAGCTATAACCTGTACCAAAGTCATCTAGATGAATTGAAAATCCTTTGTTACGTAGTAAGTTTAGTTTTTCAATAACATAGCTGAAATTTTCCATTAGAAATGTCTCGGTAATTTCAATAGCAATGGTACCGGGTTGTAATTCATATTTCTTTGCACAATCTAATACTTCATTTACAAATCCTGCTTGCATTAATTGAACTGGAGAAACGTTCATAGAAATATGAATCCCATGCTTTTCGAATTCTTTTGCTGTAGCAAAGGTTTTTTCCATAATGTAACGACCAATTTGAATAATCATATTATTCTTTTCAGCAAGTTCAATGAAGACTGCTGGTGATTGAAATTTGTATTTTGGATTATCCCAACGTACCAAGGCTTCAAAACCAACAATTCTTTGTTTTTCATTATTGTATTGTGGTTGATAAAACATGACAAATTCTTCTCTTTCCAATGCAGTGGACAAATCTTTTGTCATCGCTTGTTCTTTGGTTACTGCAGTTGAGAAAGAAGAGTTATAAACAGAGTATCGAACCGATGTCAACGACTTCGCTTGTGTTAAGGTTATCTGACAGTTGTCATAGGCTTTTCTAGCATCTAGTTTTTCATATTTTTGTGGTTCTATATTAAATATACCACACTTGATATCAACAATCAAATTATTGTTATCGATTTCTATTGGCTTTTTAAAAAGCGCAATAATCTCATCAAGGTAAGTAGTTACTTGGTCATAATCTGATAAGGAAGTAAATAAAATAGCAAATAAATCGATTTCTGTATGAAATATTTCTCCGTTTTTATCTTCGAGATACTCTTTTACTCGTTCAGCTACTTTAAAAACAATCATGTCTCCCATTTTTCGACCAAAGACTTTGTTGAAATTGCTGAATTGTTGAATATCAAACAACGCCAAAGCACTCTTTTGTGCTTCTACTTCTTTAACAATGTTATGTTCGATGCCCTTGATAATGCGATTAATCGATTCTTCCAACAATTCAAAATTTGGTAAATTTGTAATAAGATTATATTTGGCTTTTAATTTATAATTGCTATCTTGGAATGTTAAATCCGTACCAACAAGATACTTGGACAAGATATTCTTGACAGGAATCATAAGCGCTGAGCGTTTTAGACCTTCATTATCTTCAAAAAGCAATGTAAATGGAGTTTGAGTTCTAATACAATGAATGAGATTTACACCCTCTTCATGTTCAAATTGATTGATGTTTTTATAACGATTTCCGCGGAAAATAATTCGACGTAATGTTTGATTAAAAGCTAATATTTTCCCGTTTTTATTTACTTTTATAATATAAGGCTTATCGAAATAATGAACCACCATCGATCCTTGGATATCACTATTTTTGCGTAACATAATAATATAAGTACTGATAATAGCAATGATTAAAATCAAAGCATAGACAATATAAAGCAATGTCAATTGATAGGTCAGCGTCCCAAAACTGGCAAATGCACTTTTCACTTCGAATAGATAGGCAACATAAAAATCGCTACCAATCGTTTCACTACGAAATGGACTATAGCATAAATAGTATTGTTTTCCTCCAAAGTTAATAGAAGCACGATAGGAACTTAATCCTTCATATAACTCAGCTTTTACTTGTTCTGTCGTTTGTTCACTATTATCGCGACGTAAATAGTAATTATAAAATTTATTATTGGCATTATTATTGGTTTGATACTCAATTAATCCATCCCTCTTCAACAAGAAATACATGTGTTCAGGAAGATTACTTGGTGATAAAAAAGTATTGGCAAAATATTCCTCTGCAGGAAAAACAAAGAGAGTGTTATTGATATTGAAGAAAACATAGGGAGTTTCATTGGTATTATCCTTCAACATTTCTGAGAACTTAACCACAGAAACAGGATTTGTTATCGTACTTTCAGGAATAAACGATTCATGAAAGCCGGATGTTATCCCTTGGTATTCAACACCTGTATCAAATAACTGTCCCCAAGTAATGGTTTCTGTAAACATGGCAGCTAAGTCTTCACCTTCGATATCCTGATGCTCTTTTCCTTCCATATACTCAGCCAGTTTATGATAATCACGATCGATTTGATAACTTAACGTTTCACTTACTGTCTCAGTAATCATGGTTAAGTTATTAGCTACCCGCTTTTCTAAAAACTCAGTGGAAGTATAGCGATAAAAAAGATAAGTCGCAATAAAAACAACCCCCAAGATGAAGATAAAAAAGATATATGTACTTTGTGCTATTTTCCTCACGAGTCCACCTCCAAAAAATAAAAGCCAATTGCAAAACAATTGCAACTGGCTATCTTTTCAGACCCTATAGTTTTGCGTCGCCGTTTTTCAACGGGTTTGCCAAAATATTCTTCTATACGGACATAGTATATCACGGAAAAAATTAAAAATCAATTATTTTTTTTCGTTTTTTAACGATTATTTCTTCTTTCTCTATTTCACATATTGGGTAGTTTTCATTGGATTTGTTTTCCAAAAAGTAGTGGATGACAATTCTAATGGAGTTTCTCCATAATATTCACTAGAAATTTTATACCCATTATTGTCAATGGTAATCTTAATAGTACCATTACGATCAACCATTGGATCACTTAATTCGCATTGATAAGACTCGCTAGCGGTTAATTCACAGGCCTCACTATCGCCACCTACAACTGCATAAATAGGAATCTGGCTATCATATTGGTATACTCGATTAATCGCTTCGTAAGTTGGATGTCCATGTTTATTCCCAAAGTAATTACCATTGGTAATGATAACAACCTCTGGATCAACCGCCTGTAAAAACGCTTGGGTTGTTCCTTCTCTAGTCGCATGATGAACCGCCTTTAAGATATCAATATTACCTACGCTATTCATATATTCGCTTTCTAGAGAGCTATTTGAGCCATTATCCGCGTCCCCTGTCAATAAAGTTCTAATTCCATAAGCCTCTAATACAAAGACAATACTACGACTATTGGTTTCTGTTGCTTCATAATTATTGGTATTCAAAAATTCAATCACTACCTCTGGTCCGAGTTCAATTTCTCGTGTACAAGAACCAACATTATGATAAGCATCTAAAATGGTACAAGTAGAGCATTCTTCAGCCGTATAAGAGGTGACATACTCTTGGTATAAATTCGTGGTATGGTCCCCGTTAAACTGAATTAAGTTAACAATTTTATAAAGCTCAAATATAAATGGCAATCCGCCAATATGATCAGCATCAGGATGAGTGGCAATTAAGTATTCAATGATTTTATCTTCACTGTACAAATCAATCACTTCTTGAATGGCTTGATTGCTCGTTTTGATATCATCTCCAGCATCCACCAAAACATCGATGTTATCATATTTGATGTAAATAGACTCTCCACAATCGCTTTGTCCATACTTTCCTAAATCGATAAAATAAATTTCAACTGGAGTCACTGAATTACTTCCTTTTACTGTTACCTCTAGTGTAATACTAATCGTTTCCTTAAACCCAGCAACAACAGCAGTAAGGATTACTTTTGTTGCTTCTAGTTCTTTGGTTACGACTCCATCTTTTGATAAAGCTTGATGATTAGAAGTATAGGAGATAATACCACCATACATAGTGGTAAGAGGTAAGATGGTTGATGTTGATAGTGAATTAGGAATATGATCTTCCACCCACTTTTCAATATCTTCTTGATTAATAAAACGAGTGATCACGAGATGATCAAGATCTACTCTCATACTAGCATAGGCTGTTTCTATTTCTACTTTCAAGCGAATACCACCAGTAAAACTAGATAAATCATACTCAAAATGATAGAAATCACTGCCTAAAGGACTACTTTTAGACAATAATTGCCAAGTATCATGTTCCATAGTGTATACCGACAAATAGGTATCTTTGGTATAGTTTTCTCTTTTATCTGTTTCAAAAATTTCATAGTCAAAGCTAATTTTACTTGGATTAGTCATAAAATTCATGAGTTCCAAACTGCTATTCTTTCCGTCTTCCGCTTTCAATCTACAAATTTGAGCTTTTTGCTCACTAATTGATTCAGGATCTGAGATAGCATCTAAATCTTCCGCCAGAATCGCATTGTTAAATAACCAACCACTGTTTTCCCAAGCGGTACTATACGTACCCGTTTTGATATTATCAAAGGTCATTTCAATGGCCGTTACTTCACTTAACTCATTGGTTACGGAAAGTGGGAAAATAATGCTCTCGCTTTTATCTTCACAGGTTAAAGTTGCTGTTAGATCTACCAATCCTGTGCTAACCTTTTCTCCTGTTGCTGTCATAATATTCGTATTGCTTGACTTCCATGTAATTTCTACACTATTAAAATACGGATCTTCTGTTAATAAGCCAATATCTGTATGAGTTGTTTTTGGTACAAATAAACCATTCTTTATGAAAGCAATCTTTTCTTCACTGCTTGCTTC
>CAYPLR010000017.1:6622-23149 GCA_964411675.1 uncultured Bacteroidales bacterium
GGTAATACTAGATTGGTTGATGTTGTTTCCGGAATAAGATCAATCAATTCTTGTTTCACATCATTGATTTCATTTTGACTCGCTTGTACTTGAGGATAATATTTTATCCCCAAGTAAAGAATGATAGCACCAACAATAAGTAGAAAAACTATTTGAATCAATCTACTTTTGCTAGTACTTTTTTTCTTTTTACTTACGGTTTTTTTCTTTTTACTCATGAAATCCTCCTTTTAAATGTGGAATCTTTTTTTAAATTCATCTCTTACTTCACGATCAGCAAATACTAGCATCGCAAGAAATACGACTAATGAGAAGCATGCTGCTGTCAGGGATGGCCATAAAACCTTCACTAATTTGAAAATCCATAAAATGAAGGGAATTAAACCGATTAATAAAGAACTCAGCAAATAAATAATATAGTCACTATATCGAATTGATTTTGTTAGTAAAATAATTCCTATTGTTGCTGAGGATGTTAAAGACAAGAAAGGTACTACATAAGTATAAGACCACCCAGTTGAACGAGCAATGAAATCGACAATCACAACTAAAATGGAAAGGGCAATCATCTGGGTAACAATTTTCTTCGCAGGATTTCCTCGAGAAAGAATAGAAGATTTAATTAGAATTAAAAAGTATGCCATGGAAACGAAAACATAAAAGCTCCACCAACCACCTTCTTCATTATAAGTTACGATATTCACTAAAGCTGTAATAATTATGGTTGTGATAGCTAAAAAGATAGTGGAACGAAGAAAGAAATTTGTTTTCTTTTTTGGCTGTCGATATTCAGGATAAATAGTATACTCTAATTTTTCTTTATCAAGATCCGTTAATTTTTCATAACATAAAGGACATGTTTTACGATTGGTATTAATGTTTACGCCACATTTTGGACATTGCTTCATCTCACACCTCTAACTCATTGGTTTCCAACGTTACATTAAGACCAAGACTAGCTAATAGTCTAAAAAACTCTCGTTGTAAATCCCGTTCAATTATTTTACTAGTAAACACCATGGTAATATATCCATTATATCCGATAACCCCCATATTGAGTGGAGAGGTATATCCCGCTCCATTGGAGAAATCAACATCAGTAATATATTTTTTCATAGAAGTTGGAATATCAATTTTACCTAAATTTGAAAGACTAAAACTATTGGCATTCTCTCCAAATACATTATAGCCTATTTTAAATCCTATTTGTTTCATAAATAATGGGACAATGCGCATGAAAAAATATTTTTCCCACTTCACATTGGCAACAATACGAGCATGTAATTTATCCTTCTGTAATTCTTCCAATAAATCTTCTTTCACTTTTGTAATAATTTCAGGAAAAGGAATTTCCGTATCCAAATGAAATTTTGTACGAACATATAAAGAAAAATTTCGTAACGTGATGGAAGGGAAAAATCTACGTAAATTCACTGGTACAAATACTTGGAAAGGATGCTTTGTTTTATCTAATATGTTGGAACAGCGATAAGCACTAGCAATCAAACAAGCAACAATGAGTTGAGTATGAGAACAATCATATTGATTACAAAGTTTTTTTAGTTCAGTTTCTTTTACTTTTCCAGAAACTAAACTAACCCAATTGTTTTCATAAAATGTTCCCTTGAAATGTCGTGCTTTTTGCTCTTTCCTATCTATTTTAATGGAGTTATCATAGTTCTTTACAAAACTATCCTGATCTTCTTCTTTAATACACTCGATATCCGCCAAAATCATATTTTCGCTATCGATATCCTTTCCAAGTAATAATAAGTAATTATAGGTAATGCTCTTTAAAAATTGCATTCCCCCATAACCATCTGATAAGGCATGGAAAATTTCTAAAGCGATTCGTTTGTGATAGTAGGAAACTCGAAATAAAAATCCTTTTGATTCTCGTGCAGTCATTGGTTCCATGATAAAAGGATCTTCTGCTTCAATCACTGGATTTTCTTTATTTTCTTCCAAATAATACCAAAAAAATCCTCTCTTTAACTTCACGTTAAAAGTGGCAAATCGTTTGATTGTTACATTTAATGCTTCTTGTAATACGACTGGATTAATTTCTTCTGTTAACATGATTGTTAACCGGAATAAATTCGATCTTCTCGCATTGGATACGCTTGGAAAAATCTTCCCTGCGTTGTCTAGTCGGTACCATTTTCTCATATTATCGTTTCTTGGAAGTGTCCATATGTCACTTCTTTCATTTCCTCACTATTGATATTTTGGTTTTGTAAAACAGCAAAATACATATTCAATATCGTTTCTACCTCTTCCTCGGTTTCTAATGAAAAATCCAATAGTAAATTTTTAACACCTGCATTGATAATTTCATTGATATAAGGAAGTAGGTGTAATCTCTTCACATTTAAAACGATTAAATTACATTCTTCATCTCGAATTAAAGGAAAATCATAACCCAATCGATCTGTTAAGTAATATTGTTTTTTTAAACATTCCCCACAATTCTTCTTTTCTTTCATCAAAGCCTTATTAATGGGACAATAAGACATTGTCATTAATTCATAACGACCATAGACCATCATTTCTAGGGAAGGATAACTTTTATAATGATGAAAGTAGCCTTGAATCAAATCTTTAATTTGATTAAAAGATAATTCAACACTTAAGCCTACTGTCTCTGCTCCTAATTTCTCCATCTGCCTTACCGAAAAAGAGTTAGTGACATTGGTATAAACGGAATTGATATTTCCTTGTAATAATGAGTAGTCGGTCGTGATTACTTTTTCTTCCACTCTTTTTTGATTATTACGAGGAAGAACATAAAAAACATTGGCGTTTTCTTGATATTTATGATACAAATGTTCGTCCGTAATATAAATAGCTTTGACTGGAAATGAAATCACCTTTTTGTATTGTGCTTCTGTGCGAACTCTTACCTTGATTCCGGCGGTTTCTACTTGATGATTGACGATTTCTTCTATCAGTAACCTACCTTTACGATTAGGATATTTGATGCTACGCATGGTTTCTAAGGTAGTTAGAGCATCTCGGCGTAATTGGTTGATGCTTTTAACAGGCAAAAAGAAATTATCCCGTACTTGTAGTTCTTTAAACCGGAAAATAGTATTGGCTGTTTTTCCCAGTTGCTCTTTGATTTTTTCTGTTTGATTACTATTAGCTAGTTCTGGTTTTTCTAAACAACTCTGGACAGCGGTATGAATTCCATCCGTTACTGAAAAAAACACTTGGTTATTTTCAAGATAACATACCCCTTCAATTTCCACTTGATAGGGATCATTTTTATAAGTATCTGCTAATTCATTGATTTGTTTACTATCCGTTGTTAGATATATTTTTGCTTCTTCTAGACCTGTCATATGGGTTTTGATGGTTACAATATCATTTATTTTTGCTTCTTTCACCAATTGATTTGCCACATACATTTGATTGATGGTAACTGCATCGGTTACTTTTCCGACTAAGCGAATGGAATCCCCATACCTTAGCGATGATAGTAGTTTGATATTTACTTTATCTTGATATGTTGAAACGACTTTTCCAATAGTTAAACCCACATGATTTTGTTGATCAATATTAGAAAAATTCTTATTTTCTTCTTTAAATAGAAAACCTTTTGTCCAATCGCGATTAAAGATCGTTCGTAAACGGCGGTCTTCTTGGTCGATATTGAAGGCTTCATGATTGACAGCTTTTCGGTAACTCTTTACAACTTGGGCAACATATTCCGGGCGTTTCATTCTTCCTTCTATTTTAAAACTAGTAATCCCTATTGCTTGTAATTCTTTTATTCTATCGATTGTACATAGATCTTTTGGACTCAACCAATATTTTTCTTTCCCATCTAATTGATAAGGAAGACGACAGGGCTGAGCACATTGACCTCGATTTCCGCTTCGTTTCCCGATAAAGGAACTAAAGTAGCAATTTCCTGAATAAGAAACACAAAGAGCTCCGTGAATGAAGACTTCTAATTCAATGTTGACCTTTTCTTTGATTTCTTTGATTTGATCGATATTCATTTCACGAGGTAATACAATCCGCTTAAATCCTAATTCTTGAATTTTTTTTGCCATTGGCAAGTTGTGAATGTTCATCTGAGTAGAAGCATGGAGTGCTAAATCTGGATATTTTTCCCGAATCACCATTGCTAATCCCAAATCTTGAATGATAATGGCATCTACATCGCTATGATATAACTCCTCAACAAACCCTAGTGCATTAGTAAACTCATTTTCAAAAATTATCGTATTAACTGTCACATAAACTTTTTTATCTCGAACATGAGCATATTTTATCAGTTCTTTGATTTCTGGTAATGTAAAATTAGTAGCATTGGCACGTGCTCCAAATGCTTTTCCTCCCAAATAGACAGCATCTGCACCTGCTGCCATGGCTGCATAAAAAGCATCAAGAGAACCTACGGGTGCTAATATTTCTGTTTTATTTATCATAGTACTCCGCTAATCGATCTACCGCTTGTTTGGCTGCTTTTAAAAATTCTCGTTCATCAAGACCTTCTGTGTTTTTTAGAACGATCTCTAATGTCAGTGGCCCTGGGTAATGATTGTCTTTTAATTCTTGCATTAATTTTTCCCAATTGATATTTCCTTGAAATGGAGTTAGATGTTGATCACTAGTACCTTGATTATCATGAAGGTGAACACAGATTAATTTGTTTGCATATTTATGCCAAGGGAAATGCTCAATATCTTGAGAAAAACAATTAGCATGACCCGCATCAAAACAAAAACGTAACCAAGGACTATGAATATTGTTGAAAAAGTAGTCGATGTATTCATGCTTACGGATATTTTCTAATGCAATATGTACTTGCTTCTCACTAGCTAGAGTCACTAATTCTTGCATCCTTATTAAACCTATTGATGAGATACTAGGAGGAAAAAGTCCACGAATGGTGTGAACAATTACAGTATTAATATTTAGTTTACTAGCTGTTAAGATTCCTTCCTTGATTTGATTATAATAGGTCTTTCCATCTTCGGTATCTTCCCATAAAGAATTAGCAAGGGTAAATGGTAAATGAATGGTTTCTATTGCTAGCCCTTCTTCACGAACAATCTGCGCAATCGCTTCTAGCTCCTCTTTATTTTCTTTCCATTCTAAAAAAACACCATCAAAACCGATTTCTTTGATTAATCGAGCACGGTTTTGAACATCTGAATGAAAGCCATATTCAAAAAATATATTTTTCTTCATACTTTTCTCCTTTTAGAACAAAAAGCGCAGGGTATTGTATTGCGCTTTTTTAGATCGCCACAATGGGTTGCAGCCTATTTATTTATAATATATAATATACCAATGGTTTTTGGCCCACAATGAGTAGAAATAACTCCTCCTGCAAAGGTTTCATAAATATTGGTAAAGTGATTTGTCTTTTTTAATTCTTCTTTCAGATATTTGGCAGCAACGTTGCTTAAAGAATGAGTTACCATCACAAACTCAGGATCAATATTCTCTAAATCATGGTGAATATAATCTAAAATAACATTTAAAGCGCGACTGAATTTTCCCATTGGTTTCTTTGCAACATGCATTGCTCCATCTTCTACTCGAATAATTGGTTTTATCTTCAACAGAGTTCCAAATATTTTTGCTGTTCCACTACAGCGACCCCCTTTATGAAGATATTCAAGGGTATCAATGGCAAATTGGGTTTTGATTCGTGGAATGATTTCCTCGATTTTTTCTTTAATTTCAGCTCCATCAAAACCTTGATCACGAAATTTTGCTGTTTTCAATAAAAGTAAACCAATTCCACTCGATAAATTTTTGGAATCAACAATAAAAACTTTGCCTTCAGGGAATTCTTGACTAGCAAGCATGGCATTATTGTAAGTCCCTGAAAAACCACTACCAATTCCCATATAGATAACTTGTTCATAATCTTGTAATACACTCTTAAATTTTTCTTCGAATATGGCTGGTGGGATTGCTGAAGAACGTGGCAATTCGCCAAATTCTTTTACTTTCTCATACATTTCCTCGGTAGTGATATCAATTCCATCGGAATAAGTTATACCACCAATGGTAACATATAGGGGTAATACTTCGATTTCATTCTTTTCATATAATTCTTTTGTTAGATCAGCAGTACAATCTGCTAATATACAAATTTTTTTCATATCTAGCTCCATATCCTATCAATTTTTTTAATGGCTTTTTTCGTTTGTTTTCTTTTCTTGATATGAATCCATATCCATAGCAAATCCTAATACTTCTTCTGGTTTGTGAAAGATAATTTCTAAACAATGAAGTTCATGATAATTAATTCTATGTAATTCACGAAATACTTCTTTAAAATCGATATTCCCTAAACCCATTCGTTTATGTTGGTCACCACTTTGATCATTATCGCTAAAATGCATATGATGTAGGTAGCTTCCTAAAAGTTGAATATAAGCAGGGTTTTCATAACGACTCACATGAGCATGACCTGTATCTAAGATAAACTTCAAATTCTTTCGGGCTGTTCTTGTGATAATGGTCAATATTTCTTCAGGACTAAAGCCTAATTCCGCGCTGCCAGGCATATTCTCAATCATCACAGCCATTTGGTATTTTTGGGCATAATCACACAATTCCTGTAAAATGGGAACAATATGATCAACATAAAAACTTCTTTCTTTTTTTTCATCAACATAACCCAAATGTAGGGTTAATTTTTTTGTTTGGAATTGACTGGTATAAGTAATTCCATCTTTTAAAATCTTGATTGTTTCTTGAAAATGTTCTAAATTACATAAATCATTCTCGCGCCCATAGGGTAAGTGCATGACTACTTCAATATGGGGATATTTATGGTGTAGTTTTTCAACATTCTCTCGATACTTTTCTTGAGCTTCTAAAGATAAAGGATAGGGATAAAAGATTTCAATCCCTTGAAAGATGTTAGTAGCTAACATCTGATCAAACTCTAGAAAATCTGCATCCGTCCTAAATGGATTAATGGTAAAACATTTTTTCATATTAATTTAGCACAATTGCGATTTCCGTACCATAATTCGTTGGTCCAAACGGATCGACAATTTCCATTTCTTCATGATATCGATTGGTAAAGCGAACGGTTAATTCCGTAAAATTACTATCCACATGACTAGCTACACCAGTCATCTTACCATCTAATTGATTTTGAGAATTAAAAATATTTTGATTATCATCGTGTTTAGAGATGATGAAGGAAGGAAATTTTACATCGGTAAAGTGCCCTTCATTCGTTGATTTTTTCGTCGTATACAAAGGATTGCTATAAACTAGTGGAGTATTTGGGGTAAACGTACCTGGAATGATGGGAATCAATTCATGTTCGTGGCCTGCATAATGAACATCAACATCGATTTCATTGAGTAATGCGGTCCAACTCGCTTTGATATCCGCAAGAAAACCACTGCTATGGACATAAGGAATTGGAAAATGGTTTAAAGCAATTTTAAACTGAATACCAGATGCTTCATATTCCTCATTTTTATTAACAATAATGGCTTCTAGGAATTCTGTTTGCTCATTGCGATAATCTTCAAATCGAGCAAGCCCATAGTATTCCCACCAATCATCAAGATGATCTTCACCGCCATCCAAAACAACGCCCCATATTGGACCTAATCGGAAGGTATAATAAAATTTTTCATTCTTACTTCCTACATATCGGTACAATTGATCGGCTAAAGTACCTTTGGTTTCATGATTTCCCCTAGCGTAAACCACTGGAATTTCTCCTTTTGTGACACCATAAGCAACTCTACCAATTAATTCAATATCTATTTTCTTCTCTAAAAAAGAAGAAACATCTCCTAAAATAAATAGAACATCTAGTTTTTCTTGTAAGTAACTAGCCACACGAATAGCAGCATCTCTTTTTCCATGAATGTCAGAGATACTATAATAGTCGAAACCATCACTCGTATCTACAGGACGAAAGTTAAAATCATAGGATTTTTCTTGTCCCTTATAACCACCATAAGGTCCACGCATTAAAATTTGTTGGATATGAATGGTATATGCTTTTGCTTCATCTAATGCACTCATCGGTAAAGATACTTTATGAACTTTACTTTCACTTTTTTGACTACCTGCATAGACATCATAATAAGCTTCTTCTCCAACTTCTACCCAAACAGTAGCGTCGGTGGTGGTGGTAAAAGTAATTTGATATTCATCCTCTACTGCATATACAGTAGGATATAAATCTAATTTATTAATTCCTAGTCCTAAAGCAAAAGCCATAGAACCAATTATAATAATAGCGATTAAAAAACTTTTTATAATTCGCATTTGTGCTAATTTACTTGTTGAGTAATAGAAGATTACCCAAACAATTGCCATGATAATCAACGAATAAATAAGGGCATCGATAAATTCTCTAAAAATGAAATGTAAATAATCACTCGCTCCGAGCTTGACAATGAAGAATAAACCAACATCAAGTGCTACAGTAATGATTAACATCACAACCATTAAAATTTTTTCCCAACGGAACCAAGCAAATAGCCAAGTTGCTAAGGCAACAACAACAAAAATAATCAACAACAAATTAGGAATCATTTGATTATTTAATGTTTTTCCAATACCACTCCAAATACAACGCATTGAAAAGTAAAACAATGCATTCAAGATAGACAATGCACAAGTTATAATGGTAATGATTCGATAAGTTGCAATTCTTTTAAACATAGCTCCTCCGATTACTAATAAAATTATAACACATTTTTTCTTTTTTTACTATAAAAACATATAACTAAATGGCCGGCTTATCCTCTTGTTTTAAGAATCGTATCGTATAAATTTTTAATAATGATCTCTTTATCATCCTTAATTTGTTTACTACCATATAAACCAAAAATACCATTTAGTAGTCCCATGATGAGATAATCGTTACTAGTAATTTGTTCTTTTAATTTATTTTCTAAAAAACCTAGTTGAAAGATTTTCATCATTCGTTCAATATAAATCTCCTGGCTCCTGCAAATCAACTCTTTGGTATCACCGATAATATTGATTGATTTTACTTCGCGATTCACTACCACAACAAAACTTCGGCATTCTTCAATTGCATCCATTAAATACCCTATATGGTGATAAAAGCTATCTTGAAAGGTGGTTAGTTCTAATTCTAAAAATCCATTGGTATAGTAGTCAACAATTCCTTTGATGGCTTCTTCGATGACCTCTGCTTTATTTTTGAAATATTCATAAATCGTACTTTTTCCAATATTGGCATCTTGTGCCAAAGAAGCCATTGTCAAGTGATCAATTTGACCAATATTTTTAATATGACTAATTGCAACTTCGATGATTCTATCTTTCGTTGCCTTCATTTTCCAATAATTCCTTTTTTAATTTCTTGTTGTTCGATAATCCAAAAATGGTTGGAACCACAATTAAAGTTAGTAAGGTTGCGTAGGTTAAGCCACCAACAACAGCAATCGCTAGTGGTTGCATAATTTCTGCTCCCTGACCAAAACCAATAGCAAGTGGTAAAACACCAAAAATTGTTGTAATTGAAGTCATAAATATAGGTCTAATTCTTGTTTTACTAGCAGTGATAATCGCTTCTTTGATTGATTTCCCTTCATCGATTAAAGTATTGATATAATCAATCAACACAATTCCATTATTAACAACGATACCCACTAACATAACAAGGCCGATGATAGCAACAATGCTTAGTTCAATACCGGCAAGATAACAAGCAAGAAAACCACCTGTGAATGATAACGGAATAACACTTAAAACAATGAGTGGCGATTTTAAAGATTGAAATTGAATAGCCATAATCATATAGACTAGTAAAATACCAACTAAACAAGCATAAATTAAATCTTCTACTGCTAACATCGTTGTTTCATTCTCACCACTAAAAGTGACTTTGATTCCATTATATTGCTTTAAAAATTCTTCTGTTTCAATATATTCATTCACTTTATCAGCTACTTCACTCGCGACAGTTGTTTTATTAACACCCTCACTATATTTTGCTGTAACACTAATCACACGATTTTTTCCGTCTGTTGTGATTGTTGAAAATCCATCTTCTTGAATAATGGTAGTAGGATTTGTTTCTGATTCTGAATAAACATGTCCTTTGATTGCTGATGTTAACATTTCGTACCCTTCATGAGGAGTATAGATCACAATCGTCATTGGTGTCTCTCCAGGTATCGTGATAACATTTTTATTTGCTTCTTGGAAGGTGTAAACTCCTTCTTCCATTTTATATTCTAACATCGGATTTACATAAATAAATCCTTGTGGATTGTCAGGATTAAAAACTCCTGGCAAAGCAATTGTTTCTGTTGCTAGGAAAGGATTAATAGCATAAGGGTAAATTTCTTCCTTTTCAAAAGCTTCATTGAGAGCAGTAAGTATCCCTTCATCAAATAAAGCTATCATTCCTAAGAACATTTGATAATCGATTCCTGTTGCCCCAACAATTCCTGTTGCTTCAGCAGTCATTTCATACTCAACCCCATCAACGATATAATATACACCCGTACTACTATTCACAATCGAACTGATTCCTAGGGAAGTATAAAATAGGTTTATGCTATCTTTTACATCCTGTGAGGTAATTCCTTGTTTTAGAGCCAATGACGGATCAACAATAACTCGTAGTTGTGGCTCTCCAACAGAAATACCATCATCAATTTTCTCAATTCCTTCAACATCGTGAATGATTGTTGAGATATGACTTGCGATTTTTTTCATGTCTTGTAGGTTTTGTCCTTTGATATCAATCACAATCCCTTGTGAACCAAAAGCCATATTAATAGATGAAGCTTCGCTTACTTCTATTTCTAATACTTCAATATCAATCGTTTCTTCATTATTTACCACTTGATAATTAAAATTTGTAAAGATGTCTCTAACCTTGACAAGATTTTCAGTTGTTGAAAAAATGCGATCATCTTTCAAAGAAATCTCATAAGTAACTGAAGACCCAGCTTCACCAAAGCCTCCCATCATCGAAGATAATATTCCAGAGGAACCTATTTGCGTAGAAACGATATCGAGATCATCAATTTCTTCCATGATTTGTGTAGTTGTTGCATCAGCTATTTTACTTATGTTTGCAAACTCTGTTTTTTTATCCACCGTTAAAGTAACACTAATGCTACCTTCATCGGTTTTAGGCATTAGTGTAAAACCCCTAGAATAAGCCAATAGCCCACTGCCAACAAATAAAGCAAGCACTAAAATAATGGTCAATCCTTTATGTTTTAAAGTATAATCTAATGTTTTTTCATAAACATGAAATACTTTTTTCCCAAATTTTCCTTGATTATATTCTTTCTTTTCTTTCAATAAGTGACTACTTGCTGTTGGTACAACGGTAATCGCTACGAGTAAACTAGCCACCAACGAATAAATGACTGTTAACGACATACTACGAAAGACATCGGCAATCATTCCTTCCATAAAGAACATCGGTACAAAGACAGCTACTGTAGTTAGTGTTGAGGAAGTAATGGCTGCTGCCACCTGTTTGGTTCCATAGATAGCTGCTTCTTTTTTCGATGATCCTTCACTTAGCATTCGGTAAATATTTTCAATAACAACGATCGAGTTGTCAACTAACATTCCTACTCCTAATGCTAAGCCACCCATACTAATGACATTTAAAGTAACTCCTGTAAAATACATTAAAGCAAAGGTACCTACAATACTTACTGGCATCGATACGGCAACTATTCCCGTTGCTTTTAAATCTCGTAAGAAAATAAGTAATACAATGACAGCAAGAATCGCGCCTAGCAAAATATTTTCAACAATCGTTGAAATGGCAAGATTAATGTATTTCCCTTGATCAAGAATGCTCTGATAAGTAACAGGATATGTTTCTTCATTTTCAACAATTTCTTCAAGAGTTGTATTAATTGCTTTTACAACTTCTGTAATACCATATTCTGATTGTTTTTGAATCGAAATAATAACTCCTAGTTTACCATTGATTTTACTATAGGAAGCCTCATCGTTGTTTACTAGTTGTATTTGGGCAAGTTCCTCTAAAACATATATTTTATCGTTAACATCGTCATAAAAAATAGGAACTTCTTTTAGATTAGCCAATCCTTCTACTTTATTTCCAATATATAACATTTGAATTCCATCTGTATCAAGACTAAAGCCGACTAACCCTTCAATATTACTACGATTGATTTTATCTAAAACTTGTTCATTGGATAACGATAGCTCTTTTAATGCTGTGTCATTTAACGTGATTTTTAGAACAGTATCGGCTGTTCCACTGATAGAAACATCAGCGACTCCTTCTGTTTGGTTCAATTTTTGTTGGACTTCTTCTTCTAACCATTTCGTTGTTGCAATTAAAGCTTCTTCATCTGAAATTCCACTTCCATAATCTCTTGATATGGTAAGTGTCATAACAGGTAACATATCTGGCGAGATTCGCATGATCATCGGTGAAGAAATACCTTCTTTAAAGTTGATTTGATCAAGAGACTCACGAATATCTAAAAAAGCGGTATCCATGTTCGTACCATCAACAAACGTAATCATTGACATTGCATAATGCTCTGACGAACTTGAGGTAATACTATCAAAATTGGTAATGCCACTAATACTACTTTCGATTTTTTTCGTTACTTCCACTTCTACTTCCTCAGGTGTTGCTCCAGTATAAGTAGTTACCACTACTGCATAAGGTAGATTCACATCAGGAAACAAACTAAGGCTCATTTTCGATAAAGAAAACACACCTAGAACTATCACGATTAAAGTCATCATGATAATGGAAATTGGTTTTTTTACACTATATTCACTAATTGATTTCATTGCTACTCCATTCTCCGACCGCTTGGTCGGTTATAAAAAATTATATAATATCAACCCTCAATTGTCAATTATAATACGTCTTATTTGGGATGCTTCTTTCTACTTTCTTTAAATGATGATATTAATTGATTTTTGATTTTTAAAATGTTATAATTTTATTAGAAAGGAAGGATTATTATGAAAACATTAAAATTTATTTCTGGATTATGTTTGGGTTTCGTATTACTATTTACGCTAACTGCTTGTGGAGCTTCCGCTTTTCCAAAAGTAAAAACATCATTTGAGGAAGCGGGTTGGACTTATTCAGAGGAATTAGCTAATGCTTACAAAGATGCTGCTCAAAGTGATGAAGAGGGCGAAGAGGTCGTTGTTACTGTTCATGCTTTTAAAAAAGATTTAATTAATTTTGCTATTGTTTTCGAATTCAAATCTACCAAAGAAATGGAAGAAGCAATCGAAAATAGTGCAACATTACAAGGAGCTTTAGAAGATGCTCAAAAATCGGAATTGGTAAATAAAAATTGTTTCTTATTACCAATTGGTATTACCATTGATGCCGATGAAATCATTCAAATCTTCCAAGGTAAATAATTAAAAAATAAAAAACTACCTATTAAAAGGTAGTTTACTATCAACTTAACCAGTTCTTATGAACTGGTTTTTTATATTTTTAAATCTCCTGGCTTGATTAATTTGAATTTTCTAAATAGAATATCAACAATTAGTACAAGAACAATCGGTAAAACAAATTGTAAAATAGCTACAGCCCAATAAAACTCAGGGGTTGCTCCCATTGCTTCTAGGGTTCCAAATTGACCAACTAGACCACTGGTTCCCATTCCTGCACCTGTGCTAACACACTCTGTTTTAAAAACCAAGGTAGATAGGGGACCTAAAATCGCAGAAACAATGATGGTTGGTAGCCAAATAATTGGCTTTCGTAAAATATTCTTAAATTGAAGCATTGAGGTTCCAAAGGCAACCGATAAAACAATTCCAATATTATTATCTTTTCGTGACATAACAGCAAATCCTAACATTTGTACGCAACAGCCAACTACAGCTGCTCCACCAGCAATTCCACCAATACCGATAGCAATCGCAAGTGCTGCACTTGAAATTGGTGCAGTCAAGACCATTCCCATAACAACAGCAATGATAATTCCCATTAAGAATGGTTGTAATGTTGTTGCATTATCAACAAATACGCCTAGCGCTGTCATCATTTTAGCTACCGGGCCACCTACCAATAAAGCAAGGCCAAAAGCAACTATAGCAGATAACAAAGGAACAATAATAATATCAACAGGGGTTTTCTTTCGTAAAATCAAATTTAAAATTTCAATAGAACCTACCGCACATAAATAAGCAACCATTGGATCATTTGCAATTTTAGTAGCAATACCACCGCTAATACCAGCAGCGATTAATCTAAGTCCATCTAGTTTTAATGACCAAGCTACTCCAATACCAATACCGATTCCCATAAAACTTTTTAAGATAGTAGCTAAATCTCTAATAGCTTGTAATCCACTGATAATTCCAATACGATCGATAATTACACCAATAATCAATGATGAAAACAGTCCAAACGCCATTCCATTCATTGTTTTAATTAAATAATCAAGAAACTTTTTCCCTTGCTTACTAACAAACGACCAAAATTTATTTTTTTCTTTTTCCACTTTTTCCATATTAGCACCTTCGATTCTTTAGGCTTATTTCTGAACCTATTATATATCAGTTTTTTGGTAATGTAAATATGAATGTAGTGATAACGATATCTCTTATTTACAAAAGGTATTCATTTTTATTTTTATTATGTTATAATAGCGATAGGTGAAAATATGGAACAATTTTTAATATTATCAGATTTAGATTCTACTCTATTAACAACAAAAAAGAAAATTCCTTATGCAACAATAAGATATATTAGAAATCTTGTACGAAAAGGTCATCTTTTTGTCATTGCTACAGGAAGACCCTTACAAGGGACTTTAAAGTATGTTCGAATGCTTAAAATAAATTGCCCTATTATTTGTGATAATGGAGCTAATATTTACATTCCAGAGGGAAAAAACTTCACTCATATTACCAATCACATGAACAAGGAAGAAATCAAAGACTTTTTTTCACGAATTAATCCCTTCTTATTTAGTGGTTATGCTGGCAGTGACCATTTTTTATATCTTGAGAACAAAAAATATGTTCCTTGGTGGATTGTCCATAACGATAAAAATTTAGACATTAGTCATAAAGAAGGAAAACTAAAAGACACCATTTCTGAAGATATTCATATTACTTTCTTCCAAGTGATCAAAGAGGGATACGAACAAACAATAAACACCATCAAAGAATATAAAGACTTCATTCATGGCTATTGGGGTGAAGAAAATGGGATTTGTACCTTTGTAGTAACTCATAAAAATGCTCGTAAAGGGATTGCAATGGATACTCTCATCAAAAAATATCAAATAAATCCTACCAATACTATCGCCATCGGTGATGAGAACAATGATATTTCTATGATAGAAAAGGCTCATTATGGAGTTGCTATCAAAAATTGTACCGATGCTGTTAGTGAAGTCGCAAGTTATATGACTCCCTTTGATAACGATCATCAAGGTGTAAAAAAATTCTTAAAAGATTTTTTTAAAAACATACAAAAATAAAAAGCCGATTTTCATCAGCTTTTTTTGTTTTATTCTTTTCTCTTTGCAACTGGAAATTGAATTTCTGTTAACCAGTCCTCTTCGCTTTTCTTGTTCCACATACCATCGATATACCATTCACGTGCAGGCCCAACAAATTGATAGTTATTTTCTTTAATCCAGTTCGTGATAAATGCATAAGCTTCTCCTAGGTTACGATAGCTTCCCCTATGAAGTACACTAGCTATGGTTATTGCTCTTACCACTTTAAACTTCACATTTTTACTTTCTTTACCCATTTTTTCTACTGCTTCTGCATACTCAACAGAAATCTCTGAATCCTTATATTCCTCATCTAAATAAACCATGTAGCAATAATTTGGCACAACCTTTTTCAATGTTGGATTATTAGCATCAAATTCTTTTTCAGTTTCTACAATAAATGGAGTAATAGCAGCGTGATTCTTAAGCTTTGCCTGGCGATAATAAACGATACATTCTGGTACTTCTTTGATTACAGTTTGATAATTCATTGTTTTATTGTTCTCCTTCAACAAATAATTAATGTGAGTGATTTGTCTTGTTACTGTTTCGAGTTCAAGGATTGCTGACTTTTTTCTTTTTTCCAAAATAAGCTCTAAATTTTTCCCAGAAAGATACGCTTTAATATCGGCAAGAGAAACACCAATCTGTTTTAATGCAATAATCTTTGATAGGTCGTAAAGTTGTTCTGTTTCATAATAACGGTATGATGTATCTCTATCAATATAAACAGGTTTCAATAATCCTATTTCATCATAATATCGTAACATTTTAATGGTTACTCGCGCTATTTTAGAAAAATCACCAATCTTAATCATACTCTTTCCTCACATCAAATATAGTTTACAGTCTCCACTCACGGTAGAGTCAAGTCTTTTTTTTCATTATTTAAAAGATGATTGAAATGCTTGTAAAAATAACGAAGGGTTGTATTATTTTTCGTTCCTTCTATCTTATCATAATACTTTAAAATTTCTAGCATAAATTGATAGCGACGAATTCCATAAGGCATCATCGCATTAAAATCTTCCTTTAC
>CAYPLR010000017.1:23249-35311 GCA_964411675.1 uncultured Bacteroidales bacterium
GTATGGGAATACTCAATTATTCGTAGTTTATTGGAGTTGTTATAGTAGTGACGAAAAAAACGTTCATCATCTTGCCCCTCAACAAAGATATATAACATACTAATCACCTAATAAATCTTGAATGAACAAATCATCAATTCCTAGTTCATTTTCTAAGAATACTTTTACATTCTCACTGCTATCAGGATAGATGATGGTCGTGAATCCATCTTGTTGTCTCTTCGCAAAAATAATTGCTTCGAGTGGACTATGCTTTAATAATTCTGGATTGTGCGTTGTAATAATAACTTGTCGTTCGGTAGAAACCTCTTTTACCATTTCTAATAGCTTTCTTAATAGCTTTGGATGTAGACTTCGTTCTGGTTCTTCTAAAGCAATGATTCCCGTTTGCTCATCAAAATATAGAGCAACGATAATGGTTAGCATAACAACCGTACCATCAGATAGATTACTAGCATTTAAAAGGCGATTGCTATAGGTTTCTTGAACTACATATGATACTGATTTATCACTTCCTATTTCAAAATCAATTTTTTTGATAAAAGGAAGCGTATCAACAAGAATATTAAGTAATTTTTCTTCTTCGTTAGGTCGTTTTGTAATACTATAAAGAAGGTTAGCTAGATTTAACCCCTGTTCATCAAGAGACTTAAAGGAAGTTAATTGCGATGGTTTCTTTAATTCTTTTGGATTAAAGTCATAAATCTTCACAAAACTATTACAGTCAACAAATTCAGGAATCATAAATTGTAAACTTTTTATTGTAACATCATTGCTACTATGTAGAATTCTTAAAAAATAGGCGACATACTCTTGTAAGAAACATTGATCCTCTTGGATACTAGTTTTAATTTCTTCACTAGCTTCCCCCACGTCAGCTTGAAAGCACACCTTGCTATCAATCTCATTATTTTTTCTGATGGTTATGGTGAAAAAACCCCTTTGCTTTCTTTGTGCATCATAGCAAAGGTATTTGATGGTTAACTCGTCGTTTACTACAGAGTAATCAAGATTATTTTCACTACTTTTGATTTCTAGTTCAAATAGCACTTGCTCTACTTGCAAATAGGTTAGGCTATCCTCTTTCTTTTTCATTATGATTTCCTGATCATGAAAATCAATGTCATAGTGTAATCGAGTTGTTTCTTTGCACCCGATTGCTGTATTAACAAAAGAGGTAATACCTCCTATTCTTGAAATAGCTTCATCAAGCCCAAACTTCATTAAATTAGAAATAAATTTAAACAAACTAATGATATTTGATTTTCCACTAGCATTTCCACCCACTAATATAGAAAAATTGTGAAAGCAGATTTCCTGATTATGAAAGCTTTTAAAATTTCTAACCGATATCTTTGCTATTTTCATAATGTCCTCCTAGTTCCCATTATTAGTATAACACAATTCTTGTCATCGAGCAATTTGTTCACAAAACCCCCGTCAGTAACGGGGGTTATTTTTTTAACTTTTACGAGCAAAAGGAAGTAACATCCTTGTCTCTGCAACATATTCATCATAGCCTTCTTTATATCTTTTTAATCGATTCTCAGCCATAGGAATGCTAATGAATAAAAACATAAGGGTGTTTAATAGAGGACCTATGAAGAGGAAAGGATTATTTACGAGTCCAGTAGCGATGAAAACTCCCCACCACATCATAATTTCTCCTAAGTAATTAGGATGACGGGAATATTTCCACAATCCTGTCGTAATATATTTGTTTTTATTATTTGGGTCACGACGAAATGCCTGCATTTGGCAATCGGATCTCCATTGAATAAAAATAGCAATCAAAGATATACTACATCCTAAGATAACGAGTGCTGTTTTTCCAAAAGAATCAAGGATATTAGTACCAAAGCCTCCTTCTAGAAAAAGGATAATGGGTAGTATAACACCATAAACAATAAGGGTTGGAAACAAATGGATTCCAAGAAAGTTAATCAAAGGATAGATTTTTCCGCTTTTTTCCTTCAACATGGAATAACGCCAATCTTGATGATTCAAGTTTTTGAAAGTGACAAACCAATTATAGGTTAATCGAATTGCCCATAGGGTAATGGTAAGTAGAACAATCATACTACCAAAAGAAAAATCATTATTCGTAATCATCAATGCTCCTATTATAAAAGGGGGTGCTACGCTCCAATAAGGATCATATAAAGAAGCATTTTGAAATAAGCAACCAATTACATAAACAATGATAGTAGCCATGATATCCGCGATTAAAATTTTTGCCCACAATTCTTGATAAGGGACAAGTTTAAATGTAATCATCGCACCAATAGCAGCAATGATATAGGTAAGTAGGATAATGACTACGCTTAATTTTTTACTATTCCGCATCGTTTTATGCTTTCTTTGTATTATTTCTTACAAAGGATTCAAATTTAATGACATCTGACTTCTTACCAAAAACATAAATATCATCATCAGGTCGTAATGTATGGGTACTATTGGGAGTGAATGTCTGTCCTTCACGGTTAATTAAAATAATATTAATTCCATATTTACTGCGTGAATTTAAATCAATTAAAGAAATTTGTTTAAATGTATCTGGTATTTTCATTTCAAAAACATTAAAATCACCAGTAATATTAAAATACTCAATGATATTATCCATAGCGAATCGATTGGCAATTCTCTCACCAGCAATTTTAATTGGTTGAATGGTTTCTGTTGCACCAATTGCTAAGAAAGTATCTCGGTAAACTTCATCATCCAAACGAACAACAATTTTTCCAACACCTAAACGCTTTAGTAGAATAGTAGTCATGATACCCGTAACTACTCCATTCGGATTATCTTGTCCTAGAGCGATAATCGCGATATCAACATTACTAATTCCTATTTCCTTTAAGGCTTCTTCGTTTGTTGAATCACAGGTATAGACATAAGGTGTCTTTTTAACAGCTTTGTTTACGGCATCTTCATCAACATCAATACCAATAATATCTACATCCATACGACTAAAAAACTCAATTAGATTTAATCCAAATCTTCCAAGTCCAATAATTAAAATGCTCTTTTTCATATTTTCACCTACCCTATAATAATCTTTTCTTCAACATATCTAACACTACTTACTTCGCTTTTATTCCAATTACGATTCCATAAACTAATCATGGTTAAGGGACCCAATCGTCCAAACAGCATTAAGAAACAAAGAACTATTTTAGAACCTGTTTGTAAGAAAGGAGTAATTCCTAGTGATAATCCTACTGTACCAAACGCAGAAGTTGCTTCAAAAAGAATTTTTTGTAAGGTAACTTCATACATTGGATTATTTCTTTCAATCGCCAATAATAGTAGTGTTACTATAAATATTGCTGTTATCGAAAGAGTTGTTATTGTAAATGCTCGTAATTTTGTATCTTCTGATATCCAACGATCATAGGTAATCGTCTTTTTCCCTTTTGAAAAACTAAGAATCGATTTAAACATGGTATAAAACGTTGTTATTTTAATACCTCCACCAGTAGAGGAAGGAGCAGCTCCAATAAACATTAATAAAGCAACAATTAAAATACTAACGATATTAAGGTTCGCAAAAGAAACCGTGGAAAATCCTGCTGTTCTTGCTGCCACGCTTTGGAAAAAAGCCTGTAACCAGGTAAAGTTACCATTCATAAATCCTTCCGAAGCTTTTAGTAACACGGTGCCTGTGATTAATAAGATTCCTGTCAATGGTAGAACAATTCGTGAGTGAATGGATAACTTGCTCCATCTACGATTTGTTATCACATCTTGAATCACGATAAAACCAATACCACCAATAATGATTAAAATGACTGTGGTTAGATTCAATAGGATATTATCTTGATAAGCGACAAAGCTATTACTACCTAGTAAATCAATTCCACAATTATTGAAAGCTGATACTGCATGAAATACGCTCATTCCTATTGCTTCCCAAAAAGAAAAATCTTGGATGAAAACAATAAAATAACCAATAGCTCCAATTCCTTCAATGATAAAAGAAGTGAAAATAATTGATTTAATTAATCGCACAACTCCTTTGGAACTTTTTTGGTTCAACGCTTCTTTGATTAGAAAACGATCAACAACTCCAATCTTCATTCCTAAGAAAATCATGATAAAGACGGCAACTGTAATAAAACCCAATCCCCCAATTTGGATTAGAAATGTTAATACAACTTTCCCAAAAATGCTTAGTGTAGCACCCATATCAGGAATGGTTGTTAATCCTGTTACACATACGGCAGAAAAGGAAGTAAATAAAGCATCGATTGCTTTCATACTAACTCTTGCTTGTGTTGATATGGGTAATAAGAACAACAAAAATCCAATTAATATTACTGCTAGAAAACTAACAACAATTTTTAGTGCTGGTGGTATTTTCTTAAAATCCATAAACCTCTCCTTAATTAAAGTGGGATCGAATCATCTATTTATATAATATGACAAGTTACACTTTTAGATAAATAATCTATTTTATAGTTAGTATTTTACCATATTCAGCACAAAAAAGCAATTCTATTTCTAAGAGGGTAAAAAACCTTTTTCATTCACCCTTATTCCTATTCCTTGATAGGATATTATTTTAATTTTATTTTCCTATTGTTTTTTTCTTTCTGCTATTTACTAAATAGTTTATATTCTGTATAATTAACATACTGCTTTCATTAGGAGGATTTTATGGAAAAAATAGTCATCGACAAGGAAAAAATCAAAGAGGAATTCATTGAAAAAAATTTGTTTTCCTTGCAAAAAGATTTAATAAAACAGCGTCGAAGAAGAATTTTTGTCATGTCTTTATTATTAGCTTCCTTCATGTTGACTATTATTTACGGAACATTAGAAAATCCCCTTGAATATACTTTAAGTAAGATCGGTAATTATTTTACCTATCGCTGGCTTTTTATCGCTTGGGCAATTGTTACAGGCGTTGCTATTCAAATTGCTACTTTAATTTTATTTCATGTTGAAGAATACCAAGCAAAACACCCTTATGTTTACAATAGCCTTTCTGCGATTTTTTTAATTATTACTGCTATTATTCCTTCTCTTTCGAAGATCTATCCGTTTTGGCATTTTCTTCATACATTATTTGCCATTATTTATGCATTCTTTGTCTTTATGAGTATCAATCCTTTTGTTGTTTGGGTTAGTAGAAACAATCCTCGTTTGCGTTTTTTCTTAAATACTTGGTTAGGCGTCATTTGGATTGGTGCTTTATTTCCCCTTATTCTTTTTGGAAACTCAGGAATGTTTGAATTATGGTTCTTCCTTACGATGATTATCTTTTTATTATATTTAAGTTTGGTATTGTTTGAAGAAAAGATTGTAAAAATGAGTGTCACTTTTTTAAAAGATGAATGTGATTTGAATATTGCCATCGAAAAGATTTATGTGAATCTAGAAAAAGATTATAAATTAAAACTATTTCATAAAAAGAAAAAAAGCGACTAAAATCGCTTTTTCTTTTTCTTTGGTATTGGTATTACTTCTAATAATAGATAGCCTATTCTATGAAGGGTTTCTTTGTTATCAACATCCACAATATAATGCTCTTTAGCTCCCGGATAGGGGGTTCCTTTTAAAGCATCCTCTCCTAGGATGTTCTTCGTTTCAGGGAGTATCTTTACATATGCTTGATTATCACAAACCAAGATAAGAGGTTTTAGATCAATATAGATCATATATTCGCCAAACATTTTCCGATAAGTTACGATTCCTATTCCTAATAATTGATCGCAAATATATTCGATAAATTCTTTATTTGTTGACATAAAATAATCTCTTTCTTACTCTGTAAATTCTTCAGAAAATTTTTGGAAGAACTTATGGTAGATCTTCACATTTTCTAATTCTGTCCATTTGCAAATCGTAACCGGAATGGTATCTAAATTGTAAATCTTTGCTCCTGGAAGAGAAAGTAAAAAAGGAGAATGAGTCGCAATAATAAACTGACATCCACAATATCGTGCACACTTTTGAATTAAATCAGCAAGTTCTAATTGAAACTTAGGAGATAAGCAATTTTCTGGCTCATCTAATAAATACAAACCATCATTTTCTAATTCGCTATCAAAATATCTTAATACATTTTCACCATTAGAAAATTGTTTTAAAAACTTAACTCTCTTTTCAATATATTTGGTTTGTGTTGTCCTTTGGGTTTCTGTTTTGTTGAGTAAACTTTGATAGTCGATTAATCCATTATATTGAAAGGGATTAAATTTTATATTTTGATATTCTTCAATCAATTCCTTTTTCAGTTCTTCATTTTTAATATTTTGATTACGAATAGAAAAGATAAAATTGATAATGTCTTCACTTGCGATGATTTTTGAATTAAGGGGAATTTTTGCTTTCTTTCCATGATCATCAAGTGCTAATTGGTAGTAGCATCTCGCCGTATAGTCACGAAAAGCTTCCTCTTCATAAAATACTGATTTACGAGCAAATTCTAGTTTATTATTAATGATGTTTAATAATGTTGATTTTCCTGATCCATTACTACCATAGATAATCGTAATATCGGAAAAATACACTTCGCTTAATTCTTTTTCTGAAAAGAAACCAAATGGATATTTAGTAGGATATAAATAACTTGCTTCTTCATCTCGAGTGGGTAGAAAAAAACTATCTAAATATTTCATTGTTTGATTTCTTTCGTTGGATTGTACATGATATTTAAATTTGTTTGTTCAAGAGTAGCAAATCTAGTAGCAAATTCAATTTTTTTATAGAACTGAAAACCTACTTTCTCACATACTCTTTGGCTTTGATGATTCCATTGAAAATAACCACATAGTAAAAAATCACAATCCAAGTCCTTAAAACAATAGTCAACGACTTTTTTAACTGCTTCTGGCATTAAACCTCTTCCCCAATAATCTTTATTTAGTACATATCCGATTTCACGACCCTTTAATGGACTAACTAACATTGTTTGTTCTCTTACTTCTTCAATGCCAATAGAACCAATCGCTTTATTATTTTCTTTCAAAACAATGGCAAAGACTTTTTTATCACTGATAAACATTTTTAGAATCTGTTCCGATTCTTCTATATTCTTATGAGGAGACCAACCAGCCATTTGACCAACTCCATCAACTTTTGCATACTCATAAAAATCATTTAAATCACTTAATTGCCATGGACGAAGAATTAGTCTTTCTGTCTCTAAGGTAACTTTACTAATATCAACATTAATATTCATTTTGTTCTCCTTTTTTATCTTTTTTCTTTTCTATCCTAAATACAAGTCTCTTTTTTTGCGTTTTGGACACTTCATGATGAAGTCCTTACGAATACTAGTAGTAAACAACACTGTTAGAAAATTTGCTTTGAATATATAATCACAAGTGCGGCATTGAAACGAGTGAGTTGATAAGATGATTCCTTTGGTAATAATAAGGATGAGAATAATTCCAAACAAACTGATAACTATCCCCTCTTCTATACCCATAAAATATATGTTTACTCCTTCATATCAAGTTTTATCTTGATTCTTTTTCATTATTTACCACTATTATATTACAACCCAATCAAAAATGCAAAAGCGTTTATACGATATTTCTTATGGGTAAATTAAAAAGAGGTTTGATAGACCTCTTTTTTCACAGTAAATAATCATTTCATGGAAATAGCTTTTGTGCGACACTTATCTTTACGCTTACCATAGCCTATGTATTCTTTTTATTCAACACAGGCTTTCATTTTTATTCATTACACTCCCCATGATGATGATGTTCGTGACATACTGAGCCTGTTGATTTTAATGTTCCTGCTAAGTAAGATTCTACAGCTTCTTTAGCATTCCCACTAGCACCAATAACAACACAAATATTTTTTTCATTAAAAATAGTGATGGCGCCACCCCCCATTCCACCTGATATAATTGTGTTTATTCCTAATTGATTTAGGTAATTAGGAAGAAATCCGGGTTTATGACCAGGGTTCCCAACAGAGTATTGCTTGACGATTTTATCGCTTTCAATCTCAAAAATATTGAAATTAGTACAATATCCAAAATGTTCTGTTACTTTTTCATTTTCACTTGCTACTGCTATTTTAATCATTTCTTTTTCTCCTTTATCGGTTAATTTAAACCATAATTCATTAATTCTTCATAAATAGCGTGTATGGCTTTTCCTGCCATACAATCAATATCGACAATCGTAAGCCCCTTATTCACAGCTGTTACGACTTGATGATCAAAGGGTATTTTACCAATAAGTGAAATATTGTTCACTTGACAAAATTGCTCAATCAAACTTGTGTTTTCATAATTGGTATCAAATTTATTAATACAAACAGCTAGTTTCGTTTTAAACTGCTGTGCCGTTTGAATCATTCTTTCCATATCACTAATACCAGAAAGCGATGGTTCAGCTACAATGAGTACCATATCAACTCCACTTAATGATGCAATAACAGGACATCCTATGCCAGGAGACCCATCAATAATCGCAAAGGAAGTATTGTTTGCTGCTGTTTTCATTTGCTTTTTAACCTCAGTAACTAGTTTGCCCGAAGTTCCACTTCCCATTTTTAGTTTTGCAGTAGAAAAAACTCTTGCATCATTTTTATATAAAATCAAATCTCCAGCACTCGCTTGATAAAACGTAATGGCTGATACAGGGCAAACCAATTCACAAACCCCACATCCTTCACAGGCAAATTCATCAACAAAATAAAATTCATTTAAAAATATAGCATCAAATTTACAATTTTGATGACATTTATCACATCCAATGCATATATTACTATCTATTTTTGCTTTGGGTAATGCATAGTAATCAATAATCTGAGGTTTTTCTTGTTGTGCCATTAATAGGTGTAAGTTTGGAGCATCAACATCACAATCTGCATATACTTTAGCTCCTGATAATTTAATCAAAGCACTAGCAATTGTTGTTTTTCCTGTTCCTCCTTTACCACTAAGGATTAGTAGTTGTTTCATGAGAAACCTCCTTGATGATTTGTTCTAATATGGAGTGAAACAAGTCGTAATATTTCTTACTTTCATTAGCAACGATTTTTCCATTAGAATTTAAAATTCCCAGTTCTTTATCAAAAGGTATTTTTCCTAAAATTTTAATATCTTTTTCAATACAAAATAGTTCTGAAGGATTCTCTTCTTCTAAACATTTGTTGAGTATTACTCCAAATGGCTTATTAAATACCTGTACTAACTCATAAACCATTTTCAAATTATGAGAACCAAAGATAGTTGGCTCTGCTACTAATATACAATAATCTGCATCTTTAATGCTTTCCATGACAGTGCAAGCACTGCCGGGTGGACAATCGATGACTGTGAACATATGATTCGTAATTTTACTTTTCTTAAGTATTTTTTTTATGATCGGTACACCAGATGCTTCTTTGATATTTAACATTCCCGTATAGACCGTGACTTGATTCGATATCCCTTTTTGTATTGTTCCCACTATTTTTTCTTTTGGTGTTAGTGCTTTTTGTGGGCAGACTAATATACACCCCCCACAAGAATGGCAAATGTCTTTAAAAATCAAGAGCCTATCAATCATATAGATAAGAGCATTAAACCTACAAAAATCGATGCATTGACGACAACCATTACATTTTTGATTGTCTACTTGGGGAATCTCTACCTTTACATCCACTTCTTCGGTGATTGTTGGTTTAAAAAATAAATGGCCATTTGGTTCTTCAACATCACAATCTAAGTAGACTGAGGAAGGGGCTACAGCAGCTAGGTTAACCGCTAATAAGGTTTTACCCGTTCCTCCTTTTCCACTTAAAATAGCAATCTTCATATTACTAATTACCGTGGTGATGTAATCCCATATGGATTTCATCAAGTGAACTTAAATTTGAAGTAAAATAGGCTTCCAAGTTTTTTTCTAGAGAAGTGTTCATTGCCTTATACAGTTTAATATGAGCGGCTTTTAATACGTTGGCAGCATTTTCTCCACAACTTAGTGTAATGACAGCTTCTACTTTATTATCTATCATCATTTGCGCTACTTTAATTCCAGCACCACCAGTACTATTGATTGCGTGATTGTCTAAAAATAGTGACTCTTTTGTTTCACTATCAAACACAAAGAAAAAAGGTGCTCTTCCTAAAGAACTACATATTTGTGTTTGTAAATTTTTTTCATTAACTGGTATGATTATTTTCATATTGTTCTCCTTTTTAAAAAAATATGTTATATGTTATTAATTCTACCTCTATTTTTTCTAGAACAGCATTGTCCACAACCAACACGAAAATCATTACACAACTGATACTCACCACCTGTGATAGTTATTATTTTCCCGTGAATTAGGGCTTCTGCTATTTTTTTTCGTGCTTGCATATATATCCCCTGAATCGTTGTTCTAGCAACATTCATTTGACTGGCGCATTCTTCTTGTGTTAGTCCCTCTAAATCAATTAATCTAATTGTTTCATACTCATCAATTGTCATATTGATCAATTCTTTTTGTAACACTGTTTGATCAAAGGGACCAAACTTATTTATTTTTGGCATACAACAAACTTTTCGACATTTCATCGGTCTAGGCATTTTTTTCACCTCCTTACCTTTATTGACATATGTCACTTACAACACCATTATACTACGTTGTCGACATATGTCAATAACTTTTTTAAAAAGATATACTATCTTTCTAGATAGTATACCTTTTCCCATTTTTATTTTGCAATGACTATATTTTTACCCCTTGTTTTTGCTTCATATAAATTTTTGTCTGCTTCATCAATAAAAGCAGTTATTTCTTTATCACCTTCATATTGCTTTACTCCTGCACTAATTGTAACCCTAATTCCATCAACAAAAGCAAAATCCATAATCGCTTTACGAATTCGCTCTACAATGATTTTTGCAGCGAATAAATTGGTGTTGGGGAATATGATCAAAAATTCTTCTCCCCCATATCGCCCTGCAATATCCGTTTCTCTAATGTTCTTTTTCATTAATTGGGCAATATCTACTAACACTTGGTCACCATAAATGTGACCTTTGCTATCGTTGATCTTTTTAAAGTCATCAATATCGAGAAGAGCAATTGATAATGAATCTTTTTTTATCCGAACATAATCAATGTTTGCTTGTAAATGATTATATAGTGACCGATGATTATTGATTTTTGTTAATCCATCTAGAGAAGACATTTCATCAAGAATTTGATTTTTCAATTCCAATTCTTGCTCTATTTTCTTTTTTTCAGTAATATCAAAAACAATACCAGCAAGGAAGATAGGTTTACCAGATTCATCTCGCTGCGTAATTTTCCCCCGATCATAATACCATTTATAACTACCATCTTTACAACGAATGCGATATTCTACTTCATAAACGTCCAATTTACCATACAAATGTTCACGCATGATTTTCATTGCTTTTTCACAATCTTCAGGGTGTAGTTTTTCAGTAAAGAATTGATAGGTGACACGTTTGGGAAGTTCATCCATTTGATAACCTAAAGTAATGATTTTTAGAGGATTAAAGGTTACTTCATTCGTCTTAATATTCCAATACCAATGGCCAAGATTTCCTGTCCAAGCATATTCAAGTTTAACTGCTTGTTCTTTTTCTAACAATAGTTCTTTATTCAACATTTCTAGGGCATTCATTCGCTCAATCAGTTCTAGTTTTGTTAATTTCTTATTTTCCATATTCATCACTTGCACTTTCTTGATCGATAATACCCACAAGAACTTCTGCAACCTGTGGATCAAACTGAGTTCCTGCACCTTCTTTGAGAATACTTCTAGCTTCATTCTTTCGTTCTGCTAACGTCAAGTCCCCTCTATGTAAAACACGATCATAAGTTTCAACGGCGGTAATAATTCTTGAGATTAGTGGAATTTGTTCTTCTTTTAATCCTCTTGGATAGCCAGACCCATCCCATCTTTCATGGTGTCCATAAATATATTCGGCTAAATCTAAGGTATCATCAAATAAATTCAAGATTCGGTATCCCACTGCAGAGTGTAATCGTATCTTTTCTCGTTCTTCGTCTGTAAAATAATCCTTTTTTAAAATCTTTTCATCAAGAACAATCTTACCAATATCATGTAAATAAGCAGCTCTTTT
>CAYPLR010000018.1:0-33535 GCA_964411675.1 uncultured Bacteroidales bacterium
TCTAATTTACTAGACTTTTTTATTTCTTTTTTTGTGATAATTTTAATATAGATAAAAAGAAGAAAACAACTCCAGTAACTATAATAATTAAAATACTTGCCATCACGGATACTTCGTAATCGCCAATTCTAAAAATAACTCCCATAGATTCTTTAAACCCAGTAACTATGGCTTCTGGAGCTCCAGCAAAAGAAGTAGTCATTGCTTCTTCCATCATAACCTGTCTAAATAAAGCAGCAGAATGAGAGGGTGGAAATAGTTTTATTACCCATTGCATAGCTTCTGGAAGTTGTCCGATCGGTAAATAAATTCCTGTTAGGAAACCAATGATGGTACCGATAATTGTGCTAGCCGTCGAAAAAGCATTGGTACTATTAAAGAGTAAGACAATAAATAACATAATAGAAGTATTTGTGAATGTTGATAATACTAATATTCCTAATACTTTTATGAATGTTAAGAAGTTCATGATTGTTCCGCCATTAGCAATAATATAAATTTCTACTAAAACTAAGGTGATTAAGCTCATAATAATACCGATAAAATAAGCACTAATAATATAGCCACCCACAATACTCGTTCTTTTTAATGGAGAAGAAATAAAATCTTTTATAATCTTTTTTGTTTTATCTTCGACCATAATCCCAAAAGCACCCATCGTTGTTGTTACTGAAACAACTGCCAGTAAACCAGCACCTATCCAACTGTCCATTATAAATCTTGCGCCATCAACAGCTATACTACCTGTCCATACATCTCCTAAAAATAATGCATATAAACCAATAATGATAAAAACAGCTAGTAGAGAAAAGAAAACAGAAGTACGATCCTTAAAAAACACTAATAAGTTACGTCTTGCAAAAGAAATCATTCTCTTATCTCCTTCCCTGTAATACCAATAAAGGCATCATCCATGGTTCCTCGAATTACTTCAAATCCTGAAAGTTCATTACGACATTTATCAAGGATATTTAGTGAATCTAAAGTACCACTTATTTTTATAATTAGTTGATTCGCAATCTTTTCATATTCAATAGAATCCTGTGATAATAGGGTTTCTACTTTTTCAATATTTTTACTTGAAAGAATCAATTTATCACAAGTATATGTTTCCTTTAATTCAGCAGGTGTACCTTTTGCTGCGATTAATCCATCATCAATAACAATCACATAATCCGCATTTGCAGCTTCTTCCATGTAATGCGTTGTTAAGAAAATCGTCATTTTTGTTTTTTTCTGTAATGTGTTAATCGTTTCCCAAATCATTTTTCTTGTTTGAGGATCAAGCCCCGTTGTCGGCTCATCCAAAAATAATATTTTTGGGGTATTAATTAAAGCACGCGCTATATCACAGCGTCGTCTTTGGCCACCTGATAAATTCTTGTATTGTCGTTTCAACAAATCCTTAATCTCTGTAATCTCAGCGACATAATCAATTGCTTGTTTTAATTTATTCCCTTTCAAGCCATAAAAGGCTCCTCTTGTTTGTAAATTTTCTTCAATTGTTAATAAACCATCCAATAAACCATCTTGAAAAACAGCCCCAATAATTGACCTGATTTCATCATCTTTTTCGCCGAGTTTATTTCCATAAACCCAAACCTCTCCTTCATTCTGTTTTAGAAAAGTACAAATGATATCGATTGTTGTCGATTTTCCTGCACCATTTGGGCCAAGAAAAGCAAACACTTTTCCTTTCTCAACATAAAAATCAATTCCCTTAACAGCATGAATATTCCCGTAAAATTTGTGAAGTCCCTTCACTTCAATCACTTTTTCATCCACATTTATTCTCCTTTGTTTCTTAAGATGAGCCACACTATTTACATAAAATCGTAGGGAGAAACTTCTTCTTCTGGAAGGTTTTCACACATTTCGATATTTTCTTGATAAACACCAGAAAATATTTGTTTGATTTTTTGTATTAGTTTAGTTTTTCGATGGTTTTCAATTCCTTGAATTCCCCGATTGATTGCTTCAACATTTCCCAACATAATTAAGTATTTTTTAGCTCTTGTGACTGCTGTATAAATCAGTTTTCGCTTCAACATCACATAATATTTTAACGTGAATGGAACAACAACAAGGTCGAATTCACTTCCTTGCGCTTTATGAATCGATATGGCATAAGCGTGAGTTAGATCCTCTAATTCTTCTTTCTTGTAGCTAACCAATCCATTATCAAACATGACAGTTAATCCTATAATGGATTTTCCATCATAATCAAAAGAATATACCATACCAATGTCACCATTCATCACTTGCTTTTCGCTACGATTAACCAATTGTATCACTTTATCATTAATTCTAAATCTGCGAGTCAAATGCTTTAATTCAACATCTTTAAACGGATTAAAGTATTCTTGCATTTTTTCGTTTAAAGCATTAATTCCTAATTCACCCCGATAAAGGGGAATTAGTACTTGAATATCACGAATGATATCCATTCCTTTTGCTACTGCTTGATCCACCACTTTTATCACATTTTCAAGGATATTCTCATCATCAAGCGGAATAAAGTTACGATCATGTTGCTTCTCGAGCAACGTCTCTGGAAGATACCCATTGTTAATGGCATGAGCAAAATGAATGATAGTAGAATCTTCTGCTTGCCGATGAATTTTATCAAGTACAATCGTAGTAATTTCTTTGGTTGCAATTAAATTTTGTAATACCTCTCCTGGTCCTACCGAAGGAAGCTGATCAACATCTCCTACCATGACTACTTTTGTTCCTGGATATAAACTGGCTAGCAGTCTTGACATCAATAAAACATCAACCATGGAAACTTCGTCGATAATAACAAGTTTAACACTAATCGGATTTTCTGGTCCATAGCGAAAAACTCCATGACCTTCATATCCTAAAAAACGATGAATGGTTTGTGCTGATTCATGTTTGGTGACTTCTTTTAAGCGTTTAGCAGCTCTTCCTGTTGGTGCAAGTAAAGCAACTTGATCACGAATGGACTCGTCATTGAATAACTCAACATATGCTTCAATAATTCCTTTTATTATGGTTGACTTTCCTGTTCCTGGACCTCCAGTAACAATCATGATGTTTTCTCTCAATGCACATTTAATCGCTTGAAGTTGTTTTTCTCCATATACTATGGTTAGTTTATTGGTTACTTTTGCAAGAGCACTATCGATTTCATTGATATCATATCCATAATCAAAATCTTCTTGCAATAGTCCAACTATTTTTTGGGCTAGCAATCCCTCTGCTTGATAAACACTAGCATCAAAAATATTTTTTTCCTCATCAACATAAATTTTTTTCTCTATTATTAACCTTTGTAATGTTTCACCAAAATTAGCTGAAGTGATAATGTCCTCTTCTTTATTGAACTCATTGACACATTTACTATAAAGATCATTATATTCCATGTAAGTATCACCATTACTATAGGTAGAAGCTTTTAAGATATATCTAATTAAAGCACCAATTCTTAAAATATCATCTTTTTTGAATCCATATTCGAGGGCTATTTTATCACATTTGATAAACCCATAACCTTCCACTAAATCCATCAAACGATAAGGATTTTCCCTAATAATATTTAAAACATTATCACCTAATGCTTTGATTAGTTTTAAACTCATTTGCATAGAAATTCCTAAGTTTAATAATCCAACAGTCAATTTTTTCTTATTTCTATTTTCCATAAGTGAATCATAAATAATTGTTTTTTGAGTAGTAGTTAAACCCAAAACTTTATCTAAAACACTTTTATCATTTTCAATTTGATCTAGACAATCAGCACCCAGTGTTTCAAAAATTTTAGTTGCTGATGTTTTACCAATTTTAGGAAAAAAATCACTTGATAAATAAGTGATGACTCCTTCAAGCGTATCTTCACCACGACGAGCAAATTCTTTTGCCTTGAATTGAATTCCATAAGTCGTTGTGATAAATTCTCCATTAAAGTCATACTCTTCATTGATCAATGGTTTTCGATCAAAGCTACAAGTAACTGTTAATATATTAGAAAACAATTTGGCACGATATTTTGCTATTTTATTATCTTGATAATTAAGTTTAATCTTAATAATACCATAACCATTTTCTTCATTGAAATATGTTATCTTGCTAACGCTGCCATAAATGTTTTCTTGCATAATGCTCCTCTAATATTTTCTTTTTTCTTGATTCATAAAGACTTCATCGATGGTTCCACCCCCTAACAAGCGTTCACCATCATAAAATACCGCTGCTTGTCCTGGAGTTACTGCTTTTGCTTTTCCTGGATAAATTACTTCCAACGTATCTTCATCGAGTTTTCGAACTACAACCTTATTATCTACTCCACGATAGCGGAATTTTGCTAAGCAGTTTAGTTCACCAACAATTTCTGGACCTAACCAATTCAGTCTATTCACAATTGCTCGATTGGAATATAGGTACTCTTGGTTTTCACCACGTCCCACCAAGAGCACGTTACGTTGAGGATCTTTTCCTAAGACAAACCAGGCATTTCCAGCACCACCCAATCCCAATCCTTTTCGTTGGCCAATGGTATAGTACATGATTCCATCATGTTCTCCCACCACTTCACCATCCAAAGTTTCAATATTACCGGGACTAGCAGGGAGATAATTCTTCAAAAATAATTTAAAGTTTCGTTCACCAATAAAACAAACTCCTGTTGAATCCTTTTTACCAGCAATATCCAAATTATATTTTTTCGCGAGTTCTCTCACTTCTGGCTTTGTCATTTCTCCAACAGGAAATAATGTCTTTGCAATTTGCTCTTTCGTTAACTGACAAAGAAAATAGCTTTGGTCTTTATTACCATCCAATCCTCGAAGTAATTGTACTTCTGGTTTGTGAACAGAACGGGCATAATGTCCCATGGCAATATAATCAAACCCCATGGTCATTGCTTTTTCTAAAAAAGCTTTGAATTTAATTTCCTTATTACATAAAATATCAGGATTAGGAGTCCGATTTGCTCTATATTCATCCAAAAAATAAGAAAATACTTTTTGCCAGTATTCATCAACAAAATCAACTCGATGTAACTTTACATTTAGTTTTTCTGCGACTTTTACTGCATCAAGATAATCAACTTCTTGAGGGCAAACATCATCAAATGTGTGTGGATTTCCTAAAATATCGTTGTTTAAAGAAGAATCCCAATTACGCATAAACATGGCTTCCACTTCATATCCTAATTCTTGAAGTTTAATAATGCTGACTGCGGAATCAACTCCTCCACTTAAACCAACAACAACTTTTTTCTTTGTTTGATTCATAACACACCTTAAAGGCTCGCTTTTAATTCAAAAATAATATCTCGCAGCGACATTGCTTGTTCGAAATCGAGATTTTTCGCAGCCTCTTTCATTTCTATTTCTAATTTCTTAATTAATCTCTTCTTTTCTAAATTGCTCATATTCTCGAGTTTATTCATATCAACAATTCCTGTTTCATCAATAAATTCTTTCGTAATCACGATACTATCCGCAATTTCCTTATAAATTGTTTGTGGTTCAATCTTGTTTTTCACATTATAGGTATGTTGAATTTCTCGACGACGATAGGTTTCAGTAATGGCTTTATCCATTGATTCTGTCATCTTATCGGCATACATAATGACTTTACCACGAGCATTTCGAGCAGCTCGACCTATGGTTTGTATTAAAGAGGTTTCACTACGCAAGAACCCTTCTTTATCAGCATCTAAAATTGTAATCAAGGATACTTCAGGAATATCTAATCCTTCTCGCAACAAATTGATACCGACCAACACATCATAGGTTCCTTGTCTTAGTGATCTTATGATTTCTAATCGTTCTAGTGATTTGACTTCTGAATGTAAGTAAGTTACTTTTATTCCTAATTCTTTTAGATACTTTGTTAGATCCTCACTCATTTTAATGGTTAAGGTAACCACTAAAGTTCGCTCATGATTGGCAATTCTTTTATTAATCTCTTTTACCAAATCGTCAATTTGATTTAAAGTAGGTCTTACTTCTATCATTGGGTCTAGTAAGCCAGTTGGCCTAATGATTTGCTCTACTACCTCACTACTTCGTGATACTTCATAATCACTAGGTGTGGCACTAACATAGATAATTTGTTTCAATTTTCGATTGAATTCTTCAAATGTTAGAGGTCGATTATCTAAAGCAGAAGGAAGACGAAAACCATTGTCAACTAAGCTCATTTTCCGAGAACGATCCCCATTGTACATTCCTCTTACTTGAGGTAAAGTAACGTGTGATTCATCAACAACTAGTAAGAAATCCTTTCCAAAGAAATCGATTAATGTATACGGCATTTCTCCTTCATCTCGTAAACTCATGTGGCGAGAATAGTTTTCAATACCGCTACAGATTCCTATTTCTTCTAACATCTCTAAATCATAATTTGTTCTACTTTCAATTCGTTGGGCTTCTAATAATTGCCCATTGTTTTTAAAATATGCAATTCTTGTTTCTAGTTCGGCACGAATACGATTGATAGCTTCCTTTTTCTTTTCTTCGTTAACTGCAAATAACGTTGCTGGAAAAAAAGTAATTGTTGTTTTAACACTATTCACTTTTCCTGTTACAACGTCAACGATTTTAATTTTCTCAATTTCATTATCAAAAAATTCCAAGCGAATGGCATCACTTTTTTCATAAGTAGGAATAACATCAATCGTATCCCCTTTTACTCTAAATGTACCTCGTTTAATTTCATAATCATTACGAGCATATTGCATACTAATCAGTTTTTCAATAATTTCTTCACGATTGATGATTTGACCTTGCTTTACAGTCAACATATTTCCTCGATAATCTTCTGGATCACCGATTCCATAAATACAAGAAACACTGGCAACAACAATGACATCCTCAGAGCTTAGTAGGGAACTAACTGTACTATGTCGCATTTGATCGATATCATCATTGATACTTGAATCTTTTTCTATATATAAATCCTTACTTGCTACATAAGCTTCAGGTTGATAATAATCATAATAAGAAATGAAGTATTCCACTTTATTTTCAGGGAAGAAACCTTTTAGTTCACTATATAATTGTCCCGCTAACGTTTTATTATGAGCCAAAACCAGTGTTTTTTTACCAGTGTTCTGAATGACATTGGCAATTGTAAATGTCTTACCAGTTCCAGTAGCACCAAGAAGGGTTTGTTCTTTTACGTTTTTATTAATATTTTCTGTCAAGCGATGGATTGCTAATGGTTGATCACCCTTTGGTTGATACTGACTATGAAGTTTAAACATCATTTTCCTCCTTGGAATCATTATACTTTCTTAAATTACTTTCGATATAAAGATAATTAATTTTATCACTTCTCCTAGTAAAAGACAAGAATTTCATTTAGCCCAATCTAGATCAATAATTCTATCTAAAGACAAAAAGACTAGCTTAAACTAGTCTAAAATTTTACTTACCTATTTATGATACTTATGATTGTTGATAATAGTTAGGCTACGATAAATTTGCTCTAAAAATAACATTCTCATTAATTGATGAGGAAATGTTAGTTTGGAAAAAGATAATTGATAATCACTTCTCTTTTTTACATCTTCATCTAAGCCATCAGAAGAACCAATTACAAAAGTTAATATGCGAGGGCTATACAAATAATGATTATATATGAATTTTGCAAGGCCAACACTATCAAGACTGTTTCCTAATATCTCTAACGTGATCACATAATCTTCTTTTTTAATATTATTTAAAATGACTTTCGCTTCTTCTTTTAAATTTTTATTAGAATCAGCAGTAGTAATTTCTTTCACTTCTATCATTTTTAGATTACAAAAAGGGCTGATTCTTTTACTATATTCCTCAATTCCTGCATGCAAATAGTCTTCTTTTATCTTACCAACAACGATTACATTAATATCCATTAAATCTCTATGATTTTAATTGCTTCTCTTTGGCGAGCAATTAGAATCTCTCCCTTAAAATTTATAGCCAATTTAGAAATCACCTCTGTTTGAATCGCTTCATCAGAATTACAATCTTCACTAACATGTGCTAAAATAATACACTTATGAATACTAGGACTAATAACATCCAACAATTCATAGCAATCTTGATTGGATAAATGTCCTCGTTCTGATAATATTCTTTGCTTTAGTGCCCAATGGCGATTACTATTAATGAGATTTTCAACCGAATGATTCGCTTCAATAATTAAAGCATCAATATTACTAATTGCTTCGATATATTGATGAGGGAAAAAACCTGTATCCGTAACATAAGCTAAACTTGTTCCTTCACTTGAGAAAACATATCCTAAATTAGAAGCAGCATCATGGGATAACCCTAGCGTTAACAAATTGAAATCTCTTAATTGATATTGACCATTTTCCTCAATAAAAGAAATCTTATGTTTTTTTAATTCCTCCTTTATTTCTAAAGGAAGCCTTGCAAATGCTTTTTTATGCATATAGATATTTGCGTGTGTCTTTCTTGCAACAGTTTGTAAATAACGAGTATGATCATTATGTTCATGGGTAATGAAAATATCTGTTATAGAAGAAAAATTGATTTCGGGCAATCTTTTTTGAGCATCGCTTAACGTAATCCCTGTATCAATCAAGATTCTTGCTTCTTTTGTTTCTATATATGTCATATTTCCTTTTGAACCACTTGCAAGTACACAAAATCTCATGTTACACCCTCGTTTAATGTAGATATATTATATCGTTTTTCCCTTCTTTTTACAAGTTTTTTAAATAAATAACCATGAAAAAAGTGCAGCCTCTAGTTTTAGAATGCTACACAAACTTTTCAAATTATTTTATGTACGTAAGATTTTCATCTTGGTACTTTTCAATTGTCATATCAATTGCTTTTAAGAAAGATTCACGAGTATAGTTAGATTTACTAAATGTAATATCCATTTCTTTGATTGATTGATATTGCTTAATTGCTGCATAATATCCATCAGTTGCTAACTCTTTAAAGATTGGAGCATAATATGTTTCAATTGCTTTCACCATTTCATCTGTTAGATCTTCATCAGCTGCATCTTCAATATACTTCTTAATGATTTCTAGCGATGGTAAAATTTGAGTATTACCTTCTGCATCTTCCCATGTTGCTAATGGTGTTGTTGTTAAGTTAGCATAAACGTGGAAACCATATTTAGTTTGAATATAATCATTGTAAATAACCATTGAATCAGATTCAGGATTTGCAAGCCAAATTGACTTAACAGCAGCTTCAAATTCTTCAACCATTTCACCATTTGTAATTTCGCCTAAATCTTCAAACTTAACTGTTAAACCTGCAGATTTGAATTTTGCAACTTCGATGTTTTCAAATACATAATTTGCACCTTCAACAACTGGTTGAGCTGCTACTGTTTGGTCTAAGTTAGCAATAAATCTTGGAGAAGCTTTAAATGCAGCAACAACTGCTTCAAGTTTTTCTTTGATTGTTCCTTCTGATGCTGTAATGTATGCTTTTACTTGATCTGTTAATTCTTTTGCAAGTGTAACTTGATAGTCAGACCAATCTTTTGGATCTAACATATTGCTAGAAGCACTTACTGCTCCCATTGGATCTTCATAAGCAGAGATTAATAGATGAACTCCTGTTGCTGTGAAGATTTCTTCTTTGATTAATTCCATTTTTTCTAAATAGAATTGCCATAATGAAGAAGTTTCCTCGGCTTCACTTAAATCACCCAATGACTTCTTAAAATCAGAAATAATATCGCTCTTTAAGAAATACATACGTAATTCTTGTTCATCACTTACACCATAAATATTTTGTAAGAATTCTTCCCATGTCATAGTACTTGGACTATATCCATAGCTTTCATAAGCCCCTGCAGAGAAATTCAACTTTTCATTACTTACTTCAGTTGTTAATTCTTGATATTTTTCTTGATCTAACCACTTATCTTTTTCTTTATTAGCAGTGCTTGTTGTATCAAAGTATTTGTTATAATCTGTATTAACTAAGAATCTTTCTTCATTGATTAATGTAATCGCTAAAGAGATTCCATAAATCTTATCCATAGCATCAAATAATTGATCTGCTGTATATTCATGACCTTCAACGCCAGCAACTAAATTATCACTAGCTTTCTTTGTAGTTTCATGAGTAATGCTATATGTTTTAGCACTAGATACATATTGGTTTTCTAAGAATGTGTCATAAATTATTAAGCCTTTATCTTGACGCAATTCAGCCATCTTAGTTTCAACAAATGTGTCAGTAAGTGTTTCTTCAACAAGTTTTTCATAGATTTCTTCATTCACTGTACTTTGTTCTGGAGCAGCAACTTCTGCTAACTTCATAATAAAGCAATAAATTGAACCACTACTATAACTTTGTGGAGTTGGCGTAAACCATTTTTGTGTATAAGTTACTTCACTACTAGTAGTATAAGAAACCATCGTATTCTTTAAATAATTCTGAACGCTTGATTGATAAGCATAAATCTCATCATAGGTATAATGAAGAGCATTTAGAGTTTCATCCGTTTCAGAAACAGTAGTCTTAAATTGGTATAACCCTTCACCATTAATAGTATATTGTTTACCTTCAGTTAATACTAAACGATTTACTGGATAGCCTTCTGTTTGGAAAGCACGAGTTGTATTGTACATGCTTACCATAGCAGCTACTACTTCGCTTGTTGTTAAGGTAACTTCTTCGCCATCAACAGTTTTAACCCATCTAGTAAAATCATCGCTGGTATTTGCTGTACTTGTCTTAATTGTAATACCTAATTGTGCTAATGCGTTATTAGCTTGAACTTCTGTAGAGAAAGGTACAATCATTGCCCAATATTCTGATTTGTAATTAGAAGTATAATAAGAAGAGTAATCAGATTGTGTGAAATATTTTTCACTATCCTTTGTTGCTTCAGCATTCTTTTCAGCAATTTCTTCTTCTAACTTGTCAGCAGCATATAATTTTTTTGCAAGAATTAAACGATAATGGTTTTCAATTTCTGTCATAGAAACTAAACCATATGATGAAAACATAGTATCTAAGAATTCATCTTCTGCTTCTGTAATTTCTTCTGCAGTCAATTCCTCTTTACCATCAGGAAAAGTAGCTTTTTCAACTTCATCGTCGATTGCTTCTTGTGTTACTTTGTCCCAATAACTCGTACCATCTTTTTTAATATCTTTCAATAAATCCTTGTTAATCATAGTTACTAATGAACTAACACCAACATTTTCTTTTAGCTCATCATATAATCTACTATTCGTAAGTTTATATGTAAATTCCCCTTCTTTGGCAGTTAAATAAACGCCATCAGGATCTGCTATCACTGGATTGTCTTTTTCTTTTGATAAGACTGTACATGTCACAGCTGTTCCGATAATAATTAATAGAATTATTATTAACGGTAATGTTTTTTTGATTACGGTTGAACCATTCATAAATTTCGCTCCTCATTTTAATTAATTTTCTTTTTTTGATACAAAGAATGTGTAATTCCCTTTTATAATACAACATAAATATTATACTACTTTTTTAAAAAAAGTAAATATTTTTTTGAATAATATCGGTTTTATCATCCTATCCTAGTAAAAGAGCCCTTAGATACCATATTAAGGACCCTTTTACAACTTTGATAATAATAGGAAACAAGAAAAGAGAGTCTACTAAATTAGGGGTTTTCTAGTAGACTTGTCTCAAAGAATTTTCATTCTATCGACACCTTAATGATAGTATATGTAAAGTATTTACATGGATGTTACCTTATTCAGAAAATAAGCTGCATCAAACAAATTTTTATTTACTTTCGGTAAATTATAATAAAATTTAATTAAATGAATCTTAAACTTATAGACAATTTCCTGTTTTTATTGTTATAATAAATTCATAGATTGGAAGGGGGAAAGAAATCTTATGCCAAGAAAATATAATATAGAAGAAACTGAAAAAATTGTTGAAAGATTATGGAAAGAATTAGAACCAAAAATTGTAAAATCAATCTGTGAAGAATTTAAACTAGATGAAAGCTGTGATTTTCTAACTTTAGATGAGTTGCGTTTTAAAGGTTTCGGCTTGGGCTTTTGTTATATTATTTGGCAACATCAGAAAAAAATACTAAAAAGAGACTACAATATATACTGGAAATCTCCGGCTGAATTAGAGCCTGAGATTAGATTTTATTAATTGAAATAAAAAAGCAGGGGAATATTCTCCTGCTTTTAATTTTATTCTTTATTGTTAGAATTTGTAATAACACTCCCATTTTCTTTCTGATACTTACTCGTTTTATTTTTGATATCATTTTTAGAATTTCTAAAAATTTCAAGTTTTTGCCATAAAAAACAAGAGTAACAATATATATTAACATTACAACTATCAGTATTGCATATAATATGAATTCCTTTTGTTCTTTCTTTGCTTTTCCTGCTATCCTTTAAAAATATCTTCTTCGCCTAATCATGAATAAGACTAAAGCTAAGCCAATGAAAGACAAACTTTTACCTGATGAAGAACATCCTGGTTTTGGTTCGGGTTCTGGTTCAGGTTCAGGCTCAGGTTCGGGCTCAGGTTCGGGCTCAGGTTCAGGCTCAGGTTCGGGCTCGGGTTCAGGCTCTGGCTCAGGTTCAACATATTTTGCTGTTACTTTTACATCAATTTCTTCCTTAACATCGAATCCAGTAACGGTAGCTGTAATCACTACATCTCCAGGTTTCACTGCTGTAATAACTCCATTTTCTACTGTTGCAACGGTCTCATCACTAGAAGTCCATACAATTTTATCCTCAAATCCTTCTGTGATTGTAACATCAATTTCAGTTGTAATTCCTTCCTCAATGGTAATTTCCTTCGGATTAATCACTAAGGTTGGTGGTACAATCTCTTTATTAATTTCTAAAGTACCCAGTAAAATTTCTTTGCTCTCGGCTGTAGAATAACCAAATAATTCAATTTTATTCTGATCACCAAAAAGAGTTTTGTTTAATTTCACATATTTTGCTGTTTCATCGATTGTTGTTTGTAACACCCCATTCATATAAACTCTAACCTCAGATAATAAAACTGTTTCAATCGTAGAAGGATCAAAATTAACAATATAGTTTTCTTCTGTTTCCATATATGTGATATTTTCATATTCACCATAACTTGGAAACGTGTTAAAAGATACTACTTGCTCTTGGCTAGTTCCATCTTTAAAATCAACTTTTACTGTATAACTATATTCTGTATCAACGCTTAATCCACTGATTGTACCACTAATATCCAAATCGGATGTAGCTCGCTTTGTAAAGACTACTTTATTATTCGCATCGGTAACAGTGATGTAGTTTACATATCCATAACCTGATTTATCCCAGCTGATTTCAGCTTTCTTTCGATTAGAAGCAATTGCTTCTATTTTTATTTTATTCATATACTCTTCTTTTGAAAATTCTGTACCAACTTCTGATCCTCGTTTTGCTTGTGATATTCCTTGGAAACTAACTGTATCTCCTGTGTATGCTTTATAACGAATTGCAGTTGGAGTAACTGTCATTAATACGAAACGATCCGCAGGATTATACGTTGATCCCGCTTCGATTGAAATATAATTTTTTAATTGCCGTTGTTGCAAAGTATGGCCGTGACCCGTTAAATAAAAATCAATGTCATATTCATTTAGTACCGGAACCCACATCGAATTCACTAAGGTTCCATCACTACCATATTGAGGAAAATGCCCAGTAACAAAGACATATTGAGGTTGTTCTGTATCCATAATATTTCTGAACCAATCGATTTGTTTTTGATAAGCACTTGCGCTTTTTATTGTAGTGTCAATAACAAAGAAGTACGATGTTCCATATTTGAAATAATAGGATGTCCCAGCAAAATCAACAGCTCCATTATCAGGATTATTGTGTACAGAATTAAAGAAGCGTGTTCCAGCATATCCTCCTGCAGCATCTAAAATATCATGATTTCCTATCGCCATTGCTAGTGGAGCATAACGAAGTTTGTCTGCATTCATTATAATTTCATAATCTTGTAGCTTACCACCATCATTAATAATATCTCCACAATTGATAATAAATGAAACGGGTGTATTATTAGCATCCGCTTGAGCAAAAGCATGAGTTAAAGTATCCAAATAGTTTTGATTTGTTGCAGCTGATCCATATAATTGGCTATCACTAATAACAAGAAAAGTAAAGTTTTCTGCCCCTGCTGTCTTAAAGAAATAATCACTGGACATATTGGTTTTCCCTACTCGATAGCGATATTCTGTATCAGGGGTTAAATCTGTTAAGGTTACACCACACTTATAATTCGGTTTTGTTCCCGTATACCCCAATGTAGTTCCTTCTAATTTGAAATCAATGGGTTCACATTCACCTGGAATTGTTGTTGCATTAGCATAAGCAGTATCTTCTTTTAACGCTAATTGAACAAATGTTCCCTGATAATCTGTTTGCCAGAAAATATTCATTTCTGTGGCCATATCTTCACCAGGATTTGTTGCCATAATGTGAACATCTCCATTACTAGCAGCCACTTTTAATGGTGTTGTAATCCCTAAAACAACTAATAAAAATAAAACTATCAACCATGATTTCTTTAAAAATTTCATCGTTTTCTCCTCTCAAATCAAGTAAATATTATTTATATACCCTTCTATTTTACCATTTTTAAAAATAATGTAAACCTTTTCTCCTTATTTGGGATTAAAAAAGCACTAGTTTTCCTAGTGCTTATCTTTTGTATTTTTAGATTTTTTAGTTAAACTTTTTGTTTTGTATTTCCCATCTTATTTTCAACAAATAAAACATATCTGCTATTCATAATATCATCTAGAATTCCTTTTGTTTCTGTAATGTTCACCCACGTATCATCGATTTGTGGAACTTTCAAAGCATCTTTCATCGCTTGAAAACTCTTCAAAACAATATTATCAACATAAGCCGTTGGATTAGCAGGGTAATCTCCTTCCAACTTGTCAGTATCATTGCCCTTATTCACTCTTATTTTCATCCATCCAGGAATTCCTCCACCTTCTGTTTGATACAAAAAAGGAACATCTTTCGCAAATTGATAAAGTTTTTCTTCTTTTAGAATATAAGCGCTATAAGTTTTTAATTCGCTTCCAGTTACAGAAGCATCCCAAGTAATCACTAAACGCATCCATTCTTTTGGTGTCCAAGTAGCTTTTGATTCTAATCGGATTCCATATCCTCCTGAAGTCTGGTCAATTCGATAACGAATTCCTCCTCCTTGATGTAAATGAATACTAAACAAACGATAATTTTTATTAGAATAAATTTCAAATGACATTTGACTATTTAAATTTTCTAAGCGAACATCAACGGAAAAATAGCCATCACTAATGATTGGAAATCCTCTTTCCAATTTTGCATCAGTATAATCATTACTAGTTAATCGTAAAGCATAATCTAATTCAGTGGGTTTTGCAGCTGCTTTTTCATCACTTCGAAATGCACCCACTAATTCATCTGTTTTTAAATCACTATTTAAACTCCACTCATCAAGGAAAGTAATATATTCAAATCCTTCATACCAAATCTCAAATTCTTCTGGCGTTCGATTGATTTCATCTTGAATAGGGGGAACATCTTCTTGGATGATTTCAATAACAACGGTTGCTTCTTCTGTATTTGTCTTGACAGTAATGACCACTTTTCCTTTTGCATGTGCTTTTACTAGTCCTGTTTCGCTGATGGAAGCCACCGTTTTATTATTAGTTGACCAAATAATTTCTTCTTCATTCACATCTTTATTAATACCTAATTGTATTTCTTCATCAACAAATATTTTCTCTGCTGCATCCGTAATCGCTAATACCACTTCTTCTTTAGGCTTTGTACACGCGAAACTCATCATCACTAAACACATTAACAAACCTATTAAAATACTTTTCTTCATTGTAGTTTTAGTCAAATGAATGACATTTCCTCCTTTCTTATCCCTTAGTTTGTTTGTTCATAAATATAATCTGTATCATATCCATTTTGAACTTTGCCTTTACTATAATCATAGTAATCGCCATGGACATACCCTGTATCCGATAAATAAACAGGAATTTCTGAAAGTTTTCCACTAATAGCTGCTGCTAATGTCAATAAAGCTAACGCATCATTATCGTTAATACGACAATATCGATGAGCTTCTGATTTCACGAAATAGCCACGATGGAATTTTGTTGCAACAATATTATCAGCGATGATTCTCGCCATATCTAAATACTCTATTTTCTTTGTCATTTCATATAGATAAACAAAACTCATGACACCAAAACTACTATTTATACTAGTTCCTGTTATTGGACTCGTTGGATTTAATGTTAGAGCCATATCTTTTCCACTCTTATCTGCTCCAATATCACCATATCCTAATCCTTTTGCCACTTCTCTTAATAAATTCCAAAGTTCTTGATCTTCTGGGAATAGCTCACAAGCTCTTGCGATCGTTAACATATTTTCACTAGAAATATTCAAGTAATCGACAATTGTTCCCTTATCTCCATAATAACCATCTTTTTTAAAGACATATCCTAACATGGATTGTCCATCATTCCACATAGGTAATAATCGCAATTTTTGATTTTGATCATAACATAAAGCATATTGATAGTATTTCTTCAAAGTATCTACTGTCCAACTTAACAATTCTGGATCGTCAAATTTTTCACCAATATAGAGATTAATATTCATACTATCTACGATAATAGCATTCACATTTTTAAACAAAACATTTCCTTCTAAAGCAATATCTTTAAAATCATCACCAAATTGCCGTTTGGCTCGATCTCCATACTTAGAATTGGTATCGGTATCATCTGTCGTCGTTTCTCGTTGTAATGGTTGAGTAAATTGATATACAGGAAGCCCTGTTTCAGGATTCCTTGCTAATTGATATTGGCGTGTCAAGTATTTTCCCCAGGCTGTTGCTGTTTGATTGTCAGTTAATTCTCCTAATAAGTAAGCAGCATAATATAAATCACTGCCTGCATTAATAAAAGTTAATCCTTGACTATTGGGCAGTTGTAATGCTTGGGTGTTGGCTGGAGTTGTTATCACATCACTAGGATCTACCACATCCATAATCGGTACTGGTCTTAATAAAACACTATTTGATTTTTCGGGGACTTCATATTTATTCAAAACTGTTGTATTTTCCCCATGACGATTGATATCTAGCGTTGCCCAATCAATGACATGTGCTGCCCATTGCTGTTCTAAATATTTCTTTACTGCTTCTTCATCCACTTCTAGCATCAATTCATAATATGGGTAATGATTCTTTAATTCATGAACTAATCCTTTGTTTTCAGGCCCTTCAACAAGTAAAGTATCAATGTTAATAAATTCATGGCCACCCCATTTCAATAAGCCATTGTTATGTTGGAAGTATTTCATAAAATATTTTGTTGTTGCGATTGCTGAATTTTTATACTTCATATCACCCGTGATCGTAGAATATGCGACAAGGGTGCGCATAAAATTTTGTTGGGAAGCATAATCAGAAATCGGAGAGAATGTTTGATCTTTATTTGCCCAACTAGCAAGTTCTCCAGTAAAAGTGTCGATTCCATCTGCTAAAAGGGATGTATTTTTTATATCACTACGACAATTTCTTAACACATTATCAAGATGCGTCTTTACTGCTTGCATCCTGATTTCGTCTTTTTCTCCTGTACTTAGTTCTTCGCTTTGTTTATTACAACCTATCAAAGCGAAACTAATCATCAATAATAATAACAAAAACAAACTCTTTATTACTTTCTTGAAAGAATTCACAACCTATCCTCCTCTATTGGTTCGTATTTGCGTACATCGTTCGTTACAATTATTATATCATTGTTTTAATCGTTTGTCTATGTTTTCTCTAGAATCACTTTTTATAAATATTTTCCAAATAAAAAAAGCATCTTTCGACGCTTTAGTTATTCACTTATATAATGATACTATTTGATATTTTTAATCTATCCCAACGATTACATTGGATCCATCCGTAACCTTAGGTAATACGCCATCCCATTTTGCGTAATAAAGAACACTTAAAACAAGATTACTTATTTGAACTTCTGTTAAGTCGGGAAGCTTTTCTTTGTAATAATCTAGCAAGTTAGCAACTGCTTCTTTTTCAGCAGCTACTTTGTATGCTTCAGCATCCGCTCCAATTTTAATAGCATCAGCCTGAGCTTGAGCATTCATAATCAACGTTTCATTTTCAATTTCAGCTTTTTCTTGATTAGCAATTGCGATTTCAACATTTTGTTGTGCTTCTGCTTTTTGTTGAATTACTGTCTCAACAAGTTGACCAGCATCAATATCATCAAAAGAAGCCATTGATAATGTGATGAAGTATTCCTCCATTAAAATTGTTCCTAGTTCTTGTTCGAATTTTATACGAGCGTTCTCTAATTCCTCGCTTAACAAACTATACACATCATATTGGATGGTAACTTTTTGTAGTGCTTGTTTGGTAACGGCATTCAATTGATCTGGTGTTAAATCAGTTTTGCCAGTAACCTTAAAAAATTTCCCTGCATTTAAGGCTTGAATGCGGTAAGAAATCGTGGTAACGAATCGCGCATAAACTGAATCTTTTGTCTGACCTCCTAAATCCTCATCAAAAGATGCTCCCAAAGTAACAGTTTTTACCGCTGTTTGAATGGGGGTAATATGTTCAAAAATTGATTTTACTTGAAAGCCTTCTGTTTTTACCTCTTCTACAACTCCATAGCGGTCGTCATAGATGATTCCCACTTCATTAGCGTTTACTTTAGTAAACATTCCTGTAAGTAATAAAAGGGGAACTACTAAAACAATAAGTATCGCAGCCTTTGGTAATTTTCTTGAAGAAATTCCGATAACTACACCTGATATAGCCATAAAAAATAAAACAATAGTAATAATCAATAAACCCATAAATTCTCCTTCTTATATTGTAGATATATTATACAATATTTTTAAGTATATCAACACATTTTTTTAAATTTATTCTAATGAAATGATATTTATACAGTAGATAAAATCTAGTTTTTTTGTTTAGCATTCATACCCTTTCTTTTAGTTTTGTATTTCATCTTTTTATGTCTAGTTTTCCTTTGCTATTTCAGTTCTATACAATTAGGACTAAAACCAAATAAAAAAGCACCTACTTAAGTGCTTTTATAGATCCCAAAAATTGATTTTATTTGTTGCATCCTTTAAAACTAAATCATTGTTGTTTTTTATTATACTAGGAATCAAATCGATGCTTGTTACTCTTTTAGTAATTATTCTAGGTTGAATTTCTCCTCCAAACACCAATCCGAAAATGTGTTGTGATGTTTTATCTAAAGAATCATGATTTGCTCCATAATTTTCCAGATAATCTTTGATACTAAAATGATTGCCTTTCTTCGCCGAAACTAAGATTTCTGGCCCTCTTTCATCAAGGCCATACTTCTTCATCATCTCTTGTTTTAATAATACTTTATCAATATAGTCTTCTTTAAGTACTTTTTCCCTTATTTCTTTCATAAATCCCAAAGTAATAGGCTTTAAGAAATAAAAAGAACATTCGTTAGAAATAGGGATGAGAACAAGGTCTGTATCTTCCTTTACATCATCAGGAAAAGTAACCTTCAAATTACACTTTTCTAGTGTTTCTTTTAATAAGGATAAACTACTTTTACCATAATAAGGTGTCATTCCATGATCCGTAGTTACTAAAATGATAACATCATCATAAATATTTTGCTCAACACAAATTTTTTTAACTATCATTAGTTCATTTTGAATCGCTAGCAACCTTTCTTGAATATCTTTTTGGCGTTCGCGAAATGTTTTTCTTTTTGGGTATTGTTGATAATTACTATTATTATGTCCCAATGAATCTAGGTCATCGATATATAAAGCAAGTAAATCGGGGAACTCATCGTAAATAAATTCTTTTTCTCCTATATATACTGGTTCTTTCTTAATAATTTTATACAGTATAGAAAAACGATCTAAATAGTTACTATGTTCATTAGGAGCAACAAAATAATTGTTTCTTTTACTGCCTTTTACACAGGGATTATTCTCAAGCATAAATTGATGAATCGAAACCACTGTTTTCCCAGACTCTAAGAAAAGTTCAGCAACATTTTGAGCGTCAAATGTGCGTAAATGCTTCACTACTTTTCGTTCTTCTTTATCAAAGTGTTGATAGAAATTATGAGTCTTATTGCTCCAAGTTCCACTTAGAATTGCGCTTTGCATAGGATTTGTGATTGATATTAAGCCACTATGAAGATTTTGGAAAAATATTCCTTCTTCTTTTAGCTTTTCAAAGCCGTCATCTAATTTATGATGATGTAAGTATTGATAATAAGAATATGAAAACCCATCTAAATTAATATAAATAATTTTTTTAGCTTTTTCCTTCATAAATTTTTTTAAATAACCTCTCATAATCTATTGTTTAATATTTATTTAACTTAGTAAATATAAAATTACCATTTTCCTAGTAAAGTATGATATTGCTACTAATGCATTATAATCGAAGCGGATTGTTTTATCAAGAAGTAATCAATCATAAAATTTTTTCACTATAATAAAAAACTGCTAACAAATTGTTAACAGTCAATTTTTATTTAATGTCAGGAATATAGAATGCTTTTCGATCAAAAGCAGCAATTGGGTTTGTGTACTGTCCTTTTTCACCATTGGGAATTTCTTTTTCTAATGCTGCCATACGAGAATCTGAGAAATCTAGTAAATATACCAAAACCGCTTCTGCCATCTGTGGTTCTTTAGGAGATCCATATTCTAATAATCCATGGTGTGAAATAATAATATGTTGCAAAGATAAAGCTTCATCGGTTTTTTCATATCCAAGTTTTACTGCTGATGCATAAACTAGATTAACCCCAATGGTAATATGGCCTAATAAATTCCCCTCTTTTGTATATTCAGTCCCTTTTGGTCCGCTCAACTCAACAATCTTTCCTAAATCATGAAGAATAATACTAGCATGAACTAGATCTTGATTTAAGAATGGATATATTTCTAAATAGCGATCACTTAATCGTAGCATAGAATAGATATGATAGGCCAGTCCTGAATAATAATTGTGATGCATTGTCATTGCTGCTGGGAACAAAAAGAATTCAGTGTAATATTGTTTCACTAAATCAATCACAATATCTCTAATGGTTTTATTTTGTAATGCTTCAATATATTTCTTAATTTCTTTTTGCAAGACCTCGATAGAAATCTTAGCATATTCATAAAACTCTTCTTTTGCAACTTCATCTTCTTCTGTTGTCAAGCGAAAATCATTTACATTAAATTGTAGTTTCCCTTGATAATCCTTCATTATTCCTGTGGCTACATAAATTTCACCACTTTTCAAAAGTTGCTTTTTATCTTCAGATAATGACCAAATCTTTACTTCAATTAAATCTTTTCCATCAAATCCAAGTAAACTAGCATAATCAGCATTAGAACTTGTTTTACGAATTTGGATATCTGTAAATCTAAGAATCAACGTCGCTTTATCTGCTGCATTAAAATCTTTAATTCTATTCATTGTTCTTCTCCTTTAATTTCTTATATTTAGGATTAGATTTGATTAGAATTTCTCGATAGGCATTCTCAAGGTTTGCTCTTGCTTCCTCATCAGCATTCTGTAATTCACCCATCATGGCTAGGTTCTTAGTAACTAGTTGCTTCACTTCTGCTTGTAATTCTATTTCTAATCGGTTGATTTCCAATTCAGCAATTTGACGATCCTTTTCGTGAAGACGTCGTTCATACTCTTCAAACTTGTTTTGCATGCTCGTTTCTTCAACCGGTTTTGATACAGGTAGACTTTTTTCTTCGTAATATTCGAAAGAATTGTCTTTTTCATAGGATACTGGTTCTGGAGAACGCTCGAAAGCACTTCTTTCACTACTACGATAAGTACCACTTAAAATTAATCCCTTATCTTTCAACAATCCTACTGTGAATATTTTAATCGCATCATAATCATTTGGTAATTGATTGAATAACACCTTATAGATAATCTCATCAAGGACTTCTTGAATATAAGGGCCTTCTAAATTGTTAGTTAATTTAAGAATATCTTCACCCTTAAATGCTAAATCACAAACTCGTTTAATCGGTAATAAACTATATTCTTTTTTAATTTTACGGCTTTGTCTTTTGGCTGTTCCTAATAAAACGTTGATATAATTTGCTTGTTGACATACTTCCAATCCATAATTGAATAATAGCAAGGTATCGTATTGACTTTTTGGCGTAACTAAAGCTAAATCAACAACCCTCTTTAATGTCTGTATATTGCTAGACATCGATAAAAAGGCTTCGTCAATTCCCTTGTTTTGAACAAAAGCACATCCTAGAATAGTATCAATGCTTTCTGCTCGATATTTCTTGTTCAGTCGCTTAAATTCATTTCCCAATACTGGAATTCTTCGATAGGCTCCTGAATCAACAATGTATGCTAATGCTTTTCTGAAATTTGGACCATTGATAATATATTTTAATTCTTCTGCCATCGCATCTACTTTTACATTGGTCATTTGTTTATTGCCTTTAATAGCAGAATACGTAGCTTTATCAATCTTAAAACCTAATTCACTAACTAAGCGAAAAGCCTTTAAAATACGAATGGGTTCCTCGTTAAAGCGTAGTCTTGGTTTACCAATTGCTCTAATTCGTTTTTTTTGTAAATCCTCATAGCCATTTAAAGCATCTGTTACTTTTCCACTATGACTCATTGCCATCGCATTAATCGTAAAATCACGACGATGAAGATCATCAATTAAACTCTTTGAGTAATGAGATTGTAATGTTTTCCTGCTTTCACTACGAACTTCTTCTTTAAATGTACCAATGATGTACTCTAATTCCCCTAAGTACAATTTTACTAAACCATCGCTAATCACTTCAACGCGATTGTTTGTAAAGATAGAGCGAACATTCTCAGGAGTAGCGCTTGTACAAATCTCTATGGTATTAAAATCAATTCCTAGAATCTTATTTCGTACTATTTCACCAGTAAAATAAGCTTCACAACCATTGTTTATTAATGATTTTAGAATTTCTTTTCCTTTTTCTAGATATTTTTCTTTTTGGATCATCATACATACACCTTTGTTTTAATTATCCTATGTGGCTATAACATATTATACAATAACATTATGCCTTTTTCTATGTTTTTTTTATTTTTTTAGAAAATCCTTGGTTTTCATTTCTTTTTATTCTATAATTTAATTAAGGTGATAATTATGCGTACCATTGATAAGCCCTATTTTTATGAACAGATTATTAATCGGAGTCGTTTTATTTGTTCATTATATCCCATTAACAATATACAGGAAGCAAATCAATTGCTAACCCAAACAAGAAAACAATATTATGATGCTACTCATAATTGTTATGCTTATATTTTGGGCGATAATGGTGAAATAACAAAAAATAGTGATGATAAAGAGCCTGCTCAAACTGCAGGTATCGTCATCTATGATGTTTTAAAGAAGAATAATTTAACAAACGTCTTAGCAATTGTTACTCGCTATTATGGAGGAATAAAATTAGGAGCCGGAGGATTAATAAGAGCTTATAGCACTTCAACAAGCCAAACTGTTAATCAAGCAGAACTACTAGAAATCATTTCTTGCCTTATTATTGAAATTACTTATGACTATGTTTACACCAATGCCATTAGTGCTCTCTTTACCTCTGAGCAAGAATTAGAAAAAAAATTTGCCGATCAAGTAACGTTTAAATATTTAATCCTTGCTCGCGATAAGGATAAGATTATTGAAAAAATTACTTCGATTACAAAAAATACAGCTTCTTTTAAAATCCTTCAAGAAATAACCAAACCTTTTAAGAACTCCAACTAGCGTCCCTAAATACGCTAGTTTTTTCGCTTTTAAGCCGTTTTTGGCCTTTCAACAACTAATTAATCACTGTAAGAGTTCCTATGATTTAAACCGATTTAAACAACTTTCAACTTTTTATAAATTTTACTTGCAATACGCTTTTTAATATGATATTATTTTGATTGTCAAACTATTTGTATTTCAAACTAAAGGAGATAACTATGACTCAAAAAATTGCAACCATTGTATGTGGTAACTCAGGAATTGACTATATTAACCATCCTTACAATATCGATGTTTTTCGTTCTATCTTGTTTATTGATCAAGAAGAATACACCGATTTCATCGATATTACAGCTGACGACTTTTATAAACAGCTCAATCTTAATCCAAACCTTGATATTAAAACCTCACAAACAGCTACAGGCCTTATGCTTGATGTATATAAACGCTTAGAAACAGAAGGATACACAGATGCTATCGTAGTAACCATCTCTAGTCACTTAAGCGGAACCTATCAAAACGCTGTTTTAGCTGCTGATATGGCAGAAACATTAAAAGTTCATGTTTTCGATTCAAAATCTGTTGCCTATCCAGAAGCGAAGCTCGCTTTAGTCTGTGCTGAAATGGCAAAAAGCAACCATAGTGTTGAAGAGATATTATCGAAATTAAATGATATCCGTGACAATTCACAAATATACTTTACGGTTGACACCTTGAAATATCTTGTAAAAAATGGTAGATTAAGCGTAGCAAAAGGATTCCTAGGTAATCTATTTAAATTAAAACCTCTTCTTTGGGTTAATAAAGAAGGGATTATTGAAACACTTGAAAAAATAAGAACAAGCAAAAAAGCCTTAGAACATTTAAAAGAAAAGTTCTTTGAAGAGACAAAAGACATCAAAATCGAGCCTTTTGTCATATATACCATTAATAAACAGCTAGCCGAAGCTATAGCTTCAGAAATAAAAGCACGTTATCCTTACATCACAGACATTCCCTTACAACCATTAACCCCTGTGGTTGGAGCCCATGCTGGTCCTGGTGCTTATGCTCTCGGCTACATTAAGAAATAAAAAATAGGAAAGAGGGATGGTCTTGCAAAAATCACAATTACTGATTAATGAATTACTAGTAGAAGTGTTTAATCATATTCTAAGTATCGAAGAAGAAACCTTACGAAAAAGAGGGATTCTTCTTTCCATGAATGAAGTGCACATCCTTGAAGCAATTGAAAACGAAATTGAACCTACTATGTCTAATCTTGCTCGTAAACTAAGGATAACAACTGGTACATTAACAACAAATATTGATCGTTTAGTAGCAAAAAACTATGTTTTGCGCTATCAAGAAGAATCTGATCGTCGTAAAGTTTTAGTAAAACTCGCTAAGCCTGCATATGATATTTTAAAAGAACACAATAAATTTCATAATGAAATGATTGATTCTCTCTTTTTAGATATGCATTTAGATGAAGACGAACTCTTAATTAAATCACTAGAAAACATTTCTAATTATTTTAAAAACAAATATTAATTGTTTGTTTCCTCCCTAATTAATACTGACAGTAATCGATACTTAATTGACTTTTTCCTCAAAAAAGTGTATATTGTACTTAGGAAATAGTGATAGGTGAAGGTTTATGTCAGTTTTAATTTGCGATAATCTAACTAAAATTTATAAAGATCATAATTCAATCAAATGTTTTAGTTATAATTTTCTAGATAACCAAATATATGCCATTATTGGGCGAAGTGACTCTGGTAAAGATATGCTATTACAATTAATGACTGCAACTGTAAAACCTACTGAAGGAAATGTATATTTGGATGGAGATTTTCTAACAAACAATAGTGAAAATCTTAATCGCTTATGTCACATTTCCAAGAGTACCGTCTTTCCTGACTATATCACAGTTAAGACTATCTTTCGAGAAATGCAAGAAAAATATCCAAAGTGGGATAATTTCTACGCTTATTTTTTACTAGACCACTTCAATATCAAACACAACGCAACCTTTTCATCCCTTTTAAATAATAAACGGTGTTTACTTTTCAATATCATTGCACTAGCTTCTAAAGCAAACATTACTTTTTTTGATGATTCTATTGAAGATGTTGATATCAAAGATCGTTATGATTTCTTCTATTTCTTATATTCTCATCATCAATTCTATCCACGCACCATTATTTTCGCCATTGAAAATGTTGATGAAGTTGACTACATCTTCGATAAAATTCTATTCTTAGACAAAGGGAAACTCATAGAATTCTTTACAACGGAAGAGATAAAAAATAATTTTTGTTATCTTTCTGGAAAAGCTGAGGTTCTAAAATCATTAATCAATGGCATTAAAGTAATCGGTGTTGAAGATCGTGGGAAGTACTTAACAGTGTGTATTCGGAAAAAATTAAATAAAGATGAAATCCGAAAATTTCAAAAATATTTAATTAAAATATCAGAAGTACCCATTCAAAAAATCTTTATTTATTTAATCAAACTAAGAGAATTAAAAGAGAAAAAATTAGAGCAATAAAAGCAAGTTTCAAAACTTGCTTTTTTATATATTCCCTAAGATTTCTATCCCTCCTTATATCCTTTTCAAAATAAAAAAGCACCAAAGATATATCCTATTTATTCTTTAGTGCTTTTATATAATATTTATGATATCGAGCCTATTATTAGTTTTATTGCATAAACAATTGCTGAAAAAGCAAAAGCAACAATAAAAGCTAAAGATATACTTAAAACAAGAGTCAATAATTTAATTTGCCATGTTGAGTTAGGACGAAAAAACTTTGAAAAATCAAGTGCCATAAAAGCATGATAACAGGCAAATGCTAGCGGTATAAAAATAATGAAAAACCACATTAAAATTAGATAATCAAACATTTATTTCTTCCTCATATCTACCTAGTATAAATAACAAATCAGATAAACGATTTACATATTGTAATACTTCTTTCGATATCCTCTGTTTTTTTGCTAGAGAGACTAAGCGGCGTTCAAAACGACGACATACTGTTCTAGCAACTTGAATTGAAGCACTGGAAGGTTTTGTCCCTAATTCAATAAAGGTATTTACTTTAGGTAATTTATCACTATATTCATCAATCACTCTTTCAATATCTTCAACATCTTCCTTGGAAATCTTAGTTTTCCCATATCCAATTGCATCCCCACTGACAATGAACAGTTTTTTAATAATTGTTTTTATTAGAGAAATGATTGGAGTGTTATTGTTAAAGGTGTTTGCTAGTGTAAGGTGAGCAATTAATTCATCTACCGTTCCCTCTACTTCAATTCGTAAGTCGTCTTTATCAACACGCTCTAAGATAATTGAAGTTGTGAGATTATCACCTGTTTTCGTATAAATTTTCATAGTTTATCAACTCCTTTCATTACTTATGGATATTTTAAACTACTTTGTTCCGTATAGTCGATCTCCACAATCTCCTAAACCAGGAATGATATACCCCTTATCGTTTAATTTTTCATCAAGAGCAGCAAGGAAGATATCCACATCAGGATGTGCTTCTTGTACCCGTTTAACACCTTCAGGTGCACCAACAAGCCCTACATAACTAATGTTTTTTGCTCCTTTTCTTTTTAATACATCAATTGCATGGACGACACTTCCCCCTGTAGCTAACATAGGATCAACAAGTAAAACAACTGCTTCTGTTATAATACTAGGAAACTTGGCATAGTATTCTTTGGGTTCTAATGTTTCTTCATCGCGATACAAACCAATATGACCTACTTTAGCTGTGGGAATTAATGTTGTAATCCCATCAACCATTCCTAATCCTGCTCGAAGAATTGGTACTACCACAACTTCTTTTGCTAGGATATATGTCTTTGCAATACCAACTGGAGTTTTTACTTCAATTTCTTTTGTTGGTAATTTTCGAGTTACTTCATAAGCCATCAACATACCAATTTCTGATACGGTCTGGCGAAAGTCTTTTGTTCCTGTTCTTTCATCACGAATTAATGCTAATTTGTGATCAATTAAGGGATGGTTTAAGATTACAAGTTTTCCATTCATTTTTCTTCTACCTCTTTAATCATGTTCACTCGTCTTGAGTGCCTTTCTCCTAAGAAGCTTTCTTCTAGGAATATTAGTACATACTTAATTGCTTCTTCGAAGGGGGTGTATTTTGCACCCAAACAAATAATATTACTATCATTATGTTGACGTGATAACTTTGCTGCATCTTCATTCATTACCAATGCCGCTCTAATACCTTTGAATTTATTAGCTACAACCGACATACCAATTCCCGTTGTACAAATAAGGATTCCTTTTGTATCGATATCATTTTGAACATCACGAGCTACACGTCGCGCATAAAAAGGATAATCAACACTTTCAGGACCCGAACATCCTTGATCATTTACTTTATATCCCTTTTCTTTTAACGCGATTATCAATTGTTCTTTTAATCGATAGCCCCCGTGATCACTTCCAATACTAATAATCATAGATCTTTCCTCCTTTTTAGCATTATATCATAAAATAATCTCAATTTCTACACAAAAAAAGAATATTAAAATATTTAATTTTACTTTTAAAAATCATTTTATAAAAAAGTATGGCTCTTACCACACTTTATAAAATCATTCATAATCGGATAAAACTTCAGTTAATAACTTAGGATTATCCGTCATTATAGCATCTACTCCCATATCAATTAGCATTCGCATATCGGATTCCTCATTAATTGTCCAATACTGCACAGCAATATTACATCGATGAGCTCTATCAATATAATTTTGTTTCGCTAATTGTAATTTTATTCCCTTTAATTCATAAGACATAGGGATTTGTAGGCAAACAAACGAGCCCTTATAAAGTAAATTAACACCCAGCATTTGTGTAATGATAAACTTTGCTGCTGTTCCAATCGAAGCACCTGTTAACAGTTCTGGATAAGTTTCCTCTAAGTATTGAGAAATCTCTGTATGGAAAGTACCAATCACTACTTTACTGGCTAATTTAGGATAATTAATGGTCAAAAACTTATGTAATATATCAGCAGCTTCTTTTCCCAAATCTCCCTCATTCTTTATCTCAACAATATATAATAACTCAGGATAATCTTCGTAATATCGAGCAAACAAATCAGCAATTCTTACAATACTTAAATTGTTTGTCGTGATGATATCTTTTCGATCTTCCTTACTCACGCCAACCAATAATTTTTCATAGGGTTTGTTTTGGTTTTGATCTTCAAACTTGTAACCGAAATTAAAATTTTGCAATTCTTCATAAGTATAATTGATAACATAATGTCGATCTGTATTTCCTGTTACTTCTTCAACATCGCAATAAGAATTAATATACATATTATGAATAATCACCAATTCTTTGTCTTTTGTTAAGCATAAATCCATTTCTAAAACATCAACATCATACTCCGTCATACAAGCATCAAATGCTTTAATTGTGTTTTCAGGATTTAAAACCTTTCCTCCACGATGAGCAACAACCATTGGCTTATCTTCTACTGTAATAAACGGATTTTCCTCAATCACATGTTTGGGTGGAATTAAATTAATAATAGTGATAAAAATAGCAATTATTAGAATGATTAACAGTAAGATTCTGAAACTCTTCTTCATTGTTTATCTCTTTTCTCTTTATTTTTCTTTATTTATCTTATTTATTTTATTGGTTATTTTAGTAATGTTGAAGTTTTCAATCTTACTTTTTATTGTTTCCAATACTGAACTGGTTAAGATTTCACTAGAAGCTATAATTTTTCCTGCTGATTCCATAATTTTAGTTGCATTCGTTGTGATATCTTTTATCTGCTTTTCTAATTTTTCTAATGGCTTATCCAAAATCTCATTTTTCATTTTTTCAAATTGATCCATAATTTCTTGGCTATCTTTAAATTGTTCTGCTTCTTCTACTGTCTTTAATAACAATTCCTTATATTTCAAACCCATTGCCGAAACAATACTTAAGAAGGTTATAAAATATTGGGGTCTAACCATGTACATTTTCTCATATCCTTCGATACGACGAATGGGTACATCGTTAGCTTGATCCCACTCTAATTCACTAATTAATAACGCATACTCACATTGTTTTTTATTACGGTCTTTGTCTAGTTTTGCATAATGATCTGAATTCTTCTTTTTATTAACAGAATTAGGATCTTCGCTCTTCATTTCACAGGCCACTGAAGTTAACATTTCATTTTCTAGTTTTGCTTCTGTTGCATAGACTTTAAAAATGTAGTCGGCTTTTGTTCCTTTAAATTCTCCCTCTTCTTTAACTGAAGTGTTATCTTTTTCCCAAGTGCAAGTATGAAAACCGCTTTGTGAATAACTGACGTATTCATTGTTACACCAATTTTCTAATTCTTCCCCGATTCTCTTAATACTTAATGCAGATTTAGCTAATCGCAAATTACTAATTTCTTCTTTCTGAGAAAACAATTCTTTTTGCAATTCTTGTTCTCTTTGAATTACGGCTATCTTTACCTCATTTTCTTTTTCTTGTAGGTTTATTTTTAATTGTTGAATAGTATTTTGTAATTCTTTTTCTTTCTGATTTACAGCGATAATTATTTCATTTTCTTTTTCTTTTTCAAACTGCTTTTTTTGATATTCTAAATCTTTTTCATACTTTGTTATTTTCTCTTTTAATTTTTCTGTTTGAATAGCAATATCTCTATCTTTTTCAACGTTCAATTTTTCCTTCACTTCTTTTAAACGCTTTTGATATTCTTCATCTCTTGCTTCTTCAATTCTTTTGATTAATGCTGAATTATCGACTTGGTTGAGTGATAATAAATCAATTTCGTCCCCTTTTTTCGCATCTACATTTAATTGTATTGTATTGGAATCAATGATTATAACATTTGTTATTTTAGCCATTTTATTCCTCCTCTCCTATTTCTCTCTTTTTTAATTATACTAGAAACCCATATTTAAAACAAGTTTTATAAAAAATACTCTTCTAGTAGAAGAATAGTTAATCACTTGTAATCTCTCAAACCATTATTCTTTCTCACTTTTTTACTTTTTTCTTAACAAAGCCTTTTTTCCATGATATAATTATAAAAACTAATTATTATGAGGTGAATATATGTTAGTAGTAGCAAAATTTGGTGGTTCTTCTGTTGCCAATACAAGTCAATTTCAGAAAGTAAAAGCTATCGTTGAAGCAAAAGAAAATAGAAAAGTTATTATCGTTTCTGCTCTTGGGAAAAAAGAAAAGGGTGATAGTAAGATAACCGATTTGCTATATTTACTTCATGCTCACTTGCGTTATTCTGTGCCTTATGACAATGTTTTTTCAATGATTAAGGATCGTTTTTACAATATCAAAGAAGGATTGCAATTACAAATAGATTTAGAAAGTGAATTTAACCAACTAGCAAAAGAACTAAACAAAGAATTATCGGTAGAGTATCTAGCTAGTCGAGGCGAATACATTACGTCAAAAATGATGGCGGAATATCTTGGTTATACCTTTGTTGATGCAAAAGATTTGATTCGTTTTTACTATAGTGGTTTAGTTAATTATGAAGAAACAGAAAAAGTAATTAATGAAGTGTACCAAAAATATCAAAAAATAGTCATTCCAGGATTCTATGGAGCTTATCCTAATGGAGCAATCAAAACCTTTTCCCGTGGTGGATCTGATATTACTGGAGCAATTGTTGCAAAAGTATTAGGCGCTACTCTTTATGAAAATTGGACGGATGTCTCAGGAATTTTAATGGCAGATCCAAAAGTGATTGAGAATCCAAAACGTATCAATCAAATCACCTACAATGAACTACGAGAACTTTCTTATATGGGGGCAAGTGTTCTTCATGAAGAAACTGTTTTCCCTGTGCAAGAAGAGAATATTCCTATCAATATTTTAAATACAAACGAACCAGAAAATCCTGGAACAATTATTACAGAAAATTGTGATGATGATTCACAAATCATTACGGGTATTGCTGGGAAAAAGAACTTCACTTCCTTCACCATTACCAAAACACATAATGCTGATAAACTAAATGTTTTAAGAACGATATTAAGTATCTTTGATAAATACAAGGTTAGTGTTGAACACCTTCCAACAAGCATCGATAGTTTTTCTGTTGTTGTTGCAAATAGTGATGTTGAAAAGTGTATTTATGATTTAGTAAGCGAAATTAATAAAAACGAAGAAGTAAAAAATATCACCGTAGATAATGATATTGCATTAATTGCTGTTGTTGGTAGAAACATGGTAACAAAACCTGGTATTTCTGGTAAAGTATTTGGAATTATTGGCAATGAAAATATCAATATTAAGATGATTGCACAAGGTTCTCAAGAATTAACGATTATTGTCGGTGTATGTAATAAAGATTTTGAAAAAACTATTAAAGCTGTTTATGATAATTTAGTAAAATAAATTGATTAAAACCGTTATTTTTAAATAGCGGTTTTTATTATTCTAAGCGAACCTCTTGATATTTATGATAGGAATGTTATAATTTATATACTTGGAGGAAACTTATGAAGGAACTCACTAAATATAAATTAAATGCAGTGATTCGTTATTTTGGTGATGCTTTATTTTATCCTTTTTTTGCTTTGTATCTTATCAATAGTGGTCTTGCTGAAGCTAAAATCGGATTTATTTTATCTATTACTCCAATTGTCGCCATTATCGTTAACCCTATTTATTCCCATATTTGTCAGGATGTAAAAACGACAAGAAAAGTGCTAAGTATCGTTACGATAATTGAAGCCCTGATTATTATTGCTATTTCTTTTTCGAAAAACTTTTATCTTGTTTCTGGTCTTGTAATCTTACTTGCTGTTTTTGGTTCAAGCCATTATGGATTACTTGACTCTCTAACCGCAATTTATGCAAGCGAAACAAAAATAAACTATACAAATATTCGCATATTTGGTTCCATCGCTTATATTGTTGCCACTACCTTAGGCGGCTTTATCATTCAATATTTAGGTTTTCAGGTTTGTTTTGCTATTGCTTGTACCTCATTTATTTTATCTGGTGTCATGTACCAATCCTTAAAGCCAATCGAACTCAACGAAGACGAGCAAAAAAAAGAGAAACCTCGTTACGAAGCATTGTTAAAGAATAAAAAGTATGTATTCTATGCTTTATTTTATGTGATCATGATAGGTACAACAGTTAGTGGAGAAGCTTTCTTTCCTACCTATTTAGAATCTCGAGGGATTACTTCTAATCAATATGGTTTAGTTTATTCCTATTTTGTTCTTTTTGAAGTAGTAACTATCATTGTTCTTAATAAGTATTTTAAAAAAGCAAATTACCATTTGCTGCTGGCTATTTATACGATTCTTACCTCTATTAGGTTATTAGTAAACTATCTATATTTACCTGTATTTGTCGTTATTTTATTCTCAGCTTTTCGAGGTATCGCAAATGCGGTTGTTCTTTTTGGCGGTTTTCATTACATTATAAAATTAGTAGGAGAAAAAACAGTGACAAAAGCCTTTATGTTAATGGTCTTAATGCAATCAATTTATGTCGCTATCTTTAATAACATTAATGGAAATATTATAGAAATGTATTCTTATAAAACTTTTTATTTCATTATTATGATTCTTTCACTATTCATTATGGTTCTTTCCTTATTCAGATTATTCTATTATCGTAAAAAAGAAAAAGAAGCTATTTAATAGCTTCTCAGACTGTTGACAAAGTAAGTCAATAGTCTTTTTTTTACTCTGGAAAAAGTGA
>CAYPLR010000019.1:0-13215 GCA_964411675.1 uncultured Bacteroidales bacterium
CAATTCATTATTGGGGGTGAAAAATAATGATTAATTCTTATGATGGTATGCGTTATCCGTCAATTGACCAACTTATTGAAGTTACGAAATCAAAGTACAAACTAGTTGTAGGCGTTGCAAAACGAGCACGAGAAATCGAACATGGAGCTGATATTTTAATCACAAATCCACACAACAAAAGAAGTATCGGAATTGCGTTAGAAGAAATTATTGAAGGTAAAGTAGAAATTATTAATGCTGTAGAAACTGAAGAAGAAAACAAATAATTCCTAGCATAGGAATTTTTTTTACTTTATTTTGTCTAGATAATGTGGTAATATATGATTATAAGTAAAAGATATTTTGTGTTACTAATATATAATAGGAGGTGTGATATTGATGTTTGCAAAAGTTGTTGTTGATGTAAAGTCATCTAATGTTGATATAATGTATACGTATCGCATTCCTGAGGAGTACCGCGATTATGTAAATATTGGTAGCAGAGTATTGGTTAGTTTTGGCGTTCGTGAAATTTTAGGATATGTAATTGCAATGGAAGAAGATGCAAATTATACAGGACCAATCAAAGATATTATTGATGTCTTGGATTATTCCAAAGAATTGACCTTAGAACAAGTAGAATTAGCACAGAAAATTAGTACCGATACGAAGACACTAATGGTCAGTGCTCTAGATTTAATGTATCCTTCATTTTTAAAAACAAAATATCGTAAATATTTAAATATCAAAAGCTTTGTTGATTTGGATGCTGAATTGGCTTTATTATTTGCCGGGAAAAATAAAGTATTAATTGATAAAGAAATTTTGAAAGTTTTCAACAAAATAAAAAAAGAAGTTGAAAAAGATAATATTGAGATTTCCTATGAGAATTATTCTTATGGAAAAAACAAGCAGATAAAAAAATATAGCATAAATAAGAAACTAGCTAGCAACCCAACAACATTAAGCCAAAGAAGAAATGATGTCATTGCTTATGTGAGCAATCATCCTGAGGCAACACTAGAAGATATTCGTGAAAATACTGGTTGTTCTAAAGAATTGGTCTATTCCCTAGTAAAAAACAAATGCTTGATTTATCAAGAAGTACCCCAAGTAAAAGAATTTATGACAGAAAAGCTACCAATTGTTTGGGGAAACTATACCTTTGAAGAGCAAGAACTTCGTTATAAGTATAGTCGCTTACAAAACAAGCCATTCTTGTTGTTTAGCAACGATGAAGCTTTTAAATTGAAATTTTATCTTGATATCATCAATGAAACATTGCAAGAAAATAAGAAAGTCTTGTTGTTAACACCAACATTAATTAGCAATTTTGAATATTTACAGTATTTTAAACAAAAAATGATTGGGTATCGAATTGTTAATTTTTCTAGTGATATTTCTAATAATGAATTTTATGATCATTATATCAATGTGAAAAATGGTAATTATGACCTTATTATCACAACAAAAGTGGGATTATTTTTACCTCTAGAAGAGTTAGGAGTAATCATTGTTATTGATGAAGGTAATATCAATTATTATAGTGAAACTACACCCAAATATAGTATGATAGAAGTGGTTAAGTTTAGAGCAGCTTATCATCAAGCAAACTTGATTCTAGCAACATCTTCACCGACTATTGAAGCATATTATAATTACTTCATGACAAAATACTATTTACTAAAACACATAGTTGCTCGCGATTATGATGTGAAATTAGTTCGTTTGCAAGAAGAAGTAGAAGATTTATTGATTTCTAATTCATTGAGAACAGAAATTGAGGAAACACTAAATAAAAAAGAGATTGTGATGTTGATCCTAAACGTCAAAGGGTATAGTCATCATCTTGTTTGCCGTAATTGTTCAACGGTCATCAAGTGCCCTGTTTGCAAGATAGGAATGTCATATCATAAAAAGAAAGATGAAATCTATTGTCGTTATTGTGGTTTCAAACTAACAAAAAAGAATTGTGAAACCTGTGGTAGCACTGATTTGAGCTTGTATGCTGCTGGTTTAGAAAAAGTTGCGGAAACTTTGCAATCCTATTTTCCAAATGCTAGGTTGCTACAATTAGATAGTGACACGATTAGTGATTATCAAAGTTATCAAGAAAATAGTTTAAAAATAGAAGAGCAAGAAGTGGATATTATTATTGGGACGAATAACATTCTTTCTCTTAAAAACCCTGCTATTAAGCTTATTGGAATCTTAGATATTGATCGTTTGTTGAATATTAACGACTATAAGGCTTCTGAAATGACATATGGATTGTTAGCAGACGCTTTGGTAGATCCAAATGCGAAGGTAGTGATTCAAGGCTACCATCTTGACCATTTTGCGATATTAGATGGGATAAGCCAAAATTTTATCGATTTTTATAATGAAGAGATTAAATATCGCCAAGAATATTTTTATCCGCCATTTGCGGAAGTAAATCGCTTAATTATCAGTGGTACTTTCAAAGAGATGTATCATTATGCCAATTCTTTCAAGAAATCGTTTAACTATTTGTTTCAAAATGAAGGAGTAATACTTGGCCCAGTTTATCTCGCTAAGTATATGGGAGTACAATTAATCATTAAGCACAATGACTTTACAAAAGTGAATCGGATTATGGAAGAAGTTTCTAAAAATCTATCGCAATATCAATTAACATTAAATTATGAGCGATATCCACGAAACTTTTTTTAGGGAAGTGAAAATATGAAAATAATATTTATGGGTACACCACAATTTGCTGTACCAATACTCGCTGAAATAGCGAAAGTCCATGCGGTCATCTTGGTTGTTACCCAACCTGATCAGTATCATTTTCGCCGTAAGGAAATTGTTTTTTCTCCAGTGAAAGAATGGGCAGTTGCCAATCATTACCCAGTTTTTCAACCAGTAAAAATTAGACAGGAGTATCAACCAATCCTTGATTTGAAGGCTGATTTGATTGTTACAGCAGCCTATGGTCAGTTTGTAGGGGAGAAAGTACTGCAACATCCTCGTTATAAAGCAATCAATGTTCACGGATCATTGTTACCAAAGTATCGAGGAGGAGCACCAATTCAGCGCACATTGATGAATGGTGAGGATAAAACAGGAATAACGATTATATATATGGGTAAAAAAATGGATGCTGGTGATATTCTTGCCAAGCAAGAAATCGACATTTTAGATTGTGACAATCAAGATACGTTATTTGCTAAATTAAGCAATTTGGCAGCAACGATGATCAATACTGTCCTAGCAGATTTAGAACAAGGCACCAGCATTGCGACACCACAAAATGAAGATGAGGTCACATTTGCTTATAATCTAACGAAGGAAGATGAAAAAATCGATTTTAGTAAGCATGCTCGTCAAGTTTTTAATCAAATTCGTGGGTTATCTTCGAATCCTGGTGGATATTTCGTTATTGATAATCAAACAATAAAGGTGTATAATAGTGTAGTAAGCCATAGACATCACAATGGTGATATTGGACAAATCATTGCCATTGATAAACATAGTTTTGACATTAGTTGTGGTGAAGATAGTAGTATTTCCATTCTTGAAATACAATTGCCATCAAAGAATAGAATGAGCGCTCGTGACTTTATCAACGGGCAAGGAAGAAAGATGTTACAAATCAATAAAAAAGTAGGAGAGTAGTTATGAAAGAAAAGATTTATTTTTCCCGTGATGAAATGTTTGAAATGAATCGTGATCTGTTATTAGAACGTGGTGTTACCATTGAAGATGTTGCCGCCATTGCTTTTCGGCAACAATCAAAATATAATCCTAACATTTGCATGAAAACTTGTATTGAGAGTGTAGAAAAGATTTTATCTTATCGTGATATCTTTCATATTGTTCAATTAAGCGTAGAAATTGACCGTTTGTGTGAAGAAGGTAAATTGCGTTCACCAATGCAAGAAATTATTCGTGCTGATTTGGGTATGTTTGGTATTGATGAAATTTTCGGCTTGAATATTGCTGCGATGTACGGTGTGATTGGTCAAACCAATTTTGGTGACATTGATGTCAATAAACCAGGGATTGTAAAAGAATTAAATGATCATGGAAAAGGAACCAATGAGCGTTGTCACACGTTCTTGGATGATGTTGTAGGGGCATTGGCTGCCGCTGCTTCAACAAGAGTAGCACAAATTACAAGCGAGGAAACTGCTAAAAAGGATCCTCATTATGAACCAATAAAATTCGATTTATAAAAAGCAGAGGTGTAGTATGGAACAAAAGAAGTTAACCAAGGGAAAATTGCTTAATGTCTTTGGCAATCTAGATGAAGTCGGTTATGCCAATTCATTGATACGCGAGTATGACAGAGAAGACATAAAAGCAGGTAAAATGCGAATCAAAGAATGGGATTATTATTTTGTTGGGAATAATTTTTATGGAATTGCCTTAACAATTGCTGATAATTCTTATATGGGGATGGGTAGCGTATCGGTACTTGATTTCCGGGATGGATTTTGGAAAACAAAAAGCTCGATGACATTGTTTCCTATGGGAAAAACAAATCTACCAGCGACATCTAAAACTGGTGATTGCCATTTTAAAAAAGGAAATATGGAAATATCCTTTTTCAATGATGGCACTAAAAGAAGATTATTAGCAAAAGTAAAAAATTATTTACCAGGGCAAGATTTTAATTGTGATATCATGTTAAAAGAAGAACCAGAAGATTCAATGGTAATCGCAACACCATTCTTGAAGAAAAAGTATTTTTACTATAATCAAAAGATAAATTGCTTAAAAGCTGATGGACAAGCAAGTCTAGGCGATAAGATATATAGCTTTAAAACGGATGATTCCTTTGGCGTACTTGATTGGGGACGTGGTGTATGGACATATAAAAACACATGGTATTGGGCTTCGATGTCTGGGAAAGTGAACGGTATTCCAGTGGGCTTTAATCTAGGATATGGATTTGGTGATACAAAAAATGCCACAGAAAACATGATTTTCTATGATGGGAAGGCATATAAAACGGAGCAAGTAACATTTAGAATTCCAACGGACGCTAAAAGTAAAGAAGTATTCATGAATGAATGGCAATTTACTTCCAGCGATAAAAAAGTTGAATTAAAATTCAAGCCAATCCTTGATCGTCATGATGACACCAATTTGTTAGTCTTAAAATCATTGCAACATCAAGTATTTGGTCGCTTTACAGGAACACTTATCTGTGGCGAAAAAACAATCATGATTAAAAACATGTTAGGCTTTGCTGAAAAAGTTCATAATTGTTGGTAAAACTCTAGCCTTAGATTGCTAGAGTTTTTTAATTTTCATAAAAAAAATAGAGATGATCTCTATTTTTCATGTGTTATGATTAAGCCTTTTGTTTTTTTCTGCCAAAAGCCTTTAAGTAATAGTTTTCCTGTTCTTACTTTTTGAATGATTTCTTCATACTCATTTAGAAAAGATTCTTCTAATATCATAGCTTCTTGGGAAAGATGATAGAATTCCTGTGGTGTCGCATTTGCTTTTCGTAAAGCAGCTTCTTTTGCAAACAAATCTCTTTGAATATGATTGCGTTTGATTAGATAGATATCTTTCTCTACATATCCAGAATAAATGGCTCTAAATAAGTATTCATATCGTAACCAATAAGCAAGAGAATGAGCTTCATCAGCAAATAAAGGAGCAACAAGATGATTAAAATATACAGGTTTATAGATCGCTAAGCAAGGAGTTGAAGAACCTGTAAGCCAAATTGTTGGCATCACCTCCTTAATATCTACAACCATACTACCAGTTGTGTGGTCACCTAGTAGTGATTGATGCATACAAATGCTACCAACACTTCCTTTTGTGTATAATTTATCAATATTGCCGTTGTGACTTTGCAAGATAGCAATCATTTTTTCGATGTTTAATTCTTGTTGCAAACGTGTTTTTCCTGAACGTTCACGCAGTTTACTTTTTGAAAAAGTCGTGAAAAGGAAATCGCTATGTTTTTGTTTGAAGTTATCTTCTGTAATCGATAACCGATTGCTAATATTACCCGAAGTGATTAGTTTTTTAATTTTATATTCTTTCCCAACGGTTTCTAAAATGAAAGCTTCGCTTGGATCAGCAATCAAATAAGAGTTATCATAAAAGAACTGTTTATCGTAGCCACAATTTCCTCCCTGACCATACGTTTGAAGTAGGTTAGTAATAACATCAATCGCTTCAGGAGCAGATTTTGCTCTTTCTAGCGCTAACCTTAGAAAATCCATTCCAATCAGCGATGGGTTTTTATTTTTCTTTTTTGTAAAGACAGCCTCATTACCAATGACTAAATTGTACTCGTTGATTCCCATTTCTGCTCCCCATATCCAACTAGGTTTTACCAAAATATTGGCATAACTATGATTGACCTCTGGGATATCAATATAGGTACAGGTAAGAGTTTTATTTTGGTTGTCTTTGGCTTTGTTTAGAATAACAAGATTAGGTTCATTGGCACTACGATCACTATTTTTTCCAAAAATAGTGAAGTGTTTATTTTTTTGGTATAAAGTATCACACATAAAACAACCTCCATAGCTTTATTATATAATAAAACGCAATTTAAATATAGTTTAAAATACTATTGCTTTATTGATGATTTAGGTTATATAATTAGATTAATAGAGGAATTATACTCGAAACAGTTCTAATTTAATTAATATTTTTAATTTTACGAAAAGAAAGGATGTAATATGGGAAAAAAAGTATTAGGGCTAGATATTGGTGTGACATCTGTTGGATGGGCAATTATTGATGTTGATGAAAATGAAATAGTTGATAAAGGAGTGAGAATCTTTCCAGAAAGATCTGCACAAGATAATATTAAGCGCAGAGAAAAGCGGGGGAGTAGAAGATCAAAACGCCGCCGTCAACAAAGACTGATTGATATGAAAGAGTTGTTGAAGGAACATGGGATTATTGATGGTGAATTTATACTTTTAAAAAATCCATATGAAATTCGTTGTAAAGGACTTGAAGAAAGGCTTACAAACGAAGAGTTAGCAACTGCAATCTTACATATTACCAAAAGAAGAGGATCTTCATTTGATAATATTGATGATATCGATAAATGTGATGATGAAAAAAATGATTCTAATATTGACAAACCAATTGCGGAAGACAAAATTACGGAATTAAAATCTACCAAAAAGATTCTTGATTACAATGAAAAAATGCTTATTAATAAAGACACAAATTACATTTGTTTAATTCAAAGAAAGCGTCTTGAGGAGAGTGGTAGTGTTCGTGGCTCGTTAAACAATTTTAAAACAAGCGAATATGTTAAAGAAATTACAAAAATTCTAAGTAATCAAGTTTTAGCACAAGAATTTAAAGAAAAAGTAATTGATTTGATTAAAAGGAAACGAGCTTATTTTGAAGGCCCTGGAAGTGAAAAGTCTCCAACTCCATATGGAAGATGGTATTATGAAAAAGGTGAAATTAAATATATAGATTTGATAGAAAGAATGAGAGGAAATTGCTCACTTTTCCCTTTAGAAAAGCGCGCTCCAAAAGATTCTTATACAGCCTGTTTGTTTAATATTCTCAATGATTTGAATAATCTAAAGATTAATCAAGAAAAAATCACACAAGAGCAAAAAGAACAAATAATTGAATTAATGAAGAAAGAAAAAGGTGACTTTACTATTAAAAAACTATGTAAGTTTTTGGATGTTGAAGAAACCTTTATCAGTGGATTTAGGCAAGATAAAAGCAATAAAAATCTTATTTCTCAATTTACAGGATATAAAAAAATAAGAAATGTTGTTATTAATAAAGAACTAAATAAACTTGTATATGAGAATGAAGAGTATGTAGATAAAATTATTGAAATATTAGCAGTAAAACGAGGAATTGATGAACGAAAAATCGAATTAAAAAAGATAGATAAAACCATTTTTTCAGAAGAAACTGCAGATGCTTTGGCTCACATTTCCGGATGTAAAGAATATCATTCATTATCGTTTAAAGCAATGAGAACAATGATTCCTGATTTATTAGCGACTACAGATAATCAAATGCAGCTTATCACAAAATATGGGATTCAAAAAGAAAATTTAAATATATATAAAGAAAAAAATGATATTATGTTGGATCAAAAAGCAGTCATCAGCCCAGTAGCTTTAAGAGCACAAAATGAAGCAATAAAAATTATCAACACTATCCGTAGAATATATGGAGAACTAGATACTATTGTTATCGAAATGGCACGGGATAAAAATAGTGCTGATGAAAAAAAAAGAATAAATGAATCTCAAAAAAGAGGAGAAGAATTAAACAAGCAAGCACTTGAATTAGCTGAAGGAAAACCACTTACAGGTAGCTTAGCTTTGAAATTACGCTTGTATAAAGAACAAGATCATAGATGTATATACTCAGGTAGAGAAATCGACAAGGATTTACTGATAAATGATCCATTTGCTTATGAAATTGATCATATAATTCCAATTTCTATTTCTCTAGATGATTCTTTTAATAATAAGGTTTTAACAACTTCGAGCGTTAATAATGATAAATCAAATATGACACCATTTAAGTTCTTTTCGTCTGGAAAAATTCAAGAAACAAATTTTAATGAGTTTGCTTCTAGAGTAATTAATTTAGAGAAAAGAGGTTTGATATCTAAAAATAAACTACGCAACTTGTTGTTTGCTGAAGATATAGATAAACAAAGTGTTCGTGCTGAATTTATCAACAGAAACCTAGTTGATACTCGATATGCAACAAAAGTAATATTGAATACTCTAAGCAACTATTTTCACGCTAATGGCATAGAGACCAAAGTTCATACAATAAACGGAAAGATAACTGACAATATTAGAAATAGAGCAGGATTAAAAAAATGTAGGGATTATTTCTATCATCATATTGTTGATGCAATCATTGTTGCAGCAGTTAAAAAGCATAAATATTTTTCAAAGTTGTTAGATTTATATGAAACTTCTGATGGAATAATCTATGATGATGAAACTGGAGAAGTAATCACGTCTGAAAATCAAAAGGATTTCTTCGATGATAAATTATTTTCATTTTTAAGTAGAATCAAGAACATTAATGATTTGACTAATTATAATGAAAATATAAAAATATCGCATAAAATTGATAAAAAGTTTAATCGTCAATTTACTGATGAAACAATCTACTCAACAAGATTAGTTGATGGAGTTGATCATCTTGTTGCAAGATATAAAGATATCTATAGTAATGAGGGAATAAAATTAGCTCAAATGATCAAGGATGGCAAAGATGATGCTATCTTAATGAAAAAACATGATCCCGAATCTTTTGCATTAATTAAAAAGATTATTTTAGAAACAAGTTATACAGATAAAGAAAATCCTTTTGCTATATATAAAGAGCAGCATGGAGAGATAAGAAAAAAAGCAAAAGATGGAAAGGGACCGGTTATTAAATCTGTAAAGTATTTGAAAGAGAAACTCGGCAATCATCGTTCAATTACTCACAAATATCAGTCAGTTAAATCAGACAAAAAAATTGTTCTTTTACAAATATCACCATATCGGACAGATTTTTATAAGTCACCAGTTGGTTTGTACAAGTTTGTCACAGTAAGATATATTGATGTAAGTTTACATGAAAAAAATGGAATCATTGATATGAATGAATATGAAAAATTAAAACAAGATAAAAAAATAGATGGTAGTTATAAGTTTTGTTTTTCAGTACATCATAATGAATATATTAAAATTACTAAAAAAGATGAGGAACCTCATATATACCGTTTTGTTGGAACAAATAATGATAAAATAAATACTATAGAAGTCAAAGAACTTTTTTGTAATGTATTAAAAGAAAAAAAGCAAATAATGATTACAATAGGGAAAAACATTTACTTGCTAGAAAAATTTTCTTGTGATATTTTAGGAAATATAAAAAAAATTGAATCTGAGGTCTTGAAATTAAAAAATTAATGTGTTACAATGTAATTGCACTTAGTAGCAAGAGTGCATTACATAGCAAAGGTTCTGAGGACCTAGTAAAACAAGGGTTTATCCCGAAATCGGAGTTTAACTCCAAAAAAATGAATCAAGATCTAATCTTGGTTCTTTTTTTGATTATGGGCTGGAGAATCGTTTATATTGAGGAAAGCGATTATTTGAGTTTATATCTAGATAATTTAAAAATCAAAAGAGAATCTAATGATTTATTAATGCCTTTATCTGATATTCACACTTTAATAATCGATAATTATAAATCTATATTGTCTATTCCTCTTATTAATAAACGCTCTGAATATAATGTCAATCTAATTATATGTAATATATCTCATCTTCCACAAGCAATTATGTCTCCCATTAGTGGTAAAAACCAAGCACCAATTGTATTTAAAAACCAATTAAAATGGGATGAAAATAAAAAAATGATAATTCATAAGAATATTGTTATTAGTAAAATAATTAATCAGGCTCAAGTTTTAATAAAAAATAAAAAAAATCAAGATGTGATAAATAAATTATTGAAATTTTCTAATGAAGTACAAAATGGTGATGCGACGAATCGTGAGGGATTAAGCGCTAAAATTTATTTTCGGGAATTGTTTGGCAAAGAATTTACAAGATTTGCAGATGATACAGTCAATAGTGCATTAAATTATGGCTATAGCATTATGCGTTCACAAATATCTAAGGTTTTAATTGCAAAAGGGTTAAATACAAGTTTGGGGATATTCCATAGAGGATCAGAAAATGAATTTAATCTAAGTGATGATATTATTGAAGTGTTTAGACCTATAATAGATGATTATGTTTATAAAAATATTATAGGTAAAAATTTCTTAGAAAGAGAAGACAGATTAAATTTAATAAAATTAACAACTAATAACTTTAGATATAAAAATGAAAAACATACATTTTTGAATGCTATGAGCTTATATATAACTATGATTATTGATTATTTCAATGAATCAGAAATCGATGAATTTGTAGCACCGAAATTTAATGATTATGGCATATGACAATATGAGACTTTTGCTTTTCTTCGATTTACCTACAATTACTGAAAAAGATAGAAAAACTTATACATACTTTAGAAAATATTTAATAAGGAGTGGATACATTATGATTCAATACTCTGTATATGGTAAAATTTTTAATAATAGAGATGCTGCAAGGAATCATATAAAAGTTTTATATAAGAATATACCTGTGAAAGGCTATATAAGAATTATGCTAGTTACTGAGAAACAATATAATAAATCAATCATTATCATAGGTGGCAAGAGTAATCAGGAAGAAATACTTACGGTGAATCCGTTTGTGATTATATGAAAGGATAAATATGAACAAATTAAAAATCGAATCAAAAAAAGAAACATTTGAATTTATATTTGATAAGTGGAAAATTCTTATTGGTGATAACTATAGGAAAAAATATGAAATTGTTAATTCTATAAAGTGTTTTTTCAACAAAGTTTCAAAAACAGAAAATAGCGTAGTGAAAAACTATAAAAACAGTATGTATTTGAATGAAAACTTTTTAGATACAAAGCAATTCTACTTTTTTGAAATAGAACCATACTTTGAATTTTCTAATGACTTAAAGTTAGGAACGAAATCTTTATTTTTGAAATACTTTGAAGCAGTTTTTGATGGAATTGAATTTCATGATGAAATTAGTAATGTCAATAGATTGCTCGATATATTTATTAAGGAGTTTTTCGAAGGTGAGAGAAGTTTTGGTGACTTAACAATGAATGTTGATATTCAACTGATAAACAATAAAAGCTTATCAAAAATGCTTGAATTGCGTTTCTTAAAAGAATGTTTTATAATTAGTGAGCTTGATTTGACATATGAAGATAGAATTTTATTACAGTTAGAAGCAGTTAATAGGATTTCTACTCTAACTAAGGAGAAACAGTGCTTTCTTATTGTTGATGTTCCTTTACTAACAGAAAAGATTTACAAAAAAATTGGTGAACTAGAAAAAGGAATTTCAATAATGCTTGTGGATTTTATTGAAAAAAGTAATTTTTTAAATGTAGATGAAGTATACTTGTTAGACAAAAATGAGATTGACTTATATAATGAAGAGGAATTATTTGAAATACAAATGAATTATGAAAGAAATATATCAATTGATCAATTGAAAAAAGATTTGTATTTTAAATGTAATAGATTTATAACAAATTATTATAATATAGACGATTAATTAACCATTTACTTAAGAACTTCAAATATGTTATAATATATTTGAGGTTTTGCTACCCTCAGAATTTTTGCTATGTAAAGACGTTACATTTAATTCAACAGGTATATCTGTAGTTTTGCTACCCTCAGAATTTTTGCTATGTAAAGACGTTAGACACGAATACGCAGACGCTGCAACCGTTTTGCTACCCTCAGAATTTTTGCTATGTAAAGACTTCGTATATTTTATATCATAATACCAGCCGGTTTTGCTACCCTCAGAATTTTTGCTATGTAAAGACAATCTAATCAACGAAACAACCCAACGCATAGTTTTGCTACCCTCAGAATTTTTGCTATGTAAAGACCGGTAATTATGTCTATGAGATAGAAGATTATGTTTTGCTACCCTCAGAATTTTTGCTATGTAAAGACCATAATACCTGTAATAGCCCTTGATACCTTGTTTTGCTACCCTCAGAATTTTTGCTATGTAAAGACATCTAAATACAAAACTAGGCATCTTTAACAGTTTTGCTACCCTCAGAATTTTTGCTATGTAAAGACTTGCTGGCACAGTTAAAATAACAACGCGGAGTTTTGCTACCCTCAGAATTTTTGCTATGTAAAGACACATTTATTTCAAACCAACCTACCGAAACGGTTTTGCTACCCTCAGAATTTTTGCTATGTAAAGACAAGAAGAATAAGCCAACAATCATTCCAATAAGTTTTGCTACCCTCAGAATTTTTGCTATGTAAAGACCAGAGTTTTCAAGTGTAACTGGTTCGACTGGTTTTGCTACCCTCAGAATTTTTGCTATGTAAAGACGTCATTTGGTAAACATGGAAAGTGTACCGCGTTTTGCTACCCTCAGAATTTTTGCTATGTAAAGACTCATTTCAGTTATTCAAAAAGCAATTATTGGTTTTGCTACCCTCAGAATTTTTGCTATGTAAAGACTATATGCTAAGTTTGAGGTGCAAGCAACACGTTTTGCTACCCTCAGAATTTTTGCTATGTAAAGACGAAGTTTCTGCAACTAAGTCTGCGCTTGTTGTTTTGCTACCCTCAGAATTTTTGCTATGTAAAGAC
>CAYPLR010000019.1:13315-15302 GCA_964411675.1 uncultured Bacteroidales bacterium
AACTAAGTCTGCGCTTGTTGTTTTGCTACCCTCAGAATTTTTGCTATGTAAAGACATTTATTTGCAAAAGAAATTATTGATATTTGTTTTGCTACCCTCAGAATTTTTGCTATGTAAAGACTTTCTGACACAATCTTTAATTCAATTGAAAGTTTTGCTACCCTCAGAATTTTTGCTATGTAAAGACTGTATAAGCGTTTGTATTAGCGTTGCTTTCGTTTTGCTACCCTCAGAATTTTTGCTATGTAAAGACTTATAAGTGGCCATACATACTATGCTTCGTGTTTTGCTACCCTCAGAATTTTTGCTATGTAAAGACTTTACCAAAACGGGGTCGAGCATGTATTTTGTTTTGCTACCCTCAGAATTTTTGCTATGTAAAGACTACCAATTTTCTATTTGCCAATTTTATCGAGTTTTGCTACCCTCAGAATTTTTGCTATGTAAAGACTAGATGCTGTTGGGGGTGAAATTACCGAGTGTTTTGCTACCCTCAGAATTTTTGCTATGTAAAGACAAAGATAAAACAGTTGTAAGCGATGCGAACGTTTTGCTACCCTCAGAATTTTTGCTATGTAAAGACCGATGATGGCGCTTGGGTATTTATATCAAAGTTTTGCTACCCTCAGAATTTTTGCTATGTAAAGACAGATAATACAAAAAGATATTAAAACATTATGTTTTGCTACCCTCAGAATTTTTGCTATGTAAAGACATAGACTTATGACCTAATAACTTCTGTACAGTTTTGCTACCCTCAGAATTTTTGCTATGTAAAGACATATCATATTTTAATTATAATTGCAATAGTGTTTTGCTACCCTCAGAATTTTTGCTATGTAAAGACAAGATATACAATTGCAACATATATTTAGGTGTTTTGCTACCCTCAGAATTTTTGCTATGTAAAGACGGCGAATAAGCATATCAAAGTTAGAGTTTTGTTTTGCTACCCTCAGAATTTTTGCTATGTAAAGACGAAATAAAGGTAGAATTAAGGTTAGAATCTGTTTTGCTACCCTCAGAATTTTTGCTATGTAAAGACATTATTAAGATTTATTAAAACTCGAATTTTGTTTTGCTACCCTCAGAATTTTTGCTATGTAAAGACTAAAAACAAGGAGTGAGTGCAATGTATATTGTTTTGCTACCCTCAGAATTTTTGCTATGTAAAGACAGCATACAATAATATATAGGTGAAACAGGAGTTTTGCTACCCTCAGAATTTTTGCTATGTAAAGACCCAATATAGTTTCTTCCTATTTGTTTAGCAGTTTTGCTACCCTCAGAATTTTTGCTATGTAAAGACATTGACAATAATTATTATTCATTTATAGTTGTTTTGCTACCCTCAGAATTTTTGCTATGTAAAGACGATTATAGTATAAAGCAATTAAATAATTAAGTTTTGCTACCCTCAGAATTTTTGCTATGTAAAGACGTGGGTGCTTCGCTTATAATATGTCCTGCTGTTTTGCTACCCTCAGAATTTTTGCTATGTAAAGACATCTCGCTTCCTAAACGGTGTGCCAAATGCGTTTTGCTACCCTCAGAATTTTTGCTATGTAAAGACGCAGGTAGAGTTAGTGGAATTATTACAATAGTTTTGCTACCCTCAGAATTTTTGCTATGTAAAGACTGTCTTAACATTTACCGATAACGACGTGGAGTTTTGCTACCCTCAGAATTTTTGCTATGTAAAGACAAATCAGAATAAATTATTACATTATAATCAGTTTTGCTACCCTCAGAATTTTTGCTATGTAAAGACTATTTGGGTCAATATATCGCCATTTAGCGTGTTTTGCTACCCTCAGAATTTTTGCTATGTAAAGACTGGGGAATGAATACGAAGTTATAACTCCTGGTTTTGCTACCCTCAGAATTTTTGCTATGTAAAGACATAATCTACTGGAGGAGATGCTGAGAGTTAGTTTTGCTACCCTCAGAATTTTTGCTATGTAAAGACTATTTGGGTCAATATATC
>CAYPLR010000019.1:15402-33333 GCA_964411675.1 uncultured Bacteroidales bacterium
TACGAAGTTATAACTCCTGGTTTTGCTACCCTCAGAATTTTTGCTATGTAAAGACTAAAATTTGCCAACTCATAACCGTTAGTAGGTTTTGCTACCCTCAGAATTTTTGCTATGTAAAGACACAAAAAGAAATAAAATGCTGTGGAGTGCTGTTTTGCTACCCTCAGAATTTTTGCTATGTAAAGACTTATTATGAATCCATATTGCATCATATAATGTTTTGCTACCCTCAGAATTTTTGCTTTTGCTATGTTAAGACATATTCTTAACATTAAATTAGCAACTTTCTATTTTGCTATATAAGGAAAAATTTAAATTATAGATACATTACTAAAATAAAATTAAGCATTTCATTTTAATTAAAAAAATGTAATAATGGTAATTAATATCGTTATTGTAGGTAGTAGTTACATAGAGAAAGGAAAATTATACTATGGGAAAAAACATTGATGAAAACAGGAAAAAATCAAGAGAACAAGATGAAGGCATCATCATGTATATTAAAGATCCTATTACTGGTATCTTGGTACGAATTTCTGAAAAGCAATATGAACGTAGATTAAAACAAAAACAAAAAATGATGAAGGAAAAGCAAAAAAATGAAGATAGTGATTACGGGATATGAGCAAGAACAACCAACATTGGGTTATTACACTATTGATAGCAAGGTTGGTTATAAGCAAATAGCACAAAAAGAATTAGCATCACCTAGTTTTATTGTGAAAGATCATTCCTCATTATTCACATTTCAAACGAATAATGAAACATCACTATTATCGATGATGATAGAAGATAATGAGCTTGTTGAAAAAGACAAAATTACAATTCTTGGTGGGAAACCCACACACTTGGTTTATTCTACCAAGAACAAACTATTATTAGGATGTAGTTATACCGATGGAACAATATTTAGTATTGGATGTACAAATGGTAAATTTGAAACATTAATTACTTACAAAAAACAAGTTACGACTGCTATCAAAAGTCATTGTCATTGTGTATTGTTAAATAATAATGAAACTATTTTGACTGTTATTAATATAGCTACTGACCAAGTATTCTTTTATCAAATAGATGAAGGCATCCTCAAGGAAGGCAAGGTGTTACAATTACCTCTTAACATAGGACCACGTCATGGTATCTATAATGAAGATTGTTCACTTTTATATATCGTAACAGAATATTCTAACGAAGTTGTTGTAATCCAAATGCCGAGCTTTACTATATTACAAAGAATATCAACCGTACCTCATTACAATAACACTAGTTATGGGGGAACTTTGGTATTCTCACTGGATTATCAATATCTATATGTTAGTAATCGGGGTGAAGATGCGATTGCTAAATTTAAGGTGCTATCAGATGGCCTATTAGAGTACGATCACAGTTTTTCTTGTGGAGGAGCGCATCCTCGTCATATGATACTGTCTCGTGATGGTGACTACATCATTTCATGTAATAAAAACAGCAATCATGTGGCAATTATTGATTTGGCTACAGAAGAAGTAGTGCTAAAAATTCCTTTTTTATCACCATCTGGAGTTGTTGAAGTAGAAGAAAACAGCTGATAAATGACAAAATGAAGGTGACTTTGTCACAAAAAAACGAAATATTTTTTAAAAATTAGCACTAGATACTTGACAGTGCTAATTTTTGTGATATAATAGAATTAGCACTTGAGATAATAGAGTGCTAGAAAGATCAAGAGGTGAATATGATGAGCAATTATTTAAGAAAGAGAAATGATTTAGGATTTTTAGGTGACAGTTTTCTACGTGATTTCTTTGACTATTCTCCATTTAATAGAGAATACGAAGATCTTATGAAGACTGATGTGATTGAAAAAGAGAATGGCTATGAGCTTAAAGTGAATATGCCAGGTTATGCAAAAGACAACATTAAGGTTAGTTTAGAGAAAGGTTATTTAACAATCGAAGGTCATGTTGAGAAAACAGAAGAAACTCCAGAAAGTGAAGACAAGAAAGAAAAATATCTTCGTCGCGAGCGCTTCTGTGGTTCTATTACTCGTAGTTATTATTTAGGTGATGACATTGTTGATGACAACATCAAAGCTAATTTTACTGATGGTGTTTTAAGTATTGTTGTTCAAAAGGTTGATCCAGAAAAACTAGAAACAAAAAAGTATATTGCAATTGAATAGGAGTTTTGATTTATGTTACGACCACTAAATGATAAAGTAATTTTAAAAAAAGAAAAAGCTGTTAATAAAACAGCAAGTGGAATTTTATTGTCTAGTAAAGAAGTAGATGATGATGCTATCGCCACAGTAATTGCTGTTGGCGATGGCATTTATGAAGATGGAAAATTGATTCCAATGAATGTGAAAGCAAATGATAGAGTTATTTTTAAAAAATATTCAACAAGCGAATTTAAATATCAAGATGAAACATACTTGGTTATCGCAATGAAAGATATTCTTGCTGTGATTGAGGAGGATTAATGAGTATGGCAAAACAAATTATTTTTTCTAAAGAAGCCCGCGATAAAATGTTAAAAGGCGTTGATACCATTGCAAATGCGGTGAAAATAACAATTGGTCCGAAGGGAAGAAATGTTGTATTAGAGAAAGAGTATGGTTCTCCGTTGATTACAAATGATGGTGTAACAATTGCCCGCGAAATTGATCTTGAAGATCCACTAGAGAATGTTGGAGCAAAATTAGTCTACGAAGTAGCTAACAAAACAAATGATGTTGCTGGTGATGGTACGACAACTGCCACTATTTTAGCACAATCAATGATTCATAAAGGTATTGAAGCAATTAATAGAGGTATGAATCCTGTACTATTACGCGAAGGTATTGAATTTGCTAGTGGAAAAGTAGCAGCAAAGTTATTGGAGAAATCACATAAAGTAGAAACGAATAGCGAAATTGCTAGTGTTGCTACCATATCATCATCATCGAAAGAAATTGGTGATATTATTGCTAGAGCAATGGATAAAGTAGGTAAAGAAGGCGTAATTAGCGTCGATGAATCGAAAGGCTTTGATACTTATTTAGAAGTTGTAGAAGGAATGCAATACGATAAAGGGTATATTTCGCCATATATGGTAAGCGATAGTAATGCTCAAAGCATTACCTTAGAAAATGCTTATGTATTAGTAACCGATCAAAAATTAACTTCGATTAAAGATGTTCTTCCGGTTCTTGAACAAATCGTTCAACAAAACAAACCATTATTGATGATTGCTGAAGATTTTGATAATGAAGTAACCAACACATTAATCATCAATAAATTACGTGGTGCGTTTAATGTTGTTGCTACGAAAGCCCCAGGCTTTGGTGAAAACCAAAAAGATATGCTTGAAGACATCGCTATTATGACAAAAGCTAAGTTCTATACCAAAGATTTGGGCATGGAACTAAAGAATATGAAACTTGAAGACTTGGGTATTGCTAAAAAAGTTCACATTACCAAAGATAATACAACCATCATTGATGGCAATGGAGAACGTAAAGATATTGAAAAACGTATCAAAGAACTAAAGATGCTTGCTGAAAAAGCCAGTTCAGACTATGACAAAAAGCGCTACAATGAGCGCTTAGGAAAAATGACCAATGGTATTGCTGTCATTCATGTAGGCGCACTAACGGATACTGAATTGCAAGATAAGAAATTGCGCATTGAAGATGCCTTAAACGCTACGAAAGCAGCAGTAAAAGAAGGAATTATCATTGGTGGTGGAGCAATTCTTGTAGAAATATACAATGAATTAAAACCAGTATTAAAAAATGAAATGATTGATGTCCAAAAAGGTATCAATGTAGTGATTGAAAGTTTATTAGCACCGATGTATCAAATTGCTGAAAATTCAGGCTTTGATGGGCTAGAAATTTTGGAAAAACAAAAAAATAGCGATAAAAATATCGGTTTTGATGCAAAAAACGGTCAATGGGTAGATATGTTTAAAGAAGGAATTGTTGATCCAACGATGGTAACAAGAAGTGCAGTTGTAAATGCTGCTTCTATCTCAGCTTTGTTTATTACTAGCGAAGTTGCTGTTGTTAAAAAACCAGAAGCTAAAAAACCATTGCCTGTAAATCCAGAAATGTATTAAAAAAATAAGACCTCATCGTTCTCAAAAAATGAGAAAGAGGTCTTTTTATTTTATCTATGATTAACTAATTCAGCAAATTTATCGAAAATGATTTCACTTGGAGCAGTTCCTTGTAATCTTTCAGGATGCCACTGAATACCAATAATTGGTAAAACATCATGGACATAAGCTTCAATTGTACCATCCTTATGCCAAGCAATTGCTGTGGTATGAGGAGCCAAATCTTTGATAGCTTGATGATGATAGCTGTTTGTAATTATTTCGGGTGAGAAATCAAGCAAACGATTTTTGATGGTATGAATTTCATGACCATCAGCTAAATTACGATGAGAATCACCAATATCTTGATAAAGAGAACCGCCTAAAAAGACATTGATTGTTTGATGACCACGGCAAATACCCAGCATTGGTAGTTTGTTCTTTTGTGCATAAACAACCACTTGCTGGTCAACTTGATCAAGTTGTGGTTTTACTCCTCTAGATAGTCCTTCATTGATTTCATGAAAGAATACAGGATCTACATCGCTACCACCAGTGATTAGAAAACCATCACATAAAGACAAAACATCCTCTAATTGCGGATTATCCAATGTTAACATAACAACATTAAAGCCTCTTTTGGTTAATGCAGATAAATAGAATTCATTTACAAACTGTTTTACAGTGTCTCCTTCTGTTAATAATCGAGGAGTAACACCAATTAATTTTTTCTTCATATTTTTCTTCCTTTTTACCTCTATATTTTATAATATTTATGATATTAAAGCAATAAAATTGCTTTATATTCAACAATATAATATAATAAATACGAGGTGATAATGGTGGAAATCAAAAAACCAAACTGGAATGATTCGTTAATCAATGTTGTTTCTTCAATACTATATAACTTTGGGTATCATGGTAATTACAAAACCAATGCAATCGTGGATAAAGCGCTATCTAAAAACTATAAAAATATCGTTTTACTATTGCTAGATGGCTTAGGCAACGAAAATTTGCATGAGTTAAGTCCCCAAGGAATGTTATCGCAATTCCAACGAGGAGTTGTTTCTTCAACATTCCCATCTACCACTGTTGCCGCAACGACTACAATCGAGTCAGGAGTATCACCACTAGAACATGGTTGGTTAGGATGGAGCTTGTATTTTAAGGAACTAGATCGTAGTATCGATATTTTTCCCTATCGTGATAGTGTTACCAAAGAACCTGTCCCTATAGCTGATATTAATGGAAAAGAACTTTTGAAATATGAAACAATCTATCAAAAAATTGGTTATGCAACGAAGGGAAAGGTAACTTCCTATGCGCTTCATCTAGATAAAATTTCTCATCAGGCTAAGGGCTGTACCAATATTGAATATAGTGACATAAAAGATATGTTTGGTAGAATGGAAACGATTTGCCAGGAGGATGGTGTAAAATATCTTTATGCCTATAGTGCGAATCCTGATTATGATATGCATGAATTCGGGGCAGCGGCTCCAGAAGTGAAACAAGATGTTTTAGATATAGAAGCTGAATTAGAAACATTTGTCTCTAAAGTTACGGATACAATCATCATTGTGATTGCTGATCATGGTCATATTGATGTTGGTTGGATATACTTAACAGAAATTCCTGGGATGAAAGATTGTATTAAAAAATTTCCGACCATTGAAGGGCGAGCTAAGAATATATCTTTGATGGATGGGAAAAAAGAAGAGTTCTTAAAACTATATCATCAATATCTAGCACAAGACTTTTTGCTATTAAGCAAAGAAGAACTCCTTGCTGAACATTATTTTGGATATGGTGAAAAGCACCATAAAGTTGAGGACTTTATTGATGATTATATGCTAGTGGCAATGACAAATAAAGCTTTGGGATTTGATAGTCCTAAAGAAGGAGACTTTATTATGAAGTCGACACATGCGGGATTAACAACAAGGGAAATGATGGTTCCTTTGATACTAATTGAAAAAAGGAGAAAAAAATGAAAAAACTAGTAAAAAACAATGTTTATTGGGTTGGGAAGATTGACTGGGAATTAAGAAAATTTCATGGGGATGAGTTGTCAACACAAAGAGGATCAACATATAATTCATATTTAATTCAAGAAGAAAAAACGGTATTGATTGATACGGTTTGGCTACCTTTTGCCAAGGAATTTGTTGAGAACTTGAAAACGGAAGTCGATTTAAATTCGATTGATTATATTATTGTCAATCATGGTGAAGTTGACCATAGTGGTGCTTTAGTGGAATTAATGAAACAAATTCCCAATACCCCAATTTATTGCACGGCGAATGCTGTAAAGTCATTGAAGGGTCAATATCATCAAGATTGGAATTTCCATATTGTCAAAACGGGAGATAGTTTGCACATTGGTAATGGTAAAGACTTGGTGTTTGTTGAGATGGCTATGATTCATTGGCCAGACAGTATGGCAACGTACATGACTAAAGATAATATTCTTTTCAGTAATGATGCATTTGGTCAACATTTTGCAAATGAACGTTTATTTGATGATTTAACAGATCAATGCACATTGAACTATGAAGCATTAAAGTACTATGCGAATATCGTAACCCCATTTAATGCTATCGTTAAACGAAAACTCCAAGAAATCGGAAAATTAAATTTGCCCATTGATATTATTGCTCCAAGCCATGGTGTTATCTGGCGTAAGAATATTGGCATGATCTTAGAAAAATATACGCAATGGTGTGATGATTATCAAGAGCATCAAGCAACAATCATTTATGATACGATGTGGAATGGAACCAAATTATTAGCCGAAAGAATTGCTGAAGGATTGAGTAAAGCGGACCCTACATTAGAAATAAAAGTTTTTAATCGTGCTCATACGGATGAAAATGACTTGATTGTGGAAGTATTTAAATCAAAATTGATTGTATTGGGTTCACCTACGGTTGGCAATGACATGATTCATAAAATGGCTGGTTTCATTGATTTAATGAGAGGACTAAAGTTTAAAAATAAAAAAGCTGCAGCTTTTGGTTGTTATGGTTGGAGTGGTGAAGCAGTAAAAATGATGAATGATGCTTTAACAAGTGCAGGGTTTGAAATTGTGAGTGAAGGACTTAGGAATTTATGGAATCCTACCCCTGAAATTGAAGAGCAAGCCATTGAATTTGGTAAACAATTATCATCAACCATCAAATAAAAAACAAAAGGACTAAGAAATTAGTCCTCAGAGCGTTGACAAAGTCAACGCTCACATTTTTTTGTTTACTAATTTTTACTAAGTGGGGATTTATTTCATATATAGGCATTTGTGGGGGTATATTACTATAATATGCTTCTTTTTATATCTCGTGTGGGGAAAATAAAAAACTACCTTTTTCTTAAAATACAAAAAGGTAGTTTGTCATCAGTCTGAGGACTAAGAAATTAGTCCTTTTTTGATTTAAAAAAAGCTAGTTGTTATTAACTAGCCTTATAACTAAAATGTTGTAATTTGATCAACTGGTTTTTGTTCTAAACCTCGTAAATAGAAATAGTAATTTGTACTAGCAACAGTATAATATGGAGCTAAATATAAAGACCATAAACCAAAAGTGATAATCACAAGTAGAAAATGTCCAATGAAACTAAGTCCGAAAACAAATAGTTCCCACTTGTGGCCACTCATCAAATCTTTACTTTTTGCCATTGCATCTCCGATACTGATTTTCTTATCATCAGCGATAATCCTAATCGTTTGTGAATAAGTTAAAGCAAAAATAATACCAGGGATAATGAATAAAATGGTACCTAAAGCAACAATTAATCCTACTAGTAGTGCAGCACCAATGATTCTTAAAGCATAACTAAAATCATCAATCGGTTTGTATAAAAGATCTAAATCAACTTTATTATGAATTAATAGATTCTTACTAACCCAAAATACAGAAGCTTGTAGCAATAAAGCGATGACACTACCAACAACAGTTGCCGCAACAGCGCCACCAACAAAACCAACAAGTAGTAATACAACAATCATCATTAAAAAGTTATTTCCTTTTTTTAATACGTCTTTTGCTTCTTGTTTTATAGCTTTGCGATCATACTCTCGCTTTTTATAATAAAACCCGTGTAATTGATCCTCTTTTTCAGGTTCGTTCTCTGCTACATGTTCCCCACAAAATTGACAAAATTTTGCCTTATCATTAATTTCTTTTCCACAATTCTTACAAAACATTTTTATAATCTCCTTTTAATAATATTAGTGATATATTCAACCAAATCATGAGGAACATAACTACTTATGTCACCACCAAATAAAACAAGTTCTTTAATTGCTGATGAAGACAGAAATAAATTATCCGCTGAAGGAAAGAGAATAAAGGTATCTATCTTGTTATCAATGGAGCGATTAAATTGAAATAAAGTAATCTCATTTTGATAATCAATAAAATTACGCAAGCCTCTAATAATAACAGATGCTTTTTTACTGCGAGCATAGTGCAAGACCAAAGAAGAACTCCCTTCAACAACAACATTAGGAATATCTTTGGTAGCAATTTTCATCATTTCGACTCTTTCATCATTTGTAAAACAATATTTTTTATTAGGATTGAAAGAGACTAAAATATAAACAGTATCAAACACTTGGCAAGCCCGCCGAACTATATCTAAATGCCCATTTGAAATTGGATCGAAAGAACCAGGATAGACTGCAATTCTCATCAAATATCACCTCTTAAGTATTATATACCTTTTATTATAAAAATACAATTGCTTATGAAGGGATATTAAAAAAAACTTTACTTTTTGGATGGTTTATTGTATGATAAGCATATAGTTTAAAAGTAAAAAATTAGCAAAAGGAGGATGATTATGAATACAAAAAGTTTAATTTTACAAGTTCTAACAAATAAAGTTAAAGTTGTAATCAGCCTCATTTTTTCAGCAATTTTCATTGTTTGTTGTGAAATCTTTGCTGCTATTTTATTAAAACAGATTTTAGAAATCGTAATTATCGATGGCAATCAGAGTCAATTACCTGTTCGAATGACACTTTTTGTTATTGCGCTTATTGCAGCATTTGTGTTCAGTATGATTAAGAAGCGTCAGGTTTCTCAACTAAATAGTTTTATCTTTAGTAGACTAGCAAACGAAGCTTATACTGCGGTTTTAGAAGCAGAAATGTCAGAATTAACAAAAGAAAATGCTGAAACAGCAATTACGAACATTGTTGATAATTGTCGTACTGTGAGTGATAAATTTTTCAAGAATAATTTAGTGAAGTTTTTTGATCGTATTCTATATTTGGTTGCTATTTTTATTGCCATGATGGCCATTAAACCAGTGTTGGGATTGATAGTTTATGCTTCGTTGGTACTTTTTTATATTTTAGTAAAAGCCATTGAAAAGCATATTGCGAAAATAGAACTTACTGGGCAGAAAAAAGTTGAAGAAGCGAGTGATTTTATTCGTGATTCTCTCGTAAATATTAAGGATATCAAATTACTGAATGGTATCAATTATGAAAAAGAAAGATTTGGTGAATGGACAAACGAATATGCGAAGAGTAAATTGAACTCTGACTTAATTGATGATGCAACTCGTATCAATTTACAAGACTTCTTTGTTGGAATTGTATTTTCAATTATTTTAGGTTTGGGCAGTTGGTTATCCAGTGATGCAAGTTTTGGTATTACAGCGGGAACCATTGTCATATATGTTATCTTTATTCCTCTAGTATATACTACCTTCAAAGCATTGATGAATAATCACATATCTTTAAATTATATTGAAGAAGCTCATTTAGAACTAGATTTATTATATAGCTTAAAAAGCGAAATCAAATCAGAACCGGTTAGTAGTCTGGAAGATGTTCATAGCTTTAAATTTATCGATGTTGATTATGCTCTTGATAAAAAGAATATCTTAATTGATAAAGTTAATTTCGAGTTAAAAAGAGGAGAAAGACTGGGAATCTTATCAGAAGATGAGAATTCTAAAAGGCTTATCTTTGAAATGATTACGAAACTTACAAAGCCGACGCGAGGCTCAATCTTAATCAACAATTGTGATATTTTAAAGTTGAATACTCGTTATTTACGTGACTTAATCACCTCTGTTTATGCAGGAGCAACTATTTTTCATGGTTCTATTTTAGAAAACATTATTTATCCTGAGAAATTCGATGAATACAAATACAATGACGCTCTAAATCGTAGTGGTTTAAAAGAAATCATAAGCGAATTACCGAATCGGGAACGAACAATGATTGATGAAAAGACAACAGTGATTACCAAAGACACGATTCAAAGAATTATTTTTGCAAATGCCTTTTATAAGGATTCTAAGATTTATCTTTTGGATGATGCAACAAAATTTTTCCAAATAAATACAGAAAATGAACTTATTAATGAAGTGTTCAAACTAAAAAATAAGATTATTATCATGATGACAGACAAAGTTTATAATTTGAGCTTGTGTGATAAAGTATTAATTTTAGAAAAGGGTAGAGTCGTTGAATATGGTAAATATTCAGAATTATTACAAGATAAAGAATCCAAATTCTATCAATTAATTAAAAAAGCTACCTTATCAAAGAAAGAAAAAGTATCATAAAAGCACTAACTATATGATGTTAGTGCTCAGACTGATGACAAACTACCTTTTTTTAAAAACAATAAAAGGTGGTTTTTTATTTTCTCCATTTGATGCTTAAATATACACCAAATATGTTGATTAGTCCCCACAAAGGGCTTATATAGAAAAATGATCCCCACTTAACAATCATATGGGAATAAAAAAATGTGAGCGTTGACTTTGTCAACGCTCTGAGCACTAACTATGTGATGTTAGTGCTTTTTTTATTAGATTTTTATGCGAATCCATTTTAAATTAGTAAAGCGAGCATTATTTAATAGAAAGCGAATAATTTGGTCGATAAACATTCCTATCCATGACCCGATTAAACCAAAGCCTAACAAATAACAAATGGTATAGGAAAGAACAGGACGAATTACCATTACGCTGATTAATGAACTACGAGCGGTATATCTCGTATCACCAGCACCACGCAAGATACCTGTTGTTACCCATTGTAAACTTTGGGGGAAAATGATAAAGGCAGCAAAAAGCATCATATCGCTTGCTGATTGAATGGTCGTAAATTCTTTTGAAAATAGGGATGCCATCCAAGTCCTAGTAATCATGACAAAAGTGAACATGAATAAACCGATAAAAAAGCTTAAGATTTGTGTCATTCGCCCATAAGCAAAAGCGAGTTCTTCCCGTTTTTCCCCTAAACTTTTGCCGACAAGGCTAGAAGCACCAATAGCAAAACCATCGGTTATATTAAAACTTAAACTGATAATACTTTGTATGATTGCATTAACTGCAACTGCTTCCGTACCTAGACTATTTACAATTTTAGCGCTGATAAAAAATCCTACCCGCATTCCTAGTTGCTCTACGAAAGCGCTAGAGCTGATTCTAAAAATTTGCCCACAGCTCTCTTTATCTAAGCGCCAATTATCTGTTAGCTTAACAGACAAAAATTGATTGCGGCGATTGTAGATGGCGAATATAGAAATAACAAAGGCTACCAAGTTACCAATGATGGTGGCAATTGCTGCTCCTTTGATTCCAAGAGCAGGAAAGCCAAGGTTACCATTAATCAAACAATAATTAAGAAATACATTGATGATATTGGCGGTTAAGTTTGTTGCTAAGGTAGTTTTGGTGTTGCCACAAGCTCGTAGAGCAGAAGTGATGATAAGACGAATATAGTTTAAGATAAGAATCGAAGAAACGATGCGGAAGTATAGGACACTATTATCAATGGTATCATCCTTAGCCCCAGCAAGAAGTAAAAATGGTCTTGCTAAAAAGAAGGCAAGGATTGTCATTACAATCGCGATCATCACCCCAATCATCAGCGATTGACGGAGATAATTATTGGCACCTTCTTGATCCTGCTGGCCGCGTTTGCGGGCGATAATTGCAATAACTCCAGCATTTAAACCAATACCAGCAGACAGGGTGATAAACAATGGCTGTTGAGTCAAGGCAACTGAAGCAATGGCAGCATCACCTAATTTACCAACCATCATTGTATCAAACATACCAATCAAGCCGATTAAGAATACTTCTAAAGCAGCAGGAACCGATATTTTTAAAATATTATTTAATATTTTCGATGGCTGTGGTAATTGCCAATTGGGTTTATAGTTTTTTATTTTCTGAGACAGTAGTATATTCATAATAACCTCAAATTATACAGCATACATTATACATTACATTTCATAAAAATGCTAAGAAAAACGTTTTTATTAAAAATGATTAACAAATCGATTTATTTGTGGTATAATATAAAAAGGAAAAAATTATTAATCTATGAGGAAATAAATATGGATAAAGTAAGAACTAGATTTGCCCCAAGTCCAACTGGATTCATGCATGTTGGCAACCTTCGCTCTGCATTGTATGCTTTTTTATTTGCACGACAAAACAAGGGTTCTTTTATTTTACGAATTGAAGACACCGATATGGAACGTTATGTAGAAGGTGCTGTAGAAGTCATTTATAGTACCCTAAAACAATCGGGTATTACGTTTGATGAAGGACCAAATGAAGGTGGTGCTTATGGACCATATGTACAAAGTGAGCGTCAAGACGTATATTTAAAATATGCAATAGAACTAGTAGCAAAGAAAGCGGCTTATTATTGCTTCTGTGATAAAGAGCGCTTGGATAGTTTAGCAGATGCAACAGGGATTAAACGTTATGATAAGCATTGTTTGTCTCTATCTGAACAAGAAGTAGCAGAGCGTTTAGCTCGTAAAGACAAATATGTTATTAGACAAAATATGCCTACAACCGGATTTAGCGAATATGATGACATGGTTTTCGGCCATATTAGTGTGCCTAATGAAGAATTAGAAGACCAAGTGTTAATTAAATCCGATGGTATGCCAACATATAATTTTGCCAATGTTGTGGATGACCATCTAATGGCAATCACTCACGTCATTCGTGGCAATGAATATCTGAGTAGTACACCCAAATATAATTTGTTATATCAAGCTTTTGGTTGGGAACTTCCCAAGTATATGCACTTAACTCCAATCATGAAAGATGAAACAAGGAAACTATCAAAACGTCATGGTGATGCTAATTTTGATGATTTTATCAGTAAGGGTTATTTACCAGAAGCAATTGTAAACTATATCGCTCTTTTAGGATGGAGCCCAAAAGGAACACAAGAAAAGTTCACGATGGCAGAATTAATTGAGCACTTTGATGTTAAGGGATTATCGAAATCTTCAAGCATCTTTGATGAAGCAAAAATGAAATGGTTAAATGGTGAGTATATTAAAGAATTACCATTCTCTAAATTTATGGAAATCGCAACTCCTTTCTTTGATCAATCAGCAATTAAGGGAATTTATGATTATGAAAAATTTGGTAGGCTGTTACAATCGCGAATTGAAATATTTAGTGAAATACCGGAAAAAGTAGAATTCATTGTTCATTTTAAAAAGATTGATCAGGAGCTTTATTATAATAAAAAACTAAAAATTGATAGTGAAGTAGCAAAAATTGTTCTTGAAAAGATCAACCCTTTGCTAACTAACATGAAGATATGGAATGAAGACAACCTTCATCAAATCATTGTCCAAACTGCAGAAGAGTTGGCAATGAAATCGGGAGTGGTTTATACGGTGTTACGAATTGCTCTAACTGCAACCAATGTTACCCCTGGTGGTTCCGTGGAAATGGCTGATATTCTTGGTCAAATTGAATCAATCAGACGATTACAATTAAGTCTAGCATGGCTAACTGAATAAAAGGTGGATAGAAATGCGTGATGCCAATGATATTTTAGAAATGATAATCAAAATCGCTGTCGATGATGAAAATATATTGGCAGTTTGCTTGAATGGTTCACGCGCGGATAAAAATGCTTTTTGTGACCAGTATTCTGATTTTGATATTATTTATGTTGTTAGAGAAATACGCAATTATACTACTAACCAACAATGGTTTCGCCAGTTTGGAGAGGTTTTAATATCACAAACCCCTGATGTTTTCACTGGTTACGATTTTACTGGGAATGAAAAGTTTACCAAACTAATGCAATTTATAGATGGTTCTAGAATTGATTTGACTTTGGTTGATGTTACGAATATGAAACATATCACTCAAAGCATAGAACCACAACTTGTTTTGCTCAACAAAGATAACCTTCTCGAATTAAAAAATATCTTTACTTGTGATGACTATCTAGCAGGTCTTCCTAACCAAAACGAATTTTTCGAATGTGTGAATGAATTTTGGTGGGTTGTTCCTTATGTTGCAAAAGGCTTATGCCGACAAGAGATTACTTATGTGAAAAGCCACTTTGAAGGCATTCTTCAGGAAATGTTATGGAAGATGCTGGCATGGAAATTGAGTTTGCTATATCATAAAAAAATTGCATTTGGCAAGAATTATCGCTATATAAAGCGTTATATGAATAGTCAAGAATATGAGACGTTTATCAATACTTTTGCCAATGGCGAAGTCAATGATGTTTGGGAAAAGCTATTCAATATCTGCGATTTCTTTGATGAACAAGCACAACTAGTAGCGGTTAGTCTTTTACTCGATTATGATAAAAGGATAGCTGGAAAAATGAAAGCCTATATAACAAAGATAAAAAATTATGGAACTAATTATTTAAAATAGATAAAGAAGGATGTGGATTTATGATATCGAAAGAAGTATGTCAGAAAATATTAGAATTGTGTTTAACTACAGGTGGCGATTTCGCCGAAATGTTCATTGAAGATACCATTACCAACAACTTGGAATTGACAATGGGAAAAATGACAAAGGCCAATACCAATCATCTTCATGGAGTTGCAATTAGAATTTTAAAAGGATTTCAAGAAGTAAATGGGTATACCAATGACTTTTCTTATGAAAGTTTAGAGAAATTAGCGTTGCACTTAAGAAGTAGCATCGAAGGTGAAAATCTTAACATTACATTTACTTTACAAGAAGAAAAAACGCCTGTCATTACTAAGCCACAACGCTACCCATCTTCATTATCTAATCAGGATAAAGTATCTTATATGATGAAGACATATGAAGCAGCGAAAGCCTATTCTCCTGAGGTGAGTCAAATTTTGTGTAATTTAGTTGATGAAGAACAAACGATTCTAGTTGCCAATACCTTAGGAAAAATGGTCAAAGATTTTCGTAGCCACATTCGTCTAGGAGCAACTGTTGTTGCTGGTAGTGGAACGAATATGCAAAGCGCATCGGATTCGATTGGTGGAAACCAAGGCTATGAAGTGCTAGATGTAGCCAATCTCAAAGAATTTGGTGAGAATATTACATCTTCAGCGGTTACTATGGTTCACGCTGATGAAATGGTCGGTGGTAAAATGACTGTAGTGGTTCACAATGCTTTTGGTGGTGTTTTATTACATGAAGCATGTGTACATGCTTTGGAAGCAACAACTGTTGCAAAGGGCTCATCGGTATTTTGTGGTAAATTAGGAAAAAAGGTTGCCAGTGATATCGTAACTGCAATTGATGATGGAACAAGATTCAATCAATGGGGATCACTAAACATTGATGATGAAGGCCATCCTACACAAAAAAATATTTTAATTGAAAATGGTATTTTAAAGAGTTATTTAGTTGACTATCGTAATTCACGCGTGATGAATCACCCCGTAACTGGAAGTGGTCGTCGCCAATCTTATAAATTGTCACCAACATCACGAATGACAAACACCTTTTTTGCTCCTGGGAAAGATAAATTTGAAGATATCATTGCCAAGACAGAATATGGATTATTTGCGAAGAAAATGGGTGGTGGAAGTGTAAATCCATCCACAGGTGAATTTAATTTTTCTGTTAGCGAAGGATATTTAATCGAAAATGGTAAAATTACAAAACCTGTACGAGGAGCTGCCTTAGTAGGCAGTGGTGCTGAAGTTTTAATGAACATTGATATGATTGCTGATAATTTATCATTCGGTCATGGAATGTGTGGATCTGCAAGTGGTTCCATTCCAACAGATGTTGGACAACCAACAATTAGAGTACAAAATGTAACAGTTGGTGGAAGGGGGTCTAAATAATGGATTTTAAAAAATTGATTCAAAAGGCAATTGCAAAAGGCTTAAGTGCTGTTGAAATTTGTAACACCATCAGTGAAGAAACAATAATTTCTTTGTTTAAAGGTGAAGTAGATAAAGCAGAAATTAAGAATAATAGTGTTTACAGTGTTAGAGGAATCTATCATGGTAAAATGGCATATGTTACCTTCGAAAATGAAGAAGAAGATAGTGATTATGTCATTCAAAAATTAATTGAAAATGCACAAGCATTAACTACGGATGAAGAATTTGAAATCTTTGCTGGTAGTAAAGAATATCCTGAATGGGAAAAAGCCGATGGTGGTTTTACGAAAGCATCCATGGCTGATAAAATTAAGTTAATTAAAGATGTTGAATATATTGCGAGCAATATGGATAAAAGAATTGTTTTCTTACCATATTGTCGTTATAACGAAGAGAAAGTTAGTCGCAGAATTATCAATTCTTATGGATTGGATATTGCCAAAGATTACCATTACGGTGTATTAATTTTACAGGTAATCGCTAAAGAAGAGCAAGATACGCAATCAGCATTTGAAATTGATGTTTCTTTGAATTATGCCACCTTAGATCCACAAAAGGTTGCTAAAAAAGCCGTAGAAAAGGCTCTTTCAAAGCTAAACGCCTCTCCAGTGGAGTCTAAGACTTATCCAATCATTATTGAAAATGAAACTATGTGTGATTTATTACAAGGTTTTTCTTCAATGTTTTCTGGTGAAGCAGCAATTAAAAAGTTGACTTCTTTAATTGGTAAAGAGGGAGAAAAAATAATGGATGATTCTATCTCTATTATTGATGACCCGTTCTTAAAAGATGCAATTAATCGCCAACCTTTCGATGATGAAGGTGTGGTTTGTTACAAGAAAAAGGTCGTTGAAAATGGTGTTTTTAAAACGATGTTACATAATTTAAAAACAGCCAAATATTTTAAAACAACATCAACAGGAAATGGTTTTAAAGCAGGAACTGCTGGAGCAATTTCGGTTGCTGGTGTCAATTTATATATTGCACCAGGTAATGTAAGCAAAGAAGCGATGATCGCTAATACCGAAGAAGGATTATTAATTACTGATATGGCAGGTTTGCATGCAGGATTAAATCCAATTAGCGGTGATTTTAGTGCGCAATCGTCAGGATATTTAATTAAGGATGGAAAGATAGTTCGACCAATTAATTTGATTGTTGTATCTGGTAATTTCCTTAAAATGATGAGTCAAATAGAAGCATTAGGTAGCGATTTATATGTATCATATCAAGGCGTTGGTGCCCCTTCGATGAAATTTAAAGGTCTACCTGTTTCTGGTAAATAATAAGTGGTAAAGAAAAGTATCTCTTATAATGAAAGAGATATTTTTTACGAAAGGAAATATGAAAAAATTTGAAGAATTAATGATTAACCCCTTACTAATTAAGGGAATAGAAAAAATGAAGTTTGAAGCAATGACAGAAATTCAAGAGAAGGTGATTCCAACCGCTCTAGAAATAGTAGATATCATTGCACAAGCACCAACAGGAACAGGTAAAACGGTAGCTTATGCCCTTCCTATTTTGAATAAAATTGATATCACTGCTGAAGTGATACAAACAATTGTAATTGCACCAACAAGAGAACTTGCTGTGCAAATAACAAAGGAAATTAACACGGTTGCTTACTATTTAAAAGATGTAAAAGCAGTTGCTATTTATGGTGGTGAATCAATTGATCGCCAAATAGTAGCATTGAAAAAGCGTCCTCAAATTATTGTTGCAACAC
>CAYPLR010000020.1:0-32940 GCA_964411675.1 uncultured Bacteroidales bacterium
AAATCTTTTCATCAAGAACAATCTTACCAATATCATGTAAATAAGCAGCTCTTTTCAGTTTACTAATTTCCACTTCTGATAATTTCATTGTTAGTCCGACCTTAGCACACATATTAGTAACATCTACCGAATGGCGTTTTTCTTTTGGATTACGTTTATGCAGGGTCTCAATAATCGTGTCAATAATATTTTTATTAATTGTTTTACGATTTAAGGATTTTTCTTTATACATTGCATTTTCTGCGTTTGCTATTACTTCATCAAATGATTGATCCGGATTTGTTTTTATATCATAGCCCAGTGAAATACTACATTTTATTGCTTCAACATAAGCATTTTTAAATTCTTCTTTAATTCTATCAAGAATTTTAATCGTTGCTTCTTCCCCTGTCTTTGGTAATATTATAACAAATTCATCACCACCAAGACGAGCAATTAAATCGTTTTGGCGACAAGCATGTTGTAAGATTTGAGCGGATTCTTTAATTAATCTATCTCCTGCACTATGACCAAAAATATCATTTGTCATTTTTAACCCATTAATATCCGCAAAGATAATAGATAATGGTAGATTTTCTTCTGTATCGATATTTTTTTTGTTTTTTTCAAAACAACTTCGATTATGGAATCCAGTTAGAGTATCATAACAGCTTAAATATTCGATATCAGCTTCTCTTTGTTTACGTTTGCTAATATCCATGAAAGTAATAACAACACCAACAATCTCCCCATTTTTTATTTGAGGATAAGCAAAATACTCTACTTCGAATGAAGTTCCATCTTTTCTCCAAAATACTTCATCTTCAACATGGACTCCCTTTTTTGTTTCTAAAATTGCATTAATTTTACAATCAGATTCTAGCATTATTCTTCCATCTTTATAATGATGATGAATTTGCAAGTGCATGTTTTTGCCTAAAAGTTCATCTTCGTGTTCATAGCCCAACATCTTTATACAACTTGGATTACTGAATGTCCCGTTTCCTTCTAGGTCCATACCATAGATTCCTTCGGCAACAGAATTTAGAATCAATTGTAAAGCATTTTTATTTTCTTCCAAATCAATATTTACATTATTTAGTTCTTCTGTTCTTTTTTTAACGGTATCTTCCAAATTGCTAACCAGTATTTCTAATTCATCAGCAATTCCATTAAACGCATTAGAAATAACCCCAATTTCATCATTATAGGCAATTTCTATTCTTTCTTTCAAGTTTCCTTTAGAAAATTCTTGAGAAGCTCTCAGTAATGTTTTTATTGGTTTCATGCGTCTCTTCATCAAAACATTATAGATGATTATTAAAACTAGTAAAGAAAATACGGCTATTAATGCTGACCAAAACATCGTCTGAAAGATGTTTTTCATAAATATGGATTCAGGAATCGCAGAAATTACCATCCAATTAATACCATTTAAATCTAATTCTTTCACGTTAACAAAATAATTATCGGTTAATCCTTTGTATATTTGACTTGAATTCTCGTTTTCTAAATACTGAACATAAGCATTTTGGATGTCTTCATCTTGGATATCACTTATTTTATATCTTTGAAGTGTTCCCCCAGACAAAATTGTAAAGTCTGGTACTCCAAGTGAATTTGCAACCAATTCATGAGTATCTTTTTCAACAATGATACCAACTCCCAAATAATCTTTTACCGCTTCATTTAGATATTCTCCAACGTCAGTTAATAATAGGGAAACACTAAGGACTCCTTGAAGTTCACTATTTTCATTATAAATTGGTCTAGCGACAGAAACTGCTAAATCATTAACCACAAAGTGTTTATAAACCAGAGAATAAGTGGTTTCCTTGTTTTCTACAGCTGCAATATACCATTCTCGTGTTCGGGGATCAAATGTTCCAGCATCAGCAACAAATTCTTTTACCGTTCCATCTGGATTGATAGAATAATAAAAGGAATGCCAATTTGTTTCTTCATTGCAAATATTTATTTCAGGTTCGCCATCTTCATTTCTCCGCGCTCCATAATATTCTCCTGCTGTAGTTCCATAACTAAAGCTATACACTCCTTTTGCTTGTGTTTCGATCGTATTCGCAAAAAAGTGATTTCTTTGTACATCGTTGGATAAATCTAACATTCCATTTTCAATAATCTTATGATTACTTTCTATGACTTTATACGGAGCATGAATGAAGTTATAAATATTATCATAGATGCTTTCATTGACATCTGTTGCTATGAGATTGGTTGTTCTTTTCGCTGATGAAATCCAAAACGAATATACAACTAATCCATAAAATCCTACAGAAATTATTAAAGTAATGATAAATGTCAATAAAATTTTTCTGCGAACTGATGTATGTTTTTTCTTCTCTTCCATAGGCTTCAGCCTTTCTTGTCCTTTTAATTGGTTCTCTTTTTATATTTTTCGATAAATTGTAGTGCTAGTTCTTCATTTAGTGGTTTACTAATAAAATATCCCTGCACTCTATCACAATTATGCTCCTGTAAATACTGCAATTGTTCTTTCTGTTCTACTCCTTCAGCAACCGTACAATGACCTAATTTATGTGCCATTGAGATAATATCCTTAATAATGGATTTTTCTGGCGTTACTAATAATAAATCATCAATAAAATATTTGTCTATTTTTAAACAATCAATATTCAATTCTTTTTCTCTTGAAAGAGAAGAATATCCTGTTCCAAAATCATCAATAGCAATATGGACTCCTTTTTCTTTTAATTTACTAAGGATATTATTGATATCTTTGTAATTTGAAGCAAAAATTGATTCTGTAATTTCAAGCGCAATATTTTCTAGTGGTACTTCTGCTTCCGCAATTAATATAAATAATCGATCGACAAAATCCGGTTTTAACAATTGAATCGCAGAAATATTAATTGAAACACTGACCTTTTCATCTCTTCCTTCATTGATTTTCTTCAAGAATTGTAACGACTTCCGAATAACTTCTTCCCCAATAGGAATGATCAATTTCGTTTTTTCAGCAATAGGAATGAATTCTAATGGAGAGACATTTCCAAGTGTTGTTGTTTTTAGTCGAGCTAATGCTTCAAAAGCACAAATAGAGTTACTTTTCACTTCTAAAATAGGCTGATACTGCAAATAGAGTTTGCCATCAGAATTATCAGTGGCAATCAGAGATAATTCTTCTCTAATCTGCCGTTCACGATTGATTATTGCCTCCATTTCTGTATCATAAAAATACGTTTTGAAGCCTTCTTCAAAGAAATTCAATGAGCGTTCTGATGCAATCAATACTCGTTTCAACAACAAATCCACATCATCATCACAATTTTTCTCAATTTCTAAAACTCCCAAACCAGTTGCAATTCTTTCTGTAATAAATATCTTTTCTAGTATCTTACTAAGGTCATTAGTAAATGCTATCAATTCATCTTTATCTTGATAATCTTTCCAATAAAACGCAAATCTGTTTTCATAAGTTTGAAATAATACTCTTTTGCTTTGGGCATGTACTTTTAGTTCTTCTGCCACCTTTTTAATTAAATTTTGGGTATAATGAAATCCATAATTAGCTGTTAAGAATTGTACCGTACTTAAATTGATACTAATAACTGCTTTCTTTTTTATCTCATCATTCTTAATGTCTTCTTCTATCATTTTTTCTAAATATTCACGATTATAAAGTCCAGTTAAACTATTATGTTCCGTCAAATATTGAAGATTATCTTCAAAGTTTTTTCGATCCGTGATATCAAGAATAATTCCTTCAAGAAATTCAATTTCTCCTAAGCTATTATAAACGCCTTCGCCTAGTTCTATTACCCATTTTTTTTCACCAGTTGCAGTGATAATTTCATACTCATACTGATAGGGAAGGTGGTTATTGATTGCTTTTTTCCAAGCGGCTAATAATCTGTTTCTATATTTTGGTATAATGATATCATTAAATGCTAATTCTTGATTATTAATAAATTTTTCTGGTTCATATCCAGTCAATTTATAGCAACCTTCTGAAACAAGTAGCATGGTACCATCTTGATCATATTTACAACGATAAGCTAGTCCTGGAAGATGTGTAACTAGTACATTTCCCCGGCGTTCGCTTTCTCTTAACGCTCTTTCTGTATTCTTCTTTGATGATATGTCCTCTATTAAACATAAATGCAGAGAATCTTTTTCATCTAATCCCAATAAAGCAGATACTTTAATATTAGCCCAAACAATGGAACCATCTGGTTTAATGTATCGTTTTTCCATTGAATAGTTACTAATTTCACCCTTTTTAAGTTGTTCTAACTTCATAAAATCTTCTTCAAGGTCATCAGGATGAGTTATATCCGCCCACGTAATCGCTTCGAGTTCTTTTCTCGTGCGACCTACTATTTTTTCATACGTTGGATTGATACTCCATCCCCGCGACTTCTTTATTGGTTGCATGTGATTTATTTTGCGAAATGGCTATTCCAATCGGTGCTTGTTCAAAAATACTACGATATAGTGCTTCATCCATTGTCAATTTTTTATTTAATTTTTCTAGACGATAATGTTGAGTCCAAATATATAAGAAAGAAATATATAGTAAAAGCCCAAAAGATACCACAATGATATCTGGAATCATTTTTTTCCACAAGTTGAGATGCCAATCATTAGCCGGATAGTCAATTCCAAAAACAGCAATCATTTTACCGCTTTCTTTTTCTATTACTGGAACAAGAACACTAATCCATATTCCCCAGCGATCCTCGCTTGGTGCAGTAATGATTGTTTCCTGATCATCAAAGACCTCACCAATGGAATCATCTTCTTCAGTATAAACTTCACCCGGTGGAGAGTAATCTAGAGAATCTGGTGATTCTGAATCAACAAGAAAAATATATTGACCTTCTTTTTCCGCCATTAAATAAGCAAAACGAATTTCATCTGTTACCTCAACAAGACGCATTAAGCTATCTTTTACAACTTCATATTCTGGAGTTCCTACATCGTCTATACTACCCTTCAATTCGGCGATATGCTCAGGATGTAATAAGGTTTCCATCGATTCTGCCAATTGAATTGCTTCGTTTGTAGCAATATCTTGATATTTATTCCATTGAAAATATAAATAGGAATTAACTGAAAAAATAAAAATAATTGATAATACAATAGAAGCAACTAAAATATACCTTTTCTTCAAGAAATTTACTACTCCATCTTTACCAAACAATCCTTTTTTATGATTTCTCATAATTCACCTCTCCCCTATATGATTTGAATTACGTGTGTTACTTTCTATTACTAAGAAAAATCCCTTTCCATAAAATTTAATTTGTTGCAGTCATTTATATTGTTGCTAATCAAAAAAAGTCCATTTCATTCTTTCACTACTCACTTGTATGCTTGACATAATTAAGAATACTATTTCAAACATACCCTTTAAATAAATCTTTCATGCTTCTTTGAATACTTCTACTAACAGAACATTTATATTTATAATTATCTTTACCTTGCAATTTTATTATAGACAACATTCTTAATATTATTATACAATACTCACTAATAAAAAACAATCCGTCATTTTTAAAAAAGAACTATTATAAAGAGAAATTTTTCTTTAGTAATAGTCTTAATTTCATTTATGTAATTAAAAAAATTAATATGAGATTTTTTCTTTCAAAAAGGTTCCTTTTCTTAGCTCAGTAAATGCTTGTTGCAATTCTTCCTTGGTGTTCATGACAATAGGCCCTCCCCAAGCAATAGGTTCCTTAATTGCAATGGAACTTACAAATAAAATTTGAGCATTGGTATCTCCAGCTGTAATCGTAATTTGATCTCCTGCAGATAGTTTCACTGCTGTTTTTTCTTTCACAAGCTCATTTCCTACATAACAATCCTTGAGCAAAGTAAACAACATGATCGAACGATTGCTATCTGTTTTTATAGTAATCGAAGCGTTTGCTTGTAAGTGAATATCATAGTAATCAAGAGGTAGATATTTACTAATAAAACCAGTTTCTTTTTCGTAATGACCCGCTAGTAATCTTAGTTTCCCTCCTGAAAAAGAAATTTCTTTGATGTCTTTATTCTTAATACTTTGATAATCAGGAGCTACCATTTTATCTTTTGCTGGTAAATTCAGCCATAATTGAACTCCTAATAATCGTTTACTTGCTGGAAGTTTTTCTTCATGCATGATACCTGATCCAGCAGTCATCCATTGAACTTCTCCTTCGCTAATGGTATCTTCATTGCCTAAACTATCTCTATGGGTCATATAGCCACGATAAACATAGCTGATTGTTTCAATTCCTCGATGAGGATGAAGAGGAAATCCCGCAATATAATCTTCGGGCTTGACACTATCAAAGGAATCTAGCATCAAAATAGGATCATATTCCATCACTGTTTGATTGCCTAGTACTCGGACTAAATGTACTCCAGCACCATCTTGTGTTTGATATCCTTTTACTTTTCCCAATACTTTTCTTTCCATAAACTTATCCTCCTATTGTTAATATTATAACATGAGTTTACATTAAAAACATGATTGATACTTTTTTTTCACTTTTGTAAATCGATTCATTACACAACAGCAGTCAATAATTCTTGAAAAATAAAAACACTCACTATCTTTATTTCATGATTGTGAGTGTTTTTGTTTTAGTAAGATTCTTTTTTATTACAGTTCTCAAATTATAATAGTTCTAATGCTCTTTTGTACAAAGGATCGAATTCACAGCCACAGCTTCCACATTGCTTGTCAGCTTCTTTGATGGCTTTAATCAAGGCTTTTTTATCACCTGTTCCTGCTAACCATTCTTTTGCAGGACCTGCAATTAAATCCCAACCTGAACTAGCAAATTTTTCCATAATTGTTTTTAATTCTTTCATCATTAACATCCTTTCTTCTAACTTTATTTTATTTTGTTATTAAATTGTTCCAATAAGTAACTCTTCATCAAAGTTTCATCTAACGTATTAATCTCTTCCATAATCACTTCAGCACCATAGGTTTGAAGAACAGTAAGCAAATCTTGATAATCCTTACCATGAACTTCCGAATAGAAATTAGTCACCACATCGATGATGTTATCAATGATTGCTCTATTAATCTCTTCTTTACTATTGATGCTAGATACAAACTGATAATGATGATTGCGACTCAAGAGTTTGATAAATGAAGAGTCAGCTAAATAGTATCTAGAACAATATAGGATATATCCATCTTTCTCTTCCGCAATTTTTATTTGTTCTAGATCAAGAAAATTATCTTCCTTAGTTAGTTTAACGGATAACCCCATCCGAACGGGATATTCAGGATTACTAACAAAATAAGATTTCTGATTGCTAATAAGCAAGGCTGTACTATCAGTATATAACATCGGTTCTACTTCGTCAATATAACCATTTTCTATCCAATACAAGTAATCTTGTAAATAGTTTCTTGAAGCGCTCTCATGGTTGGAAAGAACAGCCGCTGTTATAATAATCTCTGGTTTGATTGCTTTCATCAAAGCTGTACAATCACGAACAAAGTTATTTAGATTTTCTCGTTTAAATGTTAACCAATTTGTCCTTACTTCTTTGGAGCTGATGATCAGTTCTTTTAAATCTCCTTGATATCCATATTCTTGCATAAACTTGTTCATGCTATAGGTACTGTATCCAGGGTCAACAATCTTGGTTGAATCACTGATTACTTCAACATCGCTATAACTTGGGAGATTCGTTGCTGGATACCGAATAATATCATATTCAACCTTATCAAAATCATATTTTAACAATAATTCTTCATACCAATTTAGTAACATCTCTTGTACATCATCACTACAAATATCATAGTAATAAATCGAACCCATTGATTTTTCTCCACTAAAGTCGATTTGGAAATATTCTGGGTGATCTTCTTTTAAACTACTAATCTCTTCCGCAAATGTTTGAGTAAAAGCATTCACACAAATGCTCAATTTGTGAGCTTCACTAATAAAGCACTGTAGATAGTCATGACCATATTCTCCATAATCATAGGTGTCTAGAGGGATATACTTTTTATAAATCTTAGAATCATATAAAATGGAATCTCCATAAAATACATCAATGATGACTTCATTAATTCCCATTGCTTGAAGTGTTCTTAAAGTTGTTTTTACTCCTTCTAGTGAAGTATCATCATAACAGGAACTACCAAACGGATAATACCACATTCCCCTATCATTAAATACTTGACTATCAACTAGTAAAGCTTTGATAAATGTTAAAGATTCATGAATGAAACTATATACTAACCCGTTTGTTTGATAACTGAATAAATCATTCTGAAACGATAAGTCTTGTGTTAAAGTTTGATCTACTTTACTCAGTAGTTCATGGATATAGCCATAATCATGGGGTATCTCTTTCTCTAATTCTTGTTCGATTTCTTCAATAAGACTATTTCTTAAATCTACACTATTTCGATATCTACTAAGTTCAAGATCTCGGTAGATTGAAACTTTCCCTTCAACAATTTCAATTTTATCATTGAGTTGAATGTTCTCGATAATAAAGGTAGCAGCAGCAGAATGGCCACTTAGAATATAACCCTCTTCTGGTAAGCTAACTAAGATATCCTTTTCAACAACAATACCATTCTTATCAATCGCAACTTCATAGCCATAAGCATTTCGCGTACGATAACAAGTAGCATCATAGTAAACAAGCATATCAACATCTCGCCAACCACCAATATGTAAAATACCTTCATAGTTTGTATATAAGGAATAATTCGGTTCCATATCTCTGTAATCCATGATATCCATATTGAAATCACAAACACTATATTCATGAGCATGATCATAAATATCAACAACTACTTGATATCTTGAGTACATCTCTTGAAATAAATTGAGTAATTCTTGAGGAGTCACGGCTGCATTTTGTAAACCATTAATCTCATCTACACATTGATTATACACATCAATATCTTCAATCAATTCTAGATTCTTGATGAGTTTGTGGAAGGATAAGTATAGTTCATTGCTATCAACAATTTCTTCCTTTTGGTAAATAAATAAATCAGTATGATATAAAACAAAATCCCCAACTGATAATGCTTTTAACTCTTCCACTCTAGTTCCATGAGCAGAAAGAACAAAACCACCTTTTGGTACTTCAACATTAATACCTTTATTTATGATCATACCAAATTCATTAATCGCTACTTCATAACCATATGGATTGGTTTGATAACGATTGCTCTCATCATAGACGATGAGAGTATCCTTTGTTCTTGAGCCTCCATATTTTACATTTCCTATTTTCTTCACATAATTTTTTATATTGATAGATTGAGTGGTGTAGCTAGAGTAATCAGGGTATTCATTTAATATATGTTTTACTTTTTCTATCGCATGAATAGAAAAGGAACAACTAAAACCTTGATAATTTATCTTAATTTCATTTTCTCCTAAAACCAAAGGTTCGTAAGACAGTTCATAGTTAGTAAATACAATTTTGGAACCATCTGATAATACTTGATAGACTTCTAGTCCAGTTAAATCTAAATCATCTCCCAAATAGAATTCCAGTTTCATTGGTAAAGTTTTAATCTCTAGTTTAACAATCGTTACCGCTTCTGTGATATTGATATAAAAAGAACAATGATAATCAAGATAGTGAATCGCAATTTCATTTTGTCCTACAACTAAAGGTTCATAGGAAATAGTATAATCAGTAAAAAGGACTTTAGAACCATCAGAGTATACTTGATAGACCTCTAGTCCTGCTAAGTCTAATTCTTCTCCAAGAACATATTCAGTTTGTTCGGGGTAAGTTTTGATTTCTAAACCAACCATTGTAGGTGTTTCCTCTTTCACACATCCAGAAAGGAGAACTATGAAAAGGGTAAGGAAGATTGTTGCTATAGACTTTTTCATAATTAAAACCTCTAGTAATTATTATAGCATAAAAACAAAAAAAGACTAGTTACTATTAAAATAACTAGTCATATACTTTACATGATTCCTTGAATGATCTTTTTATAAAGAAAAAGTCCTCAAAAGTAATGACCCATTTCTTTATGTAAATATTAGACCAAAATGTAAAATCATCTTTGAATTAAACTACTTTTTTCGATTCTTATAATCTTCATCTGTATCTTTCTTCCAATTTGAATCAATTTTAGCATCAACTCTTAACGAACGAATTGCTTTATTGATCGAACCATAAGCATTTTTTACCCCTCTACGATCCGCATGATAGTTTACTGTATTATCCATATCAATCCCTAAATCTCTTGCCACACCAAATGAATCAATGTTTGCTCCTAAAAAGATAAATTCCCATGAATATTTACTTTTTTGATGTTCAATCATTGTTTTGACCGAATTATAATTGAATTCTCGACTAGAATTTTCCTGTCCATCTGTAATAACAACAAATAATACTTTACTAGGACGCATAGATTCTTCTGTTTTGCTTAACACTTTTCCAATGTAGTTAATAGTTCTCCCCATTGCATCTAGTAATGCAGTCGCTCCTCTAACATAATACTCGCGTCTTGTAATTTCTTTAATCGACTTAATATCAACTCGATTATGAAGAATCTCATATTCATCGTCAAATAATACGGTTGTAACTAGTGCATCTCCAGGTAACTCTTTTTGTTGTAATAGCGTGGAATTATATCCACCAATTGTGTCTAATTCCAATCCAGACATAGATCCGCTTCGATCCAAAATAAAAACTATTTCAGTTAAATTTGCATTCATTTCATAATCCTCCTTTATTTGATTACAGTAGTATTATATATTGATACATAAATAAAATGGTCGCCTCGAAAGCGACATTTTATTTTAACCTATAGAAAATTATTAGATCCTCAAAAGCGGTTGATCAAAAGAATGTAAAGCAAAATTTACTTCATTAATATCATATATTTCATGTTCAATACAATACCGTATTATCAAATCAGCTTTATTACTCATATTAAAAGCAAATCCAGCAGATTTTAGTAAGTCAATTGCTTGATCAACGTTTAATTCTAATGCAAGAACAAATGAGAAAACAGTTTCTTTTGAAGGTTGATAATCAAGGTTGCTTCTAATTTTGGAGAAATGTCTACGATCAATTAGGGCTTTTCGATAGGCCTCAGTATCAGTAATTCCTTTTTGATCAATCAGATTAAATAGCATTTTTGTAAATGGGGTTTTTGTATCATTATCGTCAAAATATCCATCTGGAATAGTAAAGCTCCCATCAATTTCACATTTTTTAACCCGTTGTTCTCTATCTATACATTTATTCATTAAAAGTTCAACTGACACAGATTGATCTTCATCAATGTAATTTTGTTCGATATACATTTTTATTGACTCTAATCTATTTATTAATTTATCAGACATGATAACCTCCCTTTTCCATCCATGATTACTAAATACAATTTGACCAGTAGATCAGGTAATTTGTCCTCCCATGAAACTCCAAAATGCGAAGCCACTTTACTAACCATATTGTAACATTTATTAGTCTTTGTTTCAATTATTTAGTCTCCTATCATTTACAATCATACACTATAAAAATAACTAGTCATATACTTTAAATGATTTCTTGAATGATCTTTTTATCTGCTTCAGCAAAATCAAGTTTACTAAATTCCTCTTTCTTTATCCATCTAGAATCAGAATGCTCTGATATCTCTAGTTTACCATTCATTAGCTCGCATTCATAAGCATGCATCGTAAGAGAAAAGCTATTGTATTCATGATTAATCGTTGTTAAGTACTTATTAACCCTAATTATGGAATTGAGCTCTTCCTTTATTTCTCTTACTAATGCTTCCTCCCTTGTTTCACCTGGCTCAATCTTACCTCCTGGAAATTCCCATTTGTAAGCACATTCTCCTTTATTCCCTCTTTGGCAGCAAAAAAATGTTTTATCTTTTACAATTACTGCTGCAACAACTTCGTAATGCTTTTTTATCATGTTTTCACATATAATCAATTAAGATAGATTAATATCTTAATGCTTAACTCCTTTCTTCAATAATTGGGATATCAAAATCATATCTTAAATACTCGGGTATTTTATTGTCAAGTATAATATCAAATAATAATGTTTGTTTGATGTTCGCACTAGCTCTAGGATTAGTTAGCTTGCCTTTACCTATATAAATATAAGGTAGAATAATCCCATCTTCTCTTTCAATCTTTCTAACAAATATATATGCTTGACCTGTTTTTATTAATCTTAGTCCTTTTTTATTACTTAAAGTTGCTGATGTTTGACTTTCCCACTGTAAGATACCATCATTAATAAATTCATCTTCGTATTTAAGCCATTCTTCTTTGCTTTCATCCTTCTTTAAATCAACAAACAAATATAATTCATTATCTTTATAAAATATTCCTTCTCTACAAGATAATGTATGATGACATAACGCTGTTAATAATGATGTTCTATCATAGGTATAATATAAATTTAATAGTGTCTTACAACTATAGAAATCAATATTATACTTATTAATACCATAATCTAATAAGTCGTTGATGAATTCAACAAAAGAATCATTGATATCAAAGGTAAATGAATAGTTGTTTTCATTCTTGTTGATAAACTTAGTCTTACTACTTTTTTCTTTTTCACTATAAAATTCATAACATAGGTTACTAAGTGCATGATCAAATTGATTTTTATCAAATTTTTCATCATGAATGCTTTCTATCATTTCATTGTAATTGTTTTTACCATTAATAATTTCTTTTATAATTTTAAATTCATACGGCCTAATCAATGGTAAAAATGTTGACAAATACTTAATAAATTTAGTTTGTTTCTCATCAAATTGTGGGATGTCTTCTCCAATAGCAACCAAGAAATTATAGTAGCTACCGAATCTCTTAATATATCTCATAATATTTGTTGCAACATCAGAATTTAGATAATCGATATGTTTTATATATCCTTCAATCCCTAAATATTTTTTAAACCCTCTATACTCTTGTTCTAATATTTGCTTTTTATTGAAATTAGTTCTTTCAATAGCATCTAGTATTTTCTCTTTAGCTATTTGATCGATATGAATTTCAATCGGTAAATCTATTTGCTTGAAATCTTTTTGAACATATAAAGCAAGTAATCTTTTATCTATATTATTATTATAAGATAAGTTACCCAACGCTAGAGCAATTTGTACACTCCTTGTATAACTATTACCAATAAAATCAAGAACAGTTAAATACTCTTTATTTTCATATTTTCTTAGACCTCTGCCTAATTGCTGTATAAAAATTGTTGATGATTCTGTTGGTCTTAGAAATAAAACCATATTAATAGCTGGAATATCAATACCTTCGTTTAATAAATCAACTGTAAATAATATTTCAATTTCACCTTGATCTTCTTGCAAAGCATTATAGGTAGCAATTCGTTCTCCAAAATCGTTTCTACCAGTTAAACACGTTGTGCGATACCCAAGATTATTCATTTTTTCACTCATTAGTTTTGCATGTTCAATAGATCTACAAAATCCCAAAGCTTTTAGTTTTGCTTTTGGTCGATATTTTTCAATATTCTCTTTAATAAAATCAACATGAATATCATCAGCAATTTGTCTTATTAACCTGGTTGTATCTTTTTCAGAATAATCAATTAAACTATCATTAATACCATAATATTTAAATGGAACTATCAAATCGTTGAGTAACGCATCTCTTAGTCTTAGTTCATAAGGAACATTATTTTCAAACAAATTAAAGACTGATTCATCATCCATTCTTTCTGGAGTAGCAGTTAACCCAAGTAAAAATTGCGGATTAAAATGAGAAAGAATTTTTTGGTATGTTGAGGCAGTTGCATGATGTACCTCATCTATAACTATATAATCAAATTCATCTCTAGTAAACAAACTAAGATTGGAAGACATAGTAAGGTTTGTTGAAAAGATAAAATCTCTATCTATATCTTTATTCTTGCCAGTAAATAATCCATATGTAACCTTTGTCCCAAATACATTTTTGAATGCTTTCATAGCATCATTCAGAACAGTATCCCGATGAACTACAAATAATAATCTATTCGCATTAAAATTCCTTGCGTCAAAAGCTGCAAGGTATGTCTTACCACTACCAGTAGCTGCGATAATCAAGGCTTTATTAATCCCTCTTCCTCTCAATTTACTTATTTCTTTCAAAGCTTTAATCTGCATGTAATTAGGTTTAATCTTATTGATATAATTAAAAGTATAGTCCATATCCCATCTTTCAATGGCATAGTCAATTAATTTACTATAACTATCAATCAATTCTTTCGTTAATGGAGATGTTTTATCCCATAAATTATTAAATTCAAGATGGCTTTCTTTGATAACATCCTCATTATTTATCGAATACATTGATATGTTCCATTCGATATTCTTAACTAAAGCAAAACTTGTAATATTTGACGACCCAACAATAATCTCAAAATAATTATCATACTTGAATAAATAACCTTTCGTGTGAAATCCTGCTTGTCCAAATGAGTTATAATCTAAATGACATTCAAAATTGCTATAAGTATTGCATAACGAAAGAATGTTGTCTAGTGCTATTGGATCGGTAAAATTTTGGTATGTTGAAGTAATAATTTTACCCTTTGCTCCACGATTTAACGCTTTTTTTAAATCGTCAAGCAAAAGAACCAATCCTGCTTTTTTAATAAAGCTCACTGAAAAAGAAAATTCATTACATTTACTCAATGATTCCTTTATTTTTTCAAGAAACGTTATCGATGTTGTGTTTGTTAGGAACTTGTTTAACATATTTACACTCCTCTATATTTCATATTCTATTACTGTTTACCTATGAATTCACAAAACATAGATGTTTAATTCTTATTCTTCTACTACTTCAACATGTACTTTAACTCTACCCTGATCAGGGCAAACTGCATCAAACTGTTTTGCTCGTATATTTCCATAATCTAAATCTGCTCCATTTAATAGAGCATAAATAGAAGGATAGATGACATTCCAAAGCTCATGACAAATAGGTGGACAAAGATCTTCTACAATAAAAGTATCTCCTGCTTTACAATATCCTCCACGACATTTGCTTTCAAGAATCGTAATTTTCACTTTACTCATTATAGTACCTCCTATGATATCTTTTTGCTCGCAATATTTAAAGCAAACTCTATAGCATCTTGCAAATCTTTATCATTCGGATGTTTCATGGAAAAGAACAAAAAACTCCCTTTACAAACAAATTCATCAATTACCTTCATTCCTTTTTCTTCTAAAGCACTGCGAAGCAATTCTTGTTTTTGTTTTCCTGAAGTACAACTTGTGATAATAGCTGCCTTCTTTGGAAAAGGTTCTTCTAATTTCTTTACATACTCAATCAATTCTGGCATACTAACTCCACCATAAATTCCACTTACAATAAAAAGTAATTCTTCATCTAGGAATTCAGGATTACTGGTAATATTCTTCGCCTCAACTTGAAAAGCAGAAGCAACTGCTGTTGCTATCTTCTTAGAATGATTTGTTTTTGTTGCATAAATAATTGTTGTTTTCATAATGTTTCTCTTTCCTATTCTTTATTTGCAATATTGATACATTTTTATCAATGTATCTTTTACCTTAGAAAATAATTCTGGTAATAATTCTAGTTGATTATTGGTGTTTGTAAGGTAATCAACGATAATGTCTTTGATCTTTAATACGTCATTTTTCCCTATATCTAAGCACTTTGCCATTTCTAACCAGGCTTCATCTTTGTATTCGGTTCCTAACATAAATAGGACTTTACTCATCTTATCAAAGCCTCCGTAATAAGGTAGATCTGGTTCTTTGATTCCTCTTAAGGCATTTGGAAGTTCGGGAACTGTTCCTAAGAATTGAACGAATTGATAAAGTATTTTATCTAAATCTTCTTTCCCTAATTCTTCTAACCAAGAAGGCATTTCTTTGATCATCTTTTCAAGACCTTTATATCCAATAAAACCAACTGGAGGATTTAAGAATTGTTCACTTCTTTTCTTAAGGGCATCTCTAGCTATCTGTTCTTTTGTTTTGGTACTATCCATTCTAACAGTACATAGTGTGAAAGGTTTTGATAAACCTGGATAACTACAGTCTAGAGCTAATCCTAGTTCCTCATAACTTAATGTCATTGGTTCTTCTCTTCCACAATCTAACATCGTAATTATTTCTTTTTCATCATCATAACCAGTCATTAAAAAATAATGAAATGGAATATGTTCTTGATGATAAAGTTTAGAGAAATACGGTAGATAATACATATCAAGAGCTCCTAATACAACAGGAAAACCATCATCAATCTCTTTTCTTGCTTTACTCATTAATCGTTCAAATGTTTTATATTCATAATGTTGATAACTAAATCCAACAATAGGAGCCAAGAACTCATACATTTGTCTTGTTCTTCCATCCCCAAAAGCAATTAATCTTTTTATTTCTAATTTTGGCATTTTCATATAACAGAATGATCCAAAACTAGCTAATGAAAAAAAGAAACTAGGAGGTAAAGACTCCCCTGTTTTATTAATATACAAATCTTCAATCCCATTCCACATGCACTCAAAATCATCCATATGATGGTTCATTTCAATTGTTTTTTTCATGTTCTTTTCCTGATTTCTTATTATTTAATTGCCATAATATATATCTGACAAGGATTGTTTTCATCCCATAATGTAGGAATAACTTCAAATTCCTTTAATCCCAATGAGCAATAAAAATCATTGGTTCTATTGAAATGGTACGATAAAAGTAGACATGTTAAAAAGATTAACACAGTTTACTTTTTTTGTTATATTAATTAAAAGGAGGATTTTTATATGACAAATAAAAAATTATTTCATCTTTATAGCGATGATGAAAAGTTTCGTATTATTCAAGATCACATTAACAATCGATTATCTATTAGAGCATGTGCTACAAAATATAATGTGGCGGTCACTTCTATTGTCATGTGGCTACGTTCATATCGATTACACGGTAAAGAGGGATTGAAAAGTCAAATTGGGAAGAAGCGAGGTAGTGGAAAGGGGAGACCTCTTGGCACGTTTAAAGCAAAAACTACCATCGAAGAATTAGAAAAAGAAAACATTAAGTTACAAATCGAGATTGAAAGATTAAAAAAAGGTTATCTAGTGAAAGGAGTTGGGGCCAAAAAGGTGTTCATTTCTATAAACAACAAGAATTTCAAATCATTGAACGACTAAGCAAATCTCATTCAGTCGCATTAATCTGTCGCTTAATGGATATCAATCGATCTGGTTATTATAAATGGTTGAATAGAAAGGATAACCCTTCTGAAAGAGAAATTCAAAGAGCAAAGGATATCGCTATAATCAAAAAGATTCACAAGAAACATCCATCTCATGGATATAGATGGATACGAACTTACGCAGTCAAACATTACGGCGTCAACTGGAGTAATCAACATGCTCACCTATGTTGTAAGTATGCAGGGATTATGTCTTCAGGAAAGCATTATCGTTATGTTAAGCCTGGTGATGAGCGCATTAAGTATAAAAACCTTATCAACGCTTCATGGCGATATTTATCTCGTCCTCTTGAAGTCATCGTATCCGATATGACAGCCTTTTATGTTAAGGGCAAGTATTATGAACTAACTTTATACATTGATGCCTATACAAAAGAAATTTTGAGTTATAAACTCTCTGGTAGACGCGGGGACACTTCTACTTATTTTGATGGTTTAAATGATGTATTAGACATTATTAAAAAAGAAGCATTAACAGAACCGACAGTTTTGCACACCGATCAGGGTTCAGTTTACGCTTCAATAAGCTACAATGAGCTCATAAAAAATTATAACATCAAACGCTCTATGAGTCGAGCAGGAACACCAACAGATAATCCGGTTAATGAATCTTTAATTGGATGGATAAAAGAAGAGTTGTTTATTGACTTTAATTTAGCCGAATCCAGTGATGTACATAACTCAATAAAAGATTATGTTCATTACTACAATAATGAACGATTCTCATATGCATTAAAATATAAAACCCCGGTAGAGTTTAAATCTCAACTGGGGATTGTTTAGAGTCTGATACATGTCTACTTTTTCTTGACAAGTGCATATCGTATTCTTTATATTTTCCTTTTACTACAGTTTTTACTTGAATAAAAGAATAATGGTTTACTTTTCCATAGTCATAAGCTACTTGAAAGAGTTTCCTTCCTATTCCTTTTCGTTGATAGGCTTTTTCAACACCCATACATGCTATTTCTAGGGTATCTTTCCCTGTTGATTTCAAACAGATGAATCCTCTAGCAACATTATCTATTTCTTCACAAAACATTATTTGCTTTTCTGATTCTCGAATATATGCTTCTCTAGAATCAGGTAATCCAAACCATTCCATTAAGTCTTCTAATATCTTTCTTGCAATGATTTTTTTATCCTTTTTTTCTACTTGTTTTATCATATTATTCCTCTCCTTTAATTTTATAAAGCAGAAATAATCTTAGCTGCTTCTTCTAGTGTTATTGTTGAAACATCAATCTTCGTTGTTTTTAACTCTTTATATAAAGGGATTCGTTTGATGCTTCTTTCTAATACATCCTCATTTCTTATTCCTAATTGGATATCGATATTGATTCGTTTCCTTAATGCTTCAGGACTACACATTAAAGAAACTATGATCACTTCACAATCAGTAATATCTACATTTGCTAGTAGATCATCTATAATCTTTTGTTCGTGCATAACCCAGCAAAATATTACATTATCATAATCACTACAATGAATAAAATTATTCAACAAATAATAAATATTATCTTGCACCATTTTCTTTGTTTCTTCATTTACATGAAATGGATCAGCGTCCCAACACCAATCACCATCAAGAAATACAGCATTGCTCAACTTCTTTTTCAACAATTGACCTACTGTTGTTTTACCAATCCCCATTGTTCCACCAATTAGAAATAGCTTCTTCATGCACATTCCCCAAAGTTTTAAGTTTTCTTTCTTTACCTAATTTTCATAATCTAAAGATTATTAATTGTTCCATCATTTATAATCATTATATACCAAGCGACTTTTTCTTACAAGAAAATATATAAACCTTTAGGTTTTTAACTATTTTAAATATAGTAATAAAATAGTCAATTTCAATACTTGCTTTGATTATCTAAAAAATAAAAAAGACCAATTTTACTATCTATGGTAAAATCAGTCTACTCTTCTTTGATAAGTTTTTAATGCAATAATTATCCATTAACATTAGAAACATTCCATTTTATATATAAACAATCTTTTCTTTTATTTTCTAAGAATAAAAGGTAGGATCGTTTGTTCAATAAAATCTATTCTATCAAATACAGTTGGTTTGAAATAGGAAGTTATTGCAACAACTATATTTTCTATGGGGTTCACATAGATTACATTTCCACTATTTCCAATAGCAGCATAAATGTTTTCTTCAGGATAAATGATCCACCACAAATAACCATAGTTCATTCCCCTAAAGTGAGTACTTTCTACTTCCCTCGGCATGATCATTTCTTTCATCCAGGAAGTAGATATTACTTGGTTTCCATTAACCATACCTTGATTCAAGCAAAGAAGCCCAATTTTCGCCATATCATCAGCACTCATACAAAGTCCATAACCCGGTGTTCCTAGTCCTTCAGGATCAGCAAACCAAACATTTTCTTTGGGTGTTTTTTCTATGGTGAATTTCTTATGCTCTTCTGCTGATAAGGCAAAGTAATTCTTATGTTCAACAATTCCTAGTTGTTTAAACAAATATTGATTCGCAAAGTCAACTGTATTCATTCTTGTTGCTCTAGATAAAATACCAGAAAGAATATGTAGACATACTGTTTGATAATTGAATTCTCCAGTTAGGCCTTTTCTTCCTCCAAGAAAATCAAGGGAGGTAAACGTCCAGTTTTTACTAGTACATACTTTTGTCCAGGGGTCTCCCTTACATTTATAAGGAGCGCGCATGGTAAGTAAGTGCTTAATGGTGACTTCTCGAATGGTCTTTTCTCCACGTTTTACTATGTAATCAGGAAAATACTCCAATACCTTATCATTCACACTTTTTATCTTTTTTTGATCAAGCGCAATGCCAATCAGTAAAGCAATAATACTTTTGGTTGCTGACATAATATGGGTACAATCACTTGATGTATAATCATTCCATTCATCTGAATAGATCTTTTCACCATTACGATAAGCAACAACTTGACAGATATTCGGTTGGCTTTCTTTTACTAATGAGTGTAATTCTTCTTTCGTCACAATATATTCTCCTTATCGCTTTCTCTTCATTAAAGCATAGTAGCTACAATATTCACAATTCCATGAAGAACCATACATAACCATACACTATTAGTTTTCTTATATACCATTCCAAGGAATATTCCCATTACAAACGCGTTTCCTAGTTGTATCCAACTATAATTGATTCCACTCATACCGAATTGAAATTGAATGTGTGCTAAAGAAAAGAATACCGCTGAAATGAGAACATCAATATATATTTTGTGTTTTTTCCCAACATTTACACTTAGTTCTCCACCCCAAACCAGAGGTAAGATAGCAAGTGGTATCGATCTAAATAAGATTTCTTCTCCTAATCCTGAGAAAAAAAGTTGGAAGATGAAACTATCAGCCTTGAAATGGATTCCCCAGTTATCATTAATCATATTAAGAACAACCTTTAACACAATCGAATATATAATTGCAACACCACACCACAGTAGTCCCTTTTTCCAATCTTTGATGTGATATCCAAAGTCTATGTCTTTAAACTTTATGATGAGTAATGTAAGTAAAAATACAATTAAAAATTCATAAGTGTGATGAATGATGAGATAACAATCATTCGACAAACCTGGAAGTACTTCTGCAGTTTTCTGAAGTAGTACAATAGTCAATTGATAATAAAGCACCTGAAAGCAGAGTATTGCAAGTGATACAATGATTATATTAATTTTTTTCTTTGTCTTTTCCATTTTTATTCCTTACTGTTTTAGTCCTTCACATATAAAATTTATCAGTATCTTTTCCCATATTCTTTATGTGCTTCAACTGTCCATTTTTGAATAAAATCTGTTTTTGCTTGTGTATAGGCATCTCTATTATGCTCGTATTGCTTCCACAATTCCAATTTCATAGTTTCATATTCTTTTGCTACTTCAGGATGATCATTTAGATAATCTCTAAAATATAATTCATCATTATCACCATCATATCTAAGGTGTAAATGATATACTTTTTCTGCAAACCCTTCTTTTGTATATCCTTTATTGAAAGAAATCCTTTTTTCTTCCGTATACATTTTAATAAAACCATTTTCTTCAATCACTTTCGTTATGACGTCTAACCTTGAAGAATTAGGAATTTCTAGTAAAACATCAACAATATTCTTTGCCCATATTCCTTTTATCGCTGTACTACCAATATGACTAATTCTTCTATAAGATTGATCTGGTAATACATTCTTTAAGAATGCTTCGATTTCTTTATAATATGCATTCCATTTATTATTAGGCTTAACAAGAAAAATAGGGAACAAGTCCCATAGTTCTTCAAGCGACATCTCAGATAATTCTTTCTTCATATTAACACTTCCTATATAAGTTTCAATTTATCAAATAATTTATACAACATTTATATCATATAATATAAGTTTAGTAAACTACTTAATTAAAAAATAGACATTCTTTTAATGTATTCCAATAGAATCTTTAAGTAACTAAACATCAATAATTTTATATTTATTATTAACTAGTACTTAATGGGAGTATAAAAAAAACTAAAAGTCGCATTACTTTGATCTTTTTAGTCATCTTTTTTAATTTAAATCTTTTAGGTTAAAAACCTCTCTCTTCTAAATCTTTTACTAAATTCAAATAAAAATTATAAATCTTTTCTTTTTTATTCTTCTTCACGAATAAATCTACAATCTCTGAATGTGATACCGAATCATCTAAACAATTTCCACGATAATTTTGGAATTTAGAAGACTCTACAGGTACTACTCCATCTGTTTCTTTACCCTTGTCTATTTTTTGAGATAGGACATGAGGAATACTCATAACGAGATCATCTTTACTTTTCTTCATGATTGTTGAATAACTTTGACAATAAACATTTTCACTTATTTTATCATCGCTATTTATGCCTTCCTTCAATTCTTCACAAACTGTATAACAATCTGGTGATTTATCTCCAAAAACTCGATACCATAAATTTACCCAAAATGCACCAAATCTTAATAATGGTTTAGGAAATTTTAAAACAAATGAGGCTATTGGTGAACCTTTATGTGGCGTAGATATGGTTGTTAAGGAAGCTACGTGATCTTCCATTCCTAAGTTAATGATCATTTCTTTGGAATCTAGTCCACCTTTCGAATGAGCAATCATATTGACTTTATCTATCTTCTCTTTTCCTAAGATTTCTAATATTTGTAATTTTAGTAATTGAGCATTGTTCTTAGTGCTTCCAAATGCATCAATTTTACTTGTATATACGATATAGCCATGATTGATTAAATGTTTATCGATATTACCAAATGATCTGATAAACCAAATATCTTTAATAGCAATACCATGAACTAAAATGATTGGATACTTTGTCATATTAACACCTACTTACTAAATCTATAAAGGACTTATCCTATGATACCATAGAAAATAAAAATTTAATTCTTTTCTTTCACAAACGTCATCGGAGTATATCTAATTCCATCTGTAATTTGTTCTTCACTATTCGGGATAAACCCCATTTTCTTATAAAACTCAACTGCATAAGGAGACGAATTAACTGTTATTCTTCCTTCTAAACTTTTTTGCGATATCGTTTCAAATAGTTTTCTACCAATACCTTCTCTATGATGCTTTCCATCAACAAAAAGCAAAGCGATATGATTGCCATTGTTTCTTGTTGCAACAACTCCAACAATTTCATCATCTTTAAATGCACCAAAAAAGTCTAGTTTATCAATTTCTTCTTGATTATGAATAAAATCAACAAAAGTTTTAATTCCTTGATTTGAATAATCTGGTGCTTCAAATTGCATAAAAACAGATAGTACCAATTCTAGTGCTTCTTTTCGATTATTTACATCTAATGCTTTTATGATCATATAAAGAGACCTCCCTACACCATTTTTTAACCTTGTTGAAACATTTTTGTGTGTTTCATTAGTAACCATCTATGGTCAATCAGTATTAAATTATTCGTCTTTTTCTAATTTGTATACTTTTAAAATACTGTATTCATTCTCTTGATTATGAGTGGTATAGAAAATATAAAATTCATTGGTTTTAGAGGTTAGAATAATATATTCATTAGTTAAACCATTAACATCACTTATTACCGAATGGAATGCGCTTGTTGGGAAAGTAAATTCATCCTTGAATGCTTGATCTTCCTCTAGAAGGATACTGTCAAGGAAATTTTTACTTAAAGTAATTTTTTCCAATTCATAACTTTCATCGTGAATCAATAATTGATGGCTTTCAATTTTTAAATTAATACTTAGAACCATACTAGAGATGATAGGGCTTTGGTAAACGATTGATCCTGTATATTCTCCATTAGTAATTAAATCTGCTTTTTTACAACCAAATAGAAAGAATGGTAAAACAGGGCTAGAACTAAACTAATACACTTTTTCATGTTTGACTTCTCCTCTTCTTATTCATTATTGAATTATAAATTAATTGTTTTTCGACTAAATAAATAATAGTTACAACACAGCAAATCCATGAAATTACATTATGGAATAGTCCTCACTTCTGATTATACATTTAATAAATCAATATGCATTATCATCATTCACATTTTTGTAATTTTAGTTTTATATGTTACAAATTGAATATATTTTCTGTTTTGTAACACTTATGACAATGTAATATCTACTTTATTTAATAACCAATCTTCAATATTCAAATGTGTAATTCCATCTTTTGACATATCATACTCATCTAAACTTAATACATATTTAGGCGACGGGTCACGAACTGAATCAAATGCTCCAAATTCTCTATCAATAACATCATCGCTAGATAATATATATGCTACTTGGATAAAACATTTTTTCCCATCTTTTATTGCAACAAAATCAATTTCACCTTTATATGTTTTTCCAATTTTAATATCATAACCTCTAAATAGTAACTCATTGTATATTAAGTTTTCTAATGCATGTGATGCAGATACTTGATTGGAATCATTGCAAGCAAGCAAGAATCCATTATCTATAACAAATTGCTTTTCGATTGATTTTAATGTTCTTTTCGAAGGAATATCATAGCGCTTTACTCTAGATATTAAGCAAGCTTGTTCAAGCTTTTCCAGATATCTATATATATTTTCTCTATATATTTTATTAGAATTATTCTTATTATAATAATCAACTATACTGTTTGCAGAAAATTCCTTAGAAGCGTTATTAAGGATATATTTTGATATTGTTGTGAAAGTTTCTTTATCAATTTTAGATTTTTCACTACAAATATCTTTATCAATGATTCCATAATAAATAGCTTTTAGATACTCTTTAATATCTTCTTCTAATGAATAATCCATACGCTGAGGCATACCACCAAATCTAATAAAATTTTGTAATGGTTTATTTGGTAATTCTAAATTATTATCTTTATAAAATTTAATGAATTCACAATATGCAAAAGGCATTATTTTAAATTCTTTACATCTTCCCACTAATAAACTAGCAAGCTTTCCTGATAAAAGTTTGGAATTACTTCCTGTAACAAAAATAGAAACATTCTTTGTTGCTTTAATAGAAGCTAATACTTTTTCAAATCGTTTCACGTTTTGAATTTCGTCTAAAAAGATATAATATTTACTTTCATCCTTAATTTGTTTTAAAACAAAATCATTAAGTTTACTGAATGTACATATATTAGCAAACTGCACATCTTCAAAATTTATTGAAATAATATGGCTTTTTTCTATACCTTCTTTTTGAATTAACTCCTCTTTGATTTGATTTAGCAACACGCTTTTACCACATCTTCTAACACCAGTTAAGACTTTAATTAAATCAGAGTCATAAAATCTTCTTATATTTTCTAAATACTGATTTCTTTTAATAAACATTCTTGTTCACCTCGAATACATTATATCACAAAAATAAAATATGTGTTACAAACAAAAAATAATTTTTAATTTGTAACACAAATTAAGTTGCTCTTTGCTATTAAAAATATACAATTTAGAATATGTAATAGTGTATTATAATATTTATTTTTATAAAATAAAATTGTTTTTCTTGATTCATGTTGGTGTGTTATAAACACTACCACCTAAAATCATATTCTTCATAATGTATTCATAATCAGTGTCTCTAGTTAATCATCTTCTGGGAGATTTTATATTAGCGTTGATAGGCCATCTATATTAGTTCATTCTTAGGTTACATAAAACCTAATTATTAACCATAAATAAGAATCATCTTAAACTATTTTAATTATATTATACTACTTTTACAAATCAGATAACTTATTTTACTACAAAATTTGAACAATTACAAATCGCCCAATAAAAAACACCCTACATTTCGCAAGGTGCTAATTTTTATACTCCTATGGTAATTAGAAAGTTTTAATCTACTATTTTTCTACATGTGCATAGTCTTCATTAACATCCTATCTTTCGATTATTCTTTGGCTTCCTAATTTATTTTTTACTAATAAATTGATACCTAGTTATTTCATGATAGGGGTGATTATGATCAAATAACCCATAATTCTCTTTTTCTTGATGAATTCCATCCGGATGAAACTGGCATTCAAGACATAGTGCTAAATGATTGCTATCCTTGACGCCTTTATACACCTCAGAGTCTAATGGATGATTCCCAGAATAAAATACGATACAAGGATAGGTTGTATATACTTCTAAATTGACTGCTTCCCCTTCTAATTTAGCTGCCAACTTATCAATTCCAACCTCATCTAGAAAATATTGATGATCATATCCTTTCGTCTTCTTTTGTAGGATTTCATTATTTATGTATTTTCCTATCTCTTTTGGTTTTCTAAAGTCCATAACTTCATCAACATCAATCTTCTTTTGAATAATTAAATTGTCACTCAAAAAGCCTATCTTAGAAGCATTAATATAAAGTTTATCACTTAAAATATTTTTTCTTAGATTTCCTGAAAGATTAAAATAGGTATGATTTGTTAGATTAAGGAAATTTATCGTATCGCTAGTCGCATCATAGATGATATCAATCATATTTACTATTTGATAAACTCGATATGTGATTGTAATATCACAACTATAAAGATAACCACCATCTAAATCAGGAGAAAAGTATGTGAAAACAATATCTAAATAGTCTTTATTCTCCTGAATCGAATAGTTAAAATCCTTTACATGTAATCCATTCTTCCCTCCATGTAGATTATCTACCCCAAAATTATTCTTTTCTAAAAATGCTGTTCTATGATTCAAAGTATAGGTTGCATTTTTTATTCTACCAGCAGACCTTCCAATTGTCTTACCATAAAAATATTGTGAATCATAATAGGTAGCATCATCGATTGGCCTCAACGTCATCAATTTATTTTCATAGTAAATATCCTTAATGGCTGCGCCATGATTTGTGAAGATGATATGCATCTTACTATCATTTATAACATCAATGATAACATATTCTTTCTTTTTGACTGATACTTTCATATTTTATCCTCTATCCATTGATAACGAAAAGAGCTATGGTTTCCCTCAGCTCTCTATTTTATTCAAATCTTTAACAGTACTACCTTTTTGCAAATATCCTTTTACCGTTATTATCTGTGGCTCACTTGTTTTAGGGTTCTCGATGATCTCTATTACTTTTTGGGCAGCACTAATACCAATTTCTTTGGCATTTTGAACATAGGTTGTAAACTCTGGTCTCATCAACCGAGATAACAAAATACCATCATATCCTACAACACTAATGTCATCCGGTATTTTTAAACCTCTTTTTGTAATAACAGTCATACCACCTAACAATGAATAATCATCTGGATATATGATACAAGTAGGTGGATTAGGCATATCAAGTAATTCTTTAGTAATAATAGCAGAAACCTTGGGAACATGGTATCTACCTTCTTTAATCATATCTTCTCTTATTTCAATACCATATTCATGACAAGCACGATAAAAGCTACGAACACGCTTTTGTGTAACACTCGTTAACTCCCCATGAATAAAAGCGATTCTTTTATGGCCCATACTAGAGGTATATTCTATAATATCATGCATTCCTTGACTATTATCAGATACAACCGATGATCGATTCTCAAAATCATAGTCGATTGTAACACTAGGAATATCACTTTCTACTAAATAGCTTATTTCAGGATTGGTGAAATCTGCATTCGCAATAATAACTCCATCACAATTTCTAAACCTAGTATGCTCATAGTATGTTAGGTTACGAGCACCGATATGGTGAGATATGAAGGTAATATCATATCCATTTGCTTCACACCCATCTTTAATTGCTGAAAGAATTCCAGAGAAATATTCATGTTGAATACCAGATTGCGTTTTATCCTCAAATAATACACCAATACTATATGAATGATTCGTTTTTAGTACACGAGCAGAAGCATTAGGAATGTAACCCATTTCTTTTGCAACGCTTTGTACATGTTCAATTGTCTTTGGATTAATATCAGTTGCTTTACCACTAAGTGCTTTACTAACTGATGCTATAGATAATCCACATTTCAGTGCTATGTCCTTTATGGTAACCATCGATTTTCTCCTACTTCTATCATTATAAAATACTATGAACTAAAATTCAAGATTCTTCTCAGTTTCTTTATTAAACAAATGAACAACATTTCCATTAAATCCAAATTTTAATGTCTTACCTACATAGTTTATGTAGGTACCATTATTTTGTATAATAGCAATAATGTCCTTTTGGACTTCATCTTTACTAGAACTATACTTATCCCCAATGATTTCAGCGTGAATATGACTTGATGCACCCATTAATTCAGATACATGAACCCTACATTCAATGCCTTCTTCTCCTATAGAAATATGTTCAGGTCTTACACCTAAAGTAATTCTTTGTGCTTCAACACTATGATTACGTAATCTTTCTTGTTTTTCTTCACATGGAATTATAGAATACCCATTTTCTAAAACAACCTTGTACTTTCCATCTTCGAACAACAAATCCGCATCAAAATAATTCGTTCTAGGACTTCCAATGAATCCAGAAACAAATAAGTTGCTTGGGTGTTCATAAACATCCTGAGGAGTATCGATTTGGTGGATAATACCATCCTTCATTATGACTATTCTATCCCCTAAAGTCATGGCTTCTATTTGATCATGAGTTACATAAATAAATGTTGTCTTAATCTTTTCACGTAAATTAATAATTTCTGCTCTCATTTGATTACGCAATTTAGCATCTAAATTTGATAATGGTTCATCCATTAATAAAACCTTGGGATTTCTTACAATAGCTCTACCAATTGCAACTCTTTGACGTTGTCCTCCAGATAGATTTTTTGGTTTTCTATCTAATAAGTCTTCAATATCTAATAGTTTAGTAGCAGCAAGTACTCTTTCTTCAATTTCTTTTGGTTTTAAATGGCGAACATTATCAGGTTTATCAGGTAACGGATCTTTGTATTTTACAAATTTTAACGGATATGCAATATTATCATAAACAGTCATATGAGGATATAAAGCATAGCTTTGGAAAACCATTGCAATATCTCTATCCTTTGGTTCGACAGCATTACATAACTTTCCATCAATAAATAGTTCACCAGCCGTTATTTCTTCTAATCCAGCAATCATTCTTAAGGTTGTTGATTTACCACAGCCAGAAGGACCGACAAGAACGATGAACTCACCATCTTTAATCTCAATATTAAAATCTTGAACTGCTAAAACACCATTTTCAGTTATTTGAAGATTAGTCTTCTTAACTGTTTCTTCGGCTTTATTATTCAAAGATTTTTTATATCTTTTGCTCTTCTTTTCTACATAAGGATATGTTTTTTCAACATGTTTTAAAACTACATCTGCCATAATTTTCCTTTCTTAACCCTTAACGGATCCGGCTGTAACACCTTTAATAATAAATTTAGATAAGAATAAATATATAATAACAACTGGTAAGATCGATAAGAAAATAGCCATATAAACACAACCCAGGTCAATATTACCCCATGATGTATGTTGTAAAGCATTAATCATTACTGGTAAAGTTTTCTTATTCGTATCAGATAACAATAATGATGGCATATATAAATTATTCCAAGAACCAACAAATGAAAAAATCATTTGGACTGCAATTGCAGGTTTCATAATTGGAACAACGATTCTATTAAATGTCATAAATTCATTTGATCCATCGATTCTTGATGATTCAATCAAATCCTTTGGTAAAGTAGCCCTTAAGTATTGAATCATATAGAAGAATATTGATGGAGCAGCAATAGATGGTAAAATCAATAACCACCATCTGTTCTTTAAACTAAAATGGCTTGCTAATTGAAAGAAACCTACTGATGCTAATTGTGTAGGAATCATCATGATTGCAAGAATAAATACTTCCATTAGTTTTTTGCCTTTAAAGTCATAAGCATAAATACCATATGCAGTTAAAGCAGAAAAATAGCATGTTAATAAAGCAGAACCAAATGCAATAACAAAACTTGCTCGAAAGCCCTTCAATGCATCAAAGTCGGTTTTAAACTTTGTAAAAAGATTTCTTAAGTTTTGATTAAAAAACTCACTTAACATTAACGAAAATTTACCACCTTGCAAAGCATTGTTTGCTCTAGTCGTATTAACTAATAATAAGTAGAAGAAAAATATACACATGACAGCAACAAAACACAAAAAGATATAAGATAAAGTTTTTAAAATAACAAATTTTATAACAGCTTTACGATTTTCTTTTTTAAAATCTGTAACAACTTTATTTCTGATTGCTTTATTCATTATTTTTCGTCTCCTTTCCTATTTATACTCTTAAAGACAAAAATAGAAAGAACAGCAGTAATAATGAACAATATTACTGATACAGCTCCTGCATGTCCATAATTTCCATTAACTAAGTAATCATTAATTAACATAACTATCGTTCTCGTACTATTGTTTTTAGCTTTTCCTGTTAATACTTGGGCTACGTCGAACATTTGTAGACCACCAATCATGGATGTAACTAGTACATAAACCGAGATTGGTTTTAATAATGGTAAAGTAATATCCCATAAAACATGAGATGAACTTGCACCATCAATCTTTGCAGATTCAAATACACTATCATCAATACCTTGAATTCCAGCCATTAGAAGGATAGTAGTATTACCAAACCACATTAGAAAATTCATAAATGCTATTAGAATTCTTGCCCATGTCTTGTCCGAAATAAAATCGAATGTTTGTGCAATCCATCCGTTTTCAACAAACAATGTATGAAATGGACCTATCGTACCAAACAAAGCAAGAATCAAAGATGCAAAAGCTGCAGCCATAATTAGGTTAGGCATATAGAATACAGTCTTGAAAAATCCTTGTCCTTTCAATCTTAATTTAGTACTAGTGAATATTAAAGCTAAAAGTAACCCAAATAGCATTTGGGGAATAGCCCCTATGACCCAAATAACAATGGTATTACCTAAGCATCTTAATAATTCAATCTCTCCACGCATATTGACAGAGAATAGCATTTTGTAATTTTTAAATCCACAAAAATAGACTATGTTCTCTAAAGTACCAACAATATCTGAATAATCAAAAAATGAATCATATATCGTTAATACTTGTGGAATAAAAGTAAATATTAAATATACTATGAAGAATGATGCTACAAATATATAGCCCCATTTAGCATAGCTTGGACTTTTTTTATTTTTGTCTTTTTTCATTAAAAAACCTCCACTCATTTTTTAATAAAAGCCATGGTTTTTAAATCCATGGCTTAAACACTTAACTTTAGTCTTATTTAGGAACAACTAAATTAGGGAATGCTTTTTGTAAATCAGCAAAGAAGTCAGCTAAAGCTTTTGCTTTTGTGTTGATTTCTTCATCATTCTTTAAGAATTTTACAAATGCAGTTTGTAATCCTTCATTACATTGTTGATCATAAATTGTACTATACTTTACTTGAATATTATCTGCCATGTCAACCCAAACTTTAGTGTCATTTTGACCCTTTAGTAATCCATTGCCTTTTCCTTCTGCTTCATAGTCAGCAGCAACTTTTGCATTAACTTTCTTATTATTAGAAAATTGTGAATCGTCTTTGACTAACTTTTCAATAACTTCTTCGTCAGTTAAGAATGCATTCATTGTCTTAGAAACTAAAGAATCATTAGATCCAGCACTAGGGCATAATAACCAAGTTCCACCCCAGAAATAAGCTTGAGGACCAGCAACTAGAGCCCAATCGCCATAAGTTCCACCTTCGTGGTTATCACCTGTTCCCATTGCAGGACCCATACAGAAATTATAATACCAAGCAGGGCCAAATGTACAGAAAACTTTTCCACCTTCTGCAAATTCGATTGTCTTACCGCCATCCCAAACGCCTTCAGTCTTAGTATAGCCTTCTTTTACAAACTTTTCAGCTTGTGTCATCCAAGTATTAACTGGAGTAGGGATTTGAACATTCTTATTTTCATCAACCCATGCTTTGTCAGCATTGTTAGAGAATACTCTATAAGTATCAGCATATGAACCTGTCATATAGTAACCTTTTGCTTTCATTTGAGCAGCAACAGCTTCAAATTTAGCCCATGAATCAACTAATGGTTGAACCTCAGCAGGTTCAGACTTACCTAAAACTTCTTGAGCGATAGAACGTCTATAAACCATACCAGCAGGACAGCATTGGAATGATGCAGCTTTAATAACATTAGCTCTATCTGTAGCAATATCTACTGTATATTGGTAAGCTTGAGAAAAATCATCAACTCCAATAGTCTCAATATCTTTTGTTAAAGAAGTGTTAACATATTTTAAGATATAGTCAGCTTCTGCTAAGAACATATCTACTTTATTTTCTTCATTTGCTGTTCCGTTTTCTCTTAGTGCCATGTCTAATGCATTTTGATAAGCACCATTGTCAGAAGTAGTAATCGTCCATTTTACTGGAATACCATCTAGATGATAAGTTTCGATACTAGGATCGTTCTTCTTTTCATCAGATACATACTTGTTGAAAAATCCTTGGAATTCAGTGTTCCATGCATAAATATGGAATACAGATCCACCATCGTTTAAATCTGCTTTTTTTCCGTTTCCACATCCAACAAAGACGAATGCTAAAACAACGACCAAAGCAACAGCCATAAATCTTTTGAATAATTTGCTCATTTTTTTCTCTCCTTTTAATTAGTTTTTGAGGGCTGCCTCTTAGAAACAATTAAGCTAAAATCTAATTTTCTTTAACTTAAACGTTTACGCGATTATATTATATTAAAACGTTTTCAGTTTGTCAATACTTTTTTATAAATTAATTTAATATTTTTTTATGTTGATTTTAGCGAAAAACATGATATAATGATGTCGATATCCTTAAACGTTTAAGGAAATTTTAAAAGACGTGGAGATGATTTTTATGAGGTTTGGACATTTCGATGATCAAAATAGAGAGTATGTGATAACAAATTATAATACTCCATTACCTTGGATCAACTATTTCGGTCAAGGTGACTTCTTTTCTATTATTAGTAATACTTGTGGAGGTTACTCTTTCTATAAAGATGCTATGTTAAGGAGAATCACTAGATTCAGATACAATAGTGTTCCTAGAGATAATGGGGGTAGATACTATTATATTAATGATCATGATACCATTTGGAATCCTGGATTCTTACCATTAAAAACAAAACTGGATAGCTATGAATGTCATCACGGTTTGGGTTATTCTATATTTAATAGTACAAAGAATAACTTAAACGCAAAACTTACTTGTTTTGTTCCTCTTAAAGATGCCTGTGAAATTAATATGCTCACT